>JAZSGR010000176.1:0-12417 GCA_045532825.1 Victivallaceae bacterium | reverse complement strand
AGTATACCTTTGTACACGACCAAACCGGCACAGGCGCAAGGCTCGAGATTGCCCGCGATGCGCCACCGCAGTTTGAACAACTTTCACAAAAAATGGGACAATAACAAGAAATAAGATCCCCGGGGAATACCTCCGGAGATCTCACATACCGTCATTGGCGCTTTTCAGGAGTCGCTTTGTACTCGTACACCCTGTCGCCCGGGCGTACCAGGTGGAATTTTTCCCGGGCAACTTTTTCGACCGCCGCCGGAGAATTTTCCAGAGCGGCGACCTCTTCAAGTTTTTCATTGCGCTCGGCTTTGAGTTTTTCCTCTTCCGCCCGGAGTTTGACCAGTTCAGCCTCTTTGCTGCGGTAATCGCGCCACACCGGGAGCAGCAGTACAGCAGCCCCCAGCAGGACCAGTATCACCAGAAAACAGGCAAGATAAAATCCGAACGTGCGTTTTTCCTCTCTGCCTCCGCGTTCAGCAGCCATAAGTATGTTCCTTTACTGTCCGGGCTGAAGAGTCAGCAGAAATTCAATATTGCTCTTGACCTTCTTGAGTCGGCTCATGACCAGCTCCATAGCCTCGGCGGCAGGGACTCCGTTGACCGCCTTGCGCAGCAGCCAGACCTTGTTGAGTTCCTCCGGATGCAGCAGAAGCTCCTCTTTTCTGGTTCCGGACTTTTCGATATTGATGGCAGGATAGATCCTGCGGTCGGAAACGTTCCGGTCAAGGTGCAGTTCCATATTGCCGGTACCTTTGAATTCTTCAAAAATGACATCATCCATTCTGCTGCCGGTATCGATCAGAGCAGTTGCGATGATGGTGAGACTGCCGTGACCCTCGATATTGCGCGCGGCACCGAAGAAACGCTTGGGTTTGTGGAGTGCAGTTGCATCCACACCGCCGGTAAGGATCTTGCCGCTGTGGGGCTGCAGTGTGTTATAGGCACGCGCCAGACGGGTGATACTGTCAAGCAGAATGACGACATCCTTGCCGTATTCGACCATGCGCTTGGCTTTTTCCACCACCATTTCGGCGACCTGTGCGTGACGTTCGGGCGGTTCGTCAAAGGTGGAACTCACCACTTCGCAGTCGATGACACGCTTCATATCAGTCACCTCTTCCGGACGCTCGTCGATGAGCAGGATGATAAGGGTGACTTCAGGATTGTTCGCCCGGATGCTCTTGGCGATCTTCTGGAGCAGCACCGTTTTACCGGTACGGGGCGGAGCAACGATCAGACCGCGCTGGCCTTTGCCGATGGGAGTCACCAGATCGACGACCCGGGTGGAATACTCCTGCGGCTCCCTCTCAAGAACCAGACGGGATGTCGGGAAATACGGCTCCAGACTGTTGAACGGAATGATGTTGCGCTTCTTTTCCGGAGCATCATGGTTGACGCTCTCTACCTTGAGCATGGCAAAGAAACGCTCTTTTTCCCGGGGGGTGCGGATAAGTCCGGCAACAAAGTCTCCGGTTTTGAGAGAAAATCGCTTAAGCTGTGAAGGACTTAAATAAATATCTTCGGGACAGGGCAGATAACTGTATGCCGGACTGCGGAGAAATCCGAAACCATCCGGCAGGACTTCCAGATATCCGCTGCCGTACATCAATCCGCTCTTCTCGGCATTTGCCCGCAGGATCTCAAAGATCAGCGTCGATTTTTCCAGAGCACCGATACCCTCGATACCCAGTTCTTCACCCATGGCAGTGAGTTCCTGCATGGATTTTTCCTGAAGTTCAGTGATATTGAGACTGGGAACGGAACCATCCTGACACATCTGAAGATATTCGGCATCTTCCTGATCCCTTCTGCTGCCGTGATTTCCGTTCTGATCCCGATTGAAGTTATCCCGGTGACGGTTGAATTTTCCGCGGCGGCTGTTGTTATTGAACTGCCGGCTGCTGCGGTTGTTCATCCGGTCGCGGTGGTCACGGGGATCATCCTCCGCCGGCAGTTCATCTTTCGGCATCGCTGCCTCACGGGGCATCTGATTTTCCGGATTTTCAGCGGCAGCAGGTGTCGCCGGAACATATTCAAGATCAGGTTCACCCGGCACGGAAACCGGTTCGGGGATCGCCACAAAATCAAGTTCAGCCTGCTCGACAGCAGACGGAGCTTTGTAACTTGCCGGTTCAGCCTGCTCTGCGGCAACTGCCGGAACATCCGCTTCAGAAACCTCTTCAACTTTCTTTTTGGGCGGCCGGCCGCGGCGGACCGGATTGCCGTCGGCATCAAGTTTACGCGGACGGCCGCGGCGCGGACGCTCCGGTCTTGCTTCTGCAGTATTGTTTTCGATCATTCCGTTTTCGGTATTTTCTTCACTCATATCACTTGTTCATCCATTTTTATTGACTCTTTCAAGATAAGCTCAAAATTTATCAGAAACATCATTTATGACAATTTTTGAGATCACCTCTTTCTGTAAAATCCTTTATCTGCCGGAACAGCAGTTCCTTTGAACCGTTGTTTATCACGGCAAAATCAGCAAGCTCAAGTTTCAGATCAGGATCCATCTGTCTTGCTTCGCGTTTTTTTATTTCATCCGCACTGAAAGCGCGTCCATCCATCAGCCGGCGATGCCGGATACTCTGCTCACACCACACGGTCATCACCGCATCAAAGTGCGCACGGTAATTTTTTTCAAACAGCAGCGGTATTTCAAACGCCCCGTTGATACCGTTCCTGCGGCAGAAGATGATCTCCTCATCAAGTCTTCTGTCCAGCTCCGGATAAAGCAGTGCAGTGAGGCGGTCCAGTTCCGTCTTGCAGCCGAATACTTTTGAAGACAGCAGTTTCCTGTCTATAAAACCGTTTCCGTCCAGGATCCCTCTGCCCCAGATATCAACGATACCGGCAAAAAATGCACCGGATCTGTCATTGTAAATATCATGACAAACCCTGTCCGCATCAAAAAAGTGCCAGCCGATGGCCGAAAACGCTTCACGGACGGTACTTTTGCCGGCACCGAACGAACCAGTGACACCAAGTATCATATCAGGGAATTTTCTCCAAAAAAACGACCAGCCGAACCGGCGGGGTCTGTCAGCAAACAGCTTTATCACAGATGTTTCATACGGAATACGATATTTTCCGTACCGCAGATCATATTTTACCGGAAAAACACACAGCACAGATGAAACGCCTGGATCATCAGGTGCATGATGCAGCAGCCAAAAACCGGATCCCGGGTAAAAACTCCGCAGCACGTCAGGAAAATTCTGTAAAAGATCCTCTTCTTGCCGGAAATGATAAAAGCACAGCATACATTCCGCAGACAAACCGCAAAAAGCATTCTGCAAACTTCTGTCAATGCCGTATAAGTTTAATTTAACGCTTTTCCGGCATTTTACAAGCAAAAAAACACAAAAAAACACATTTTTTCCTCTTTTCCTGCTCATTTACTGTTTGGGTGATTTGAAAAATCACCTCAAAGAAGCTATAATATAGAGGTGTTTCTGTAAAGCGGCACTGGTCATTTTCACAAAAGGCGCATCCAATGACAAACTTGCGGATCTTATTATGACGGAAGAAAAAACCGAACAGATGAAAGAACCTTCCGGTTCCCCGCTGTCCCGCCACAGCTGTTTTGCCGGACCGCAGCTGAAAGCGGCAGGCGAAAGCCATATGGGACTTGTGCGGAAAAAAAATGAAGACAACTATTGTCTCATCCGCACCCGCGACGGAAAGCTGCTGGTCATGGTCGCCGACGGCATCGGCGGACACAGCCGGGGGGAAGTGGCAAGTTACATCTGCTGCCGCGAAATGGCAAGCGATTTTCTGAAACATGCAGGCGGCATAAACACTCCGTCAGATGCCGCCGGATTTCTCAAAAAAGCACTGGACCGCATAAACAGCGAAATAAATATCCGCAACCGCACGAGCCGCTTTCTGCGTCCGATGGGTACAACGGTCAACTGTGCGCTTTTCTGCGCCAAAAGCATAACTGTCGCCAACGCCGGAGACAGCAGAGCATACGAAGCAGGTTTTTCCGGCAGCATAAAAAAATTATCGACCGATCACACTTTCCGGGCCCTTCCGGCATCCGGAAGCATCGAAAACAGAAGATTTACTGAAAATGTGATCTACCGCGCACTCGGACTTCACAAAAACGTCGAAATAGAAATAACCCAGCATCCGCAGGTGCCCGGTACCCGTTACCTCTTCTGCACCGACGGGATGTACCGTTCTTTAGCCGACAAGCGGATCGCTGCCATACTGCTTGAATCCGCAACGCCGGAAGAGGCGATCAATACTTTCATGCGTGCCGCTCTGGTCGCAGGAGGCAAAGACAACATAACCGGTATCACCGTATTCATCAACGGAGATGAATGAAATGAATGATCAAGTACCGGTCCTTGAAGTAAAAAATTTAAAAGTCTATTACCCGGTCCGCGGACCGCTTTTCGGCAGAAAACGATTTCTGCATGCGGTGGAAGATGTCTCCTTCACCCTCAACGCCGGAGAAACTCTGGGGCTTGTCGGCGAATCCGGCTGCGGAAAAAGTTCTCTCGGCAAAGCTCTGGTCAGGCTGGAGAAACCGTTTTCAGGCGAAGTGATCCTCAACGGCAGAAACATCGCAGGTCTTGAGGGACGCGCCCTGCGGGAACGCAGAAAAGAATTCCAGATGATCTTTCAGGATCCCTACGGTTCGCTCAATCCGCGGCTCACCATATTTACCGCACTGGATGAAGTACTGCGTCTGCATTACAGAAAGGAATCCCGCTGTGAAAGACGGCAGCGGGCAGCGGCTCTGCTGGCAAGAGTCGGTCTCGACCAGAGCGCACTTGACCGCTATCCGCACCAGTTTTCAGGCGGGCAGCGGCAGAGGATAGGCATTGCCCGCGCTCTTGCCGGTGATCCGGTATTCATCGCAGCCGACGAACCGGTCTCCGCTCTGGACGTAAGCGTTCAGGCGGCAGTGGTAAATCTGCTGATGGATATCCAGAAGGAAAGCGGCACTGCCTTCCTTTTCATTGCACATGATATTGCAGTGGTGGAGCATATATCCTCCCGGATCATGGTGATGTACCTCGGTCACGCAGTGGAATCAGCTCCGTCACATGAACTGGTCTCCGCACCGCGTCACCCGTACACACAGGCACTGATCTCGGCGATCCCGACCGTGGAACAAAGCGGCAGAAAAAGGATCATACTCTCCGGCGACGTACCGTCTCCGCTGGATCCGCCTGCCGGATGTCCGTTCCACCCCAGATGTCCATACGCCCGTCCGGAGTGTGCAGATAAACTGCCGCCCTGGAGCGAAAAAAACGGACACGGAGTGCGCTGTCATTTTCCGTTGTCATAATAAGGAGTTTTTTATAATCAACACAAAATAAATACAGACTGAAATATTTTTAATATTGATTTTTTTTATTTCAACAACGTTCTTCTGAAATACCGCCAAACATTTTACCGGACGACATGTTGAAAGGGGGATCACTGTGTTTCATTCACCAGAAAACAGGTGCCCCTTTCGTGTTTCCGGGGGTACTTGGCGGTAACCTCAGAAGAAGGCGGGAGGGGTACCTTTTTTATGATATTGGGCATAACTGGAAGCCGATCGGTAACCGATTTTGATTTTTCACCGTATTTTCATCTGCTGGATAATGAATTCAAAACATTCTGCAGCAACCATTACACAGGCAGTCTTGCCGTGACCTGTGTGATAACCGGCGGAGCCGGAGGTGTCGACACCACTGCATACGACACCGCACAGCGATACGGAATAGAAAACCTGCGCATCCTGCCGGACCGCAGCAAATATCCCGGCATACAGATTTTCAAGGCACTGGAAAAACGCAATCAGGAGATCGTCGAAAAATGTGATATTCTGCTGGCAGTATGGGACGGCAGTTCACACGGAACCCGCAATACAATAAAAATTGCTGAAAAACTCGGCAAGCCCTGTTTTACCGTTTACTGTCCTGATCGCTGCCGGAAGTCATCCAGCACTCATAAAGCACGATCGCAACAAAAACGGCAAGACACAGCGGTACTACCATGATCGTTCCTTTAAGACCGTACCGGTCACCGACCGCCCCCATCAGCCAGGAGAAAAATCCGCATCCGGGGATGCCCATGGTGGAAAAATAAACATAAAGCAAAGTCGAGTCACAGTCTTTCAGGCGGGTCACGCCGAAAACCTGCATGGTCGGCCAGTACGGAGCGACACCGATGCCGCAAAGGAACAGCAAAGCGAAAAGCACCATATAAAGCACTCCCTGCGGCATCACTCCCGGTTCAAGAAAGGACAAGGTGAAGGTAAGCGGAATGGTCGCAGCTCCGGAATACAACAGAATCTTTTTCAAATTTTCCGGTTTTGCGATAAATCCGAAATAATTGCGTCCGAGAAACATTCCGGCAGCGATCGCCCCGGTTCCCAGACCGGCGACAAAAGTGCTGGTCCGGAAAGTAAGTTCGATGAAAGCCGCCGCCCAGAACGTGAGTCCGAACTCTGCTCCCGCACCGAAAAACATTCCGGCGGAACAGATCCAGAAGTGCGGTTTTTTCACGATAAAAACAGTATTTTTCCAGACTTCGGCAAAATCCACATTTCCGCCCGACTCCGGATATTTTTTCTGCGGATTTTCTTTCCACAGGAACATTGCACCGGCACAGAGCGTGAGAGCTCCCATAAAGACCAGCACCCACCGCCAGTTGACTCCGAGCGAGATCAATCCGCCGATGCCCATGACTGCGGCAAAGATACCGACCGACCAGAAAGAATGACCGATATTGACATAGCGTTCCGGCTCATCCTGATGAAGATCCTGCAGAAACGGTGTAGCCAGACCTTCACAGATGCCCTCCCCCAGTCCGGCAACGATAAGGCACGGTATCAGCATCCAGTATTCCGTGGCGAATGCGCAACAGGCGATACCGCTTCCGCAAAGCAGCAGACTCACACCTATGGAAAGACGTTTGCCAAGTTTTCCTGCGATGATACCGCAGACCAGCAGCGTTGAGATCATGAATATACTGCGGACCATGTGCAGAACTCCACCTGCGCCCATACCGCCGTCATCCAGCGGAAAATCCAGACTTCTGCCGATCGAAACGATCATCAGCGGAATGGCAAGCGAACAGAGGGAATAAGTGGCAAATGCCGAAAAAGCGGCATAGTCATAACGGCAGAATTTCAAAGGTTGACGCATAAAAAATGATCCGGATATTATTTTGAAAAATCTGATTAATATACATCAAATATCGTTTTTTGTCAAGAAATACGATTTTTTTCGTTTTTTTTTGCATTATATACACTAAAACAGCCGATATGCACTTGACAATATCGTATATTAATGGTTCATTATGGCAGAGACAGATCGCGTTCGATGCATCTGTAAAGCAAAAGCACGGCAAAAGGTAAAGGTTATTCAGCAGCAGCCGTGCGCTGCAAAAGACAGAGGATTTAGATGAAGTATTATACTGAAGACCACGTGTGGGTGGAAATTTGCGGAGACGAGTTGACTATCGGCATTTCTGAATATGCTGCGGAGGAACTCGGCGAAGTCACCTACGTCGAGTTGCCCGAAGAAGATGATGATTTTATTATCGGTGACCGCTTGGGTGAGGTTGAATCAGATAAAACTTCCTGTGACATTTATTCCCCCGTCAGCGGAACTGTTTCGATGATCAACGAAAATCTTGCAGATGATCCTGAACTGCTCAATGAGTCGCCTGAAGACAAAGGATGGCTCTGCAGACTCGTCAACTTCGACAATACCGAACTTGATGATATGATGACCGAGGATGCGTATCTCAAATACGTAGAATCCCTCTGAAGTCAGAAAGACCGCAGCTGAATCAGAAATTTTTACAGTTTCCTGATTTGCACATTCGGCATTCAGCGGTTATATTATAAAACGACATATCGCCGGCTTAGCTCAGTTGGCCAGAGCGGCTGACTTGTAATCAGCAGGTCGTGGGTTCGAATCCCACAGCCGGCTCCAATTTAAAGAGCAGAAAACCAACAACTTACAAAAGTTGTTGTTTTTTGTTTTTATAAACTTTCACGCCATTTTCACGCCGCCCTCCCACTCCACGGCGTGAAAACTTGCTTGTGGATGTTACAGAGTCTGGGGAGGAACAGAAGAAACAGGGGAAGCCTGCGGAACTTGCTGATCAGCGGAGGGGGGAATCGAAACGTACTCCACCGACCACCGGAAAGAGGCGGCAGAAAGAGCGCGGGAAAACCCGCAGAGCGAAGAAAAAATCAGGATCAACAACTCGCCATCTGCAAGTTACCGGCAAGTTAAAATTACCCTTCTGCGTTTCAGCAAAAAACAGCGTTGCGGATGAAAGAAAATTCTTGAAAAAAAGTTTTTCTGTGTTATATTTCCACAAAAGAAAAAGTTTCATGGAGATAAAGCAATGAAAATATGTGTGGTCGGTGACGGGGCATGGGGTACTGCTCTTGCAGTCAATGCCATTGAAAATAATCACAAAGTCGTTCTCTGGGGAGCATTTCCGGAATATCTGGAACAGATGAAGACATCAGGAGAAAATACTAAATTTCTCCCCGGAGTCAAACTGCCGGATGCTCTGGAATTTGAAGCAGATATATCCCTTGCACTTGCGGATTGCAGTATCATCATCTGCGCAACCCCCACCCAGTACCTGCGCGGAGTACTGAAAAAAATGGCAGGACACGTTCCGGCAGATGCCGTGATCGTCAACGTGGCAAAGGGCATCGAACTGGACTCATGGTTGCGGATAAGCGAAATCATCGGACAGGAACTCGGGAAAGTAAATTACGTCGACCTTTCCGGTCCGAGTCATGCGGAGGAAGTCGCACGCAAAGTTCCGACTGCGGTGACTGCCGCCGGTGAAAATATCGAACATGCAAAATTCGTCCAGCAGGCTCTGATGAACAGTAAATTCCGCGTCTACACCTCAACAGATGTCATCGGACTGGAACTCGGCGGAGCGATCAAAAACGTCTTTGCCATCGCAGCCGGCATCATCGACGGAATGAAACTCGGAGACAATCCCAAAGCCGCCCTCATGGCGCGCGGGATCGCGGAAATGAGCAGACTCGGCGAAGCTCTCGGCGGCAAACGTGCAACGTTCAGCGGTTTGAGCGGCATCGGCGATCTGATCGTGACCTGCTGCAGCGGTCACAGCCGCAACCGTCACGTGGGCGAAGAACTCGGCAAGGGAAAAACCCTTGATATCATCCTCAAAGAAATGGGCATGGTCGTCGCCGAGGGCGTGCCGACAGCAAAAGGCATCAGAACACTGGCAAAAGCAGCAGGTGTTGAGATCCCGATCATCGATGAGATCTATGCGGTGCTTTACGAAAACCGTCCGGCAAAAGAGGCGATCATTTCCCTTATGACCCGTTCAGCAAAAAGCGAAGAAGAATAAGTTATTCCGGAGAGCCGGGGGGGGGGAACTGCCGGCGGCGTCAGATCACAAACACCAGTCCGCAAAGCAGAAGCACCAGTTGAGTGATTTTTCCGCAGAGGGTGATGATATCGGCAGTCACCGGAGTTCCGGTCAGAACGAAATTTTTGTGAATCATCTGACCGAGTCCGGCAACTATTGCTGACGCGACTATGCCGGCAGCGGGAAAAATCAGAACAGTCAGCACTCCGATAACCGCAGGAAGTTTCCAGATATCCCGCATTTTTTCAGGTTCGATATTGATATAAGGCACTTCACCGTATCCGCGGTCGAGGGTGGCAAAGAGCATCTGGATGACAAAGGTTCCGGTAAAAACAGCAACGCACCAGAGCGCAGAGCGGTAATACGCCAGCATACCGAAACAGACGATCTCCGCAAGGATGACCGTCATGGCAGCCACACTGCCGGCACTTTTCTCAAAAGAACCGTCACGGTCACGCGCTCTTAAAACACTGTCGATCCACCCTGCCCCGCCAAGACGCAGGGAAACTCCGGATATAAGAAGACGCAAACCGCGTCCTGAATCCAGTATTTCACTGATAATGACGGCAGCCACGGCAAAAAGAGCGGCGGCGACATATCTGTTGAGCCAGCTTATATTAAGTATTCCCCCGATCAGAGCGATGAACAAACCGATCAGAAATCCGACAGCGGTAAATCCGGCGGCGAGAGCGGAAGGCGATATGCATGGCGAATAAAACAAACGGCGGCAAAACGCCGGGAGCGGCAGATCGATGAGCATTTCCCATGCGGCAGCTGTACCGCCGAACAACGTTTTCAAAAGATTTTTCATTCAGTTCTCCCTGTGACAGTAAACAGTTTTTTATTCAGTCTGCGGCAAAGTTCCTGACATGGCACTGTCACGATTTTTTGCAGACGGTATACCTTTTTCATATTGTTCAGTCATGATCCGGTGCATTCTTTCAGCAAGAGCCTTGCGGTCCTCGCCCGGTAAAATCGACTGTTCCG
This sequence comes from Victivallaceae bacterium, assembly GCA_045532825.1. GTDB lineage: Bacteria > Verrucomicrobiota > Lentisphaeria > Victivallales > Victivallaceae > UBA1784. The sequence continues at coordinate 2,052 of JAZSGR010000176.1, read as the reverse complement.
GCATAATATACACGCTGGTATGTATCTCTTTCAAGCCCAGAACGCCCCATAAATGAGACAAAAAAGCAGTATCACCGAACCATGCGGTCTCACAATCCCCCTCCGGCACGCCGCGATGAACGATCAGAACCGGCAGCAGTACGGCATTTGCCGAGAGAGCCGCCTCAAATGCCGTGGATTTGAACGGGAGCAATCCGTGTTTACCGTCGGTACTGGTTCCCTCCGGATACACAAGCATGGCAAATTTGTGTTCAAGTGTCTCCCTGATCTCCCCGGCGGTCTCCGCCGCTTTGCTGCGCTGTCTGCGGTATATCCACACCGGACGGGCAAGCGAGACCAGAGCTCCTGCAAACGGCCAGTTGCGCATTTCCGCCTTGGGGGCAAACCGCACCGGAAAGACCGCGCCCTGGGCAAAAACGTCAAGATAGCCGGTATGATTGCTTATCACCAGTTTACCCCGGGCATTTTCCGGCTCTCCGTAAACTTTGATTTTCATTCCGGTCAGGAAACAGATTCCGCGTGCCCAGATTTTTGTCCAGAACACCGCACCGGCAATGCCGTCCCATTTCCTGCGCCAGCCGTTGCAGAACAGGACTGCAAGAAAAAACACCGGGAAACATATCACGATGGCAGAAATTTTAAAAATGCGCCTGAAAAACTTCATATATATCCTTCATTACTGCGGCTCCGGCATCCACACCGTAAACAACCGCCATTTCCTATGATATTATAACCGCTTTTGCGGATTTTTGCAAGAATTTTTCTGGAAATTTATGCGTTTTTGTGATATATTAGGCTTGATTAGACTTCTTATGAGATATGATATTGAAAACAGGGAATAAAAATGAAATTTTTAAATACAGTCTGCGCACTGACTGTCTGTGTACTTGCGCTCTGTCTGCTGACCGGTTGCTCGGAGTCTCCGGCAGAGCCCCGCAGTGTCAAAATAACGTCCGGAGCAGAACAGCGGGCATTCTGCGGAGAAAAATTCAAACTTCCGGTCCGTGCGACGGTCATGGGAGAAGTAAAATCCCTGCTCGGCAAACGCAATCACGTACCATGTCCCAAAGTTGCGGTGCGTTTTATTCCTTCTCCCGGTTCTGATATAAGAGTCGAACCTGAATATGCCGTTTCAGATGACGGCGGCGAAGTTTCCACCACAGTTTATGCCGGGAAAACCAACGGAGATCAGTTTCTTCAGATAGTTCCGGTCGACAAAAATGCCAAACCGGCAACTCTGCGTCTGGTATCCGGCATCGGTATCACCGGAGACAACTCCGAAACCATCGCGGGGGAAACCACAGACAAACCGGTGGCGGTGAAGATCCTGCGTGACGGCAAACCGGTATCTGGTATCCCGGTGCGTTTTGATCTGCGTTCCTCAAGTGAAGGCGTGAAGAGTTCGGCAAGCATCCTCACACCATCCGCAGTCACAGATAAAGAGGGAGTCGCCTCGACTAAAGTCAAACTCGGCAGCAAAACCGGCATTTACCAGATCGGAGTGGATGTCCAGAGTCCGGAAAACGGTCTGCTCTACCGGACCATGAGTGTCAATATTTTCGGCTTCAATCTTGTATCAGTGGTCATCAGCGTTCTGGGCGGTCTTGCGCTGTTCGTATTCGGCATGAACCTGATGAGCGACGGTATCAAAAACATCGCCGGCGAAAACATGAAAAAGATCATCCGTTTCTTCGCGGCGCGCAGCATCATCGCCGTCCTCGCCGGAGCGTTGGTCACAGCGGTACTGCAGTCCAGCAGTTCATCCACCGTCATGGTCATCGGTTTCATCAATGCCGGTCTGCTCAATCTGACCCAGGCTATCGGATTGATAATGGGTGCAAACATAGGTTCCACCGTCACCGCCCAGCTGATCGCATTCAACCTTGCCGGCATCGCCATGCCGGCGATCATTATCGGTTTCATGATGTCGCTCACCCGTCCGCGCAATCCGCTCCACTGGTGGGGCATCGGCATACTCGGCTTCGGATTTCTGTTTTACGGAATGACGATGATGTCCAGTGAATTGAAGATCCTAAGTCGGAGGCCAAGCGG
>JAZSGR010000180.1:0-10992 GCA_045532825.1 Victivallaceae bacterium | reverse complement strand
CACGCTGCATCCACCGATCGCAGACAGAACCGTTTCTTGAGCTTGAAAAAAACATGCTGTGTGATATATTTTAATTGAGAAAAACATATCTGAATAAGGATAAAATATAAATTTTTCACAAAATTTCGGACATTATCTTTTGGTGTAAAGATGATATATTAAACGCTGATCAGAACAATGATCTTATTGGGAGAATAATTTATCATGGATCTTCAGAAAAACAGGAACAGTTATGGCAGAAAATTTACATCAGGTGCCGGAGCGCAAATATGCCGATGACAGACTTTCCCGGAAAATAAAGTTACTGCACGATGTCTCTGTCAGATTTGCCGATTTATATCTGGGAGCAGAGCTGAAAAATGCCGGAAGAATGAAACAGCTCGCAACGTTTCTGTGTGAAGAAAATGATCTCTGTGAAATCAAATTTCTGCTTCAGACACTGCATGATGATTTTGAAGATTATCTGCTGCGCCGTCAGACCGGAGTCTGGAGGAATAACGATCCGTTTGCCGCAGAGTTCCACCGCAGAGATATTTCTGTGCCACCAGAATTCAAACGGTATGTCGAATATATGATGCTTCAGCCGGAACTGCGTATTTACAATCGCAGCTGCCCGCTGAAAGCTGCAGTTGCTGCCAATGCGGCAATACTGCTTGCGCTGGAATGTATGATGTTGATAGAAACGTGTCTTTATCTTTCAAATGGCGATGAACGTTGAAAAAAGCTGAAGTTTTTATGGATATTTGCCAGATAAGCTGAAATAATTTCATATTTATTTTGTTTTTGCTGCAAGGTGATGTTGAAAAAGCTTTTGGTAAACTGTATATTATTACGATGTTTTTTAAAATCAACAAGATAAAGGATTCATCCATGAGAAAAAAAAGCACTGTTCCCAAGTATGAAGGCAAGGATCTTGAACACTACAATGATTTGATCGCCGCTGCGGAAAAAGTCCGTACCCAGATGAACTATCATGCTTCCGAAGCTCTTGACTGCAGCAATGCTGATAAGCGGGGCGTAACTACTCACATGGCAGATGTTTCCAGCGATAACTCCCGCCATGAAATGGAGATCCGCATGCTCTCCGAGGATGGCGATGTACTGCGTCTTATCGATGATGCTCTCAAACGTCTTGAAAACGGTGAATACGGCAAGTGTCAGGATTGCGGAGAAGATATTCCCGAAGGCAGACTCAAGGTCCGTCCCTATGCCGTATTCTGCATCAAATGCAAAAGCAAACACGAAGAGATGATGCGCGGATAAAATCATGACGGATCCCCAGTTGGAGAAAAGCTCTGCCGGAACGGATGATTCCGGAAAAAACTCCGGGATTACAGCAGAGAACGTTGCAGCTTTTTACTCCCGGCTGAAATGTTTCGGAGTGTGCGGCGCTGCACTTCTGCTGGCTGACCAGCTTTCAAAGCTGCTGATAGTAAGCCGTTACCAATTGCATGAAAGCACGCCGGTTATACCGGATATATTTTCCATCACCTATGTACGCAATCATGGTGCGGCATGGGGGATGTTTGCCGGACACGGCTGGTTTCTGCTGCTCGTTGCAGTGGTCGTGGTCGGAGCCATGCTTAAGTTTTTCCGTTATCTTACCGAGGGGTATTTTGAACGGGAATTATCTCTGTTTATGATCCTTGCCGGAGTTTTCGGCAATTCCATTGACCGGGTGTGGCGCGGATCAGTGGTGGATTTCCTGGATTTTCATTATAAAAACATCTGGAGTTATCCGGTTTTCAATATTGCCGATATTGCTATTTGCTGCGGTGTCGGGATTTTTATCCTTTCCGGATTTATACGTCCCGAAAGGAAAATCGAAAAGTGAATATCGCTTCTGTTGTCAGAGTTCGGGAATATGAACGCGCCGCTGTGGATAACGGTGCAACTGAATATCAACTGATGCTTCGCGCAGGAAACGGTGCAGCAAGGATCATAAGTGAAGTTTTTCCGGCAAGAAAACGTACTGTCGTGCTTTGCGGGGGCGGAAACAATGGCGGTGATGCACTGGCTGTTGCAGCTCTTCTCGGCGGAGAGGTCATTATATATGCGCTCAAAGCTCCCGGTGAACTCAAAGGAGCCGCCGGATGTGCCGCAAAAGATTTGCCGGGAAATATCAAAATCGTCGTCACTGAAAAACTGCCGGATGATGTTTTTCAGCCGGGAGATCTTATCGTTGACGGTTTGCTCGGCATCGGATTTTCCGGCGGTAAGCTGCGCGAGTCGGTCGCAGGATACATCAGAGCTGTAAATCAGTCACGATGCAGAGTCGTTGCGCTTGACGTTCCAAGCGGCCTGGATTGTGATACCGGGGAAATCTGTGATGATTGTATCCGTGCTGATCTTACAGTCACTTTCGGAGCTGTGAAAAAAGGTATGCTGCTTGGTAAGGGACCGGCAGTGTGCGGTGTTGTGCGGGCTGTCGATATCGGTCTGCCTGTGCCGCAAGAGGATTTTTATGCCGTGACTTTCGATGAAGCACGGAAATTATTTCCGCGTTTTTCTGCGGATGTTCACAAAAACAGCCGCGGCAGTCTGATGATAGCTGCCGGGAGCTGTGAGTATTCCGGTGCAGCTGCACTGACTGCAGTTTCAGCATTACGGTGCGGGGCAGGAATCGTCCGGCTTGCCACTGTCGGAGCAAGAAAAAATGTTCCGTATTCTGTGATCGTCCGGGATTTTGAGGATAGATCCGGCGTGATGCCTGCGGAAATATGGCAGGAGTGTACAGACTGGTTGAAGGCAAGTTCAGCTCTGGCAGCCGGTCCGGGTTGGGGAAGTGCTGCTCCTGAACTCCTTGCCGGAGCTCTGGATTTTCCAGGACCGGTGGTTCTTGATGCAGATGCGCTCAATATCCTGTCGCATTATACGGAACTCTGGAAAAAACGTGAAGATGTGGTGATGACTCCGCATCCCGGGGAAGCAAAACGTCTGGCTGAAGCATTCGGTGTTGCCGTACTGCCGCGTCCGGAGTTTGCTGCTGCTCTGGCGGAAAAACTCGGAGCAGTGATACTGCTCAAGGGGAAGTTTACTGTGGTTGCTTCACCTGACGGCAGATGTGCGGTGGTTCTCGCCGGTTCTCCCGCTTTGGCAACTGCCGGAAGCGGAGATGTGCTTACCGGTATCATCGGGGCATTGCTGGCAATGGGGATGCCGGTATTTGATGCCGCTGTGTTGGGGGCTTCTTTGCACGGCAGGGCAGGGGAGATCGCAGGATATGGAATGATCGCCGATGATCTGCCCGGGGTGCTGAAGGATTTATTGAAAGAACTGTAAGATGAAAAAGTTTAAAATAGTTGCCGATGACAAAATACCGTTTCTGCGCGGAGTGCTGGATGATGTCGCGGATGTGGTTTATCTTGCCGGAGCCAAAACCGTTCCGGGCGATGTGCTTGATGCCGATGCCATGATCACCCGTACCCGTACGTTATGCAATAAAAAACTGCTTTCCGGCAGCCGGGTGAAATTTATTGCAACTGCCACTATCGGATTTGATCATATAAATGCTGATGATATGCAGGAACTGGGGATCACCTGGTGCAATGCTCCGGGATGCAACGCCGGAAGTGTCGCCCAGTATATCGCAAGTGCACTGGTTAGTTTCCCGGGCAGCCGTGCCGGAGCTGTTCTCGGTGTCATCGGTGTCGGTCATGTCGGAAAGCTGGTCGCAAATGTCGGCAGGGCATTGGGGATGAATGTTCTGCTGAACGATCCTCCGCGTGCTGAAGCCGAGGGCGAAAGCGGATTTGTTTCACTTGAAGAGATAAAAGAAAAAGCTGATTTTATAACATTGCATGTTCCGCTTGAGCGGGGCGGCAGATATCCGACATGGAAAATGCTCGATGACTCTTTCTTTGCCGGAATAAAAAAAGGTGTTGTGTTTATAAACAGTTCACGCGGAGAGGCTGTCGACACCGATGCTCTGAAAAAAGCATTGAGATACGGTCAGGTGTCGGATGCTGTGATCGATGTGTGGGAAAATGAACCGGATATCGATACAGAACTCATGCTTCTTGCAAAGTTTTCGACTCCGCATATCGCCGGATACTCGACTGACGGCAAAGCAAACGGCACCGCCATGTCTGTCCGCAACGTTGCCGGAGCGTTGGGAATTTCCGGATTTGAGAACTGGTATCCTGAAAACGTTCCGCAGGCTCTGGTGTGCGATACCATTATGCTTGATGACAAACAGCCGGCAGCGGATCAGATCCGCAAAGCTGTTCTTCATACTTACAATATTGCCGATGATGACTGGAGATTGAAATCTTCTCCGGAGCAGTTTGAAAAACTGCGTGGCAATTATTTTATCAGAAGAGAATTTTCCTCCTATCATATTGCAGGTGGGGATGCTGATGCGCGGAAAACTCTTTCTGAACTCGGTTTTTTGATCAAGGGGGAATGATTATGACTGAAATAAAACGCGATAAAAGCAGATCAGGATTCCGGATTTATCTGGAGTTTGCAATATTCTGGCTTGCCTATAAGATACTGGAGTATCTGCCGCTCAAACAGGCGATGAAAGTTTCTGTTGCTGTGACTAAAGCACTGTTTTATATAGACCGGCGCCACGGCAGGAGAACTGTTGAACATATCATGTATGCCGGAGTGGAAAATGATCCGGTCAAAGCAAAGAAAATGGCACTTGACAGTTTGGGGGAATACGGAAAACTGGTGACTGAAATCGTCAAAATGAAACAGCTTTACTCCAAAGATAAAGTGTGCTTTAAGGGACCGGACTCTGCTCTTGATATTGTGATTCCCGAACGCAATCCCGGTAAACGGCAGGTCATTCTTGCGGTCGCCCATTACGGTAACTGGGAGGTTGCCGGAACCGCTTTCGCAGAAGCACAGCAGAATCCAATGGCATCTTTGATGAGAGGATTCAGCAACCCGCTGGTTGGCGAAATGATCCTTGCCCACCGTCGCAGCGACGTCCACCAGCTTATTGATAAAACCCAGGGATTGCGCCCGATCCTCCGGGCGATCAATGAGGGAAAAACTGTTACGATGCTGGTCGATCAGCATGCCGCATCTCGCGAAGGGGTCGAAGTCGAATTTTTCGGACATCCGGCACGTATGCATACGACTCCGGCCCTGCTGCACCTCAAGACCGGTATACCGATCATTCCGGAACTCACCCGCAGAAAAAATGATAATTTTGAATTTGAATTGGTCCTCGGCGAACCGATCATCCATAAACCGACCGGCAATAAAGAACGTGATATTTATGAAATCACCCAGAAAATCGCTGATTCTCTGCAGGAAATGATCTTGCGTGATCCGGTACAATGGCTGTGGGCTCCCCGGCACTGGCTGTCGATAGACAGGAAAAATGCTGATAAATATGCCGATTGGAAACGTCCGGTATTTGGTGATCCGGAGGAAAAATAAGCGGATTATTTCTGTTGCGCCAGAAACGGAAGTGTGCCGTCAACTTTGAATTCACGGCACATCGCATCAAAACGTGCAAGAGAAGCCGGACCGAATTTTTCCATTGACTGTCTGGTACGTTCAAAGGATTTTTCTTCCATACATCCGGATTTTGAGAAAAACTTATCTGCAAGACATATAAGTTTTTCAAGTTGAGTTTCAGGCAGGAGATCCTGTACAGGCAGCGGGAGCTCCTGCTTTTTGATATCTTCAGCAGTAAGTCCGCTGCCGGTGTGCCGTTCGCATATACGGGCATATATTTCCAGATCGAGGTTATTTTGTTTTCCGCAGCATCGCAGCATCTGTGCTCCGGTTATCCCGTGGGCGATATACGGCAGATCTCCGTTGCACAGTATGCCGGGTGCGTGACAACGGATGATGCCGGTGTCGTGAAGAAGTGCCCCGTTCACAACCTCGTTGCGGTCAAGCGCAAGCCCTGAAACATCAAGTATCTGCAATGCTTTATCTCTTACCTGATATGAGTGTTTCAGCAGCAGACGGAGCAGCTCCGGCTGCGCTGAATAAAAATGCCCAAGGATTTTTTCCGGCTGTATCATCACTTATTTTCCCGGATTGTAATAGTTCTCATGTTCGGGAACAAAAGATGGCAGTACCGGAAGAAGCACCAGAGCCATGAAGGCGATCAGAGCAGATATGAGAAACAGTGAGTGATATATACTTACCGTTTGACCGAAAAAATTCCATTCGGAAGCCAGCATGGAACTTCCGAGCAGAACCGAACTTCCCACTCTGCCGGCTGCTCCGCCGATACCGGAGTAGGTCTGGCAGAAACTTATTGCCATCACTTTATTGCCAGGACGGGCAAGGGCAAGATATTCGACCGAGTTGTTGCAGAGCAACCATGCCGAACCCAGTGCATTGAGGAGAATTATCACTGCGATGATGTAATCAAATCCCGGCATTTTGTGGTTAAGGAAAAACAGCACAACTGCAAGGGCAAGGAACAGCAGGTGGACTGCAAGTTCCAGATATTTGAGTTTGATGACCCTTGTGACTTTTCCATAAAGAAAATATCCGAAAATGCTTCCGCCTATTCCTATAGTGGAGAGCAGCTGGACTTTGCCCGGCTCCATCTGAACATATTTACGCAGATAAATAAGTGTAAGCGGCAGCAGTGCGGAGCTTGCCATCGTAAGTATGCAAAGATAAACCGAAAAACCGGTCAGAGGTGCATTGCGTATCGAGGTGTGAAGTGCTTGCTTCAGATTGTACGATCCATTCTTCTGATCCGGATCCAGAGGAAACTGTCTGATGCAGTACCAGCGGATAAGTACGCCGATACCGGCAAACGCGATAACGATCTGCAAAATCGTTATGCTCGGAGTCTTTTCCAGCAGAAGACCAGTCATGAACAACAGTATACCGTTGAACGACATGTAGCATGTACGCATGACCGAGAAGAATTTGCCGCGTTCATCCGGACGCAGAAAATCATCCAGCATCGGATACCAGGCACTGCCGTATACTGCCCGTTGAGCGCAGTAAAGAAAGATACCTGTGAGTGCGGCAGGAATAGCAAGTCTGCCGAAAAACGGAGAGGCTGCAACCAGCAGAAAACCTGCGCATCCGACATGACATGCCCATTTCACTGCGTTTTTAAGTCCGATTTTGTCAACTAAACCAGCATTGGGGATCATCAGAAAAACCGTCATCACCATAGTGAGACTTGACGAAAACATCGTTGCCATCGGGGAGGCATTGAGCATGGTAAAAAGAAGAATTATGACCGCGCTGTAATCCAGAATGACTTCTGAAATGCATCCGGCAACAGCGGCTCCGGTTGCAAAAAAACGTGCTCTGCGGCGTACATTATCCGGAAGGGTATCTGCGTAAGACATGACCGACCTCTGTAAAAAACAACCCGTCTTCACATGTTATGCAAAGACGGGCTGGAATTGATCTGCAAATCAGTCGTTGGCGTGACCGGCGGAGCCGAGAACTTCAACGTTTTTGCGTTTGTACATCTCTTTGAGAGAGCTGCGGGCAGGACCCAGATATTTGCGGGGATCGAATTCTGCCGGCTTCTCAACGAAGACCTTGCGGATGGCAGCAGTCATGGCAAGACGGCCGTCGGAGTCGATGTTGATCTTGCAGACTGCAGACTTGGCAGCTTCGCGGAGCTGATCTTCGCCGATACCGATAGCATCTTTGAGCTGTCCGCCGTGGGCGTTGATGATCGCGACCTGATCCTGCGGAACGCTGGAGGGACCGTGGAGAACGATCGGGAATCCGGGGATGCGCTTTTCGATCTCTGCGAGGATGTCAAGACGGATGCGCGGATTGTCGCCCGGCTTGAATTTGTAAGCACCATGGCTGGTTCCGATGGCGATCGCCAGGGAATCAACACCGGTACGTTTGACGAAGTCTTCGACCTCTTCCGGACGGGTGTAGGTGTGGGTTTCGGCCTTGACATCATCTTCGACACCGGCGAGAACACCGAGTTCACCTTCAACGGTCACATCATGAGCGTGGGCGTATTCGACAACACGCTTGGTTTCTTTGATGTTTTCTTCATAGGGCAGGTGGGAACCGTCGATCATGACAGAGGAGAATCCGAGATCAATGCAGCTCTTGCAGGTTTCGAAATCCGGACCATGATCCAGGTGCAGAACGATCGGAATGCCTTTACCGCCGGAGATTTCCTTTGCGTATTCGACAGCACCCTGAGCCATGTAGCGCAGCAGAGTCTGGTTGGCGTATTCACGGGCACCCTTGGAAACCTGCAGAATGACCGGAGATTCGGTCTCAACACAGGCCTGGATGATCGCCTGAAGCTGTTCCATGTTGTTGAAGTTGTAGGCGGGAATGGCATACTTTCCTGCCATTGCTTTCTTGAAAAGCTCAACAGAGTTGACCAGACCAAGAGATTTGTAACTGACCATTTTTATTTATCCTTTTGCTAATTTGTTGGATAGACCCAAACGAATGTTCTGTAATATAGCCCGGATTTGCTGATTTTTCAAATTTACTTGACAGATTTTTTCAGTTTTAAAGTCCGAGTTTCGCTTTAAGCACATCTTTAGTCATATATCCGACCAGGTTTTTCTCGATTTTCCCGTTGCGGCAGAGGAACAGTGCCGGGATCGTATTTACTCCGAGAGAGACCGCTATCTGCGGATGGTCATCGACATTCACCTTGCCGATGATGACATCGCTGCATTCAGCTGCCAGAGCTTCGAGTTCCGGACCGAGTTTCTGGCACGGACCGCACCAGGTCGCCCAGAAATCGATCAGAACAGCTTTTTCGCTCTGCTTCGTGAGTTTGTCGAATGAAGTTTGATCAAGATGCAGTACTTCCATTTTATTTCTCCCTTTCCTTGTAATAAAGTTTGCAGTGACAAAAGCCTTCAAAGTCCGGATCCGCCATCTGCCTGCGGAATTCTTCGCAGATACAGATGTTTTCCGGAGTCATCTGGAGCCGGCAGGGACAATAACCGTTTCTCCTTGCCAGACCCTCTCTGATTTTTTTTACATATCCGCTGTCCGGATTGAGACGGACATTTGCCGGTAATTCTTCCATGGTACGATTTTCCTTTTGCGTTGACGATACATACTGCTTCATGTATGCAATATAGCAATCATTCGTTTTTTTTCAAGCCGTTTATGCTTGTTTACGGTGGAATTTTATCCGGATTCATGTTATATTATGTCAAAATACAACATTCAATCACGGAGGTCGATCATGTTTCTTACCGGATTTGCAGATGAAGCCGGTGCTTCTCTGACCGCACAGATCAAAGCTACAAAGGAGCTTGGCTGGAAATTTATTGAAGCCAGGAATATCGACGGTAAAAACCTTGCAACTTTGAGCGATGCTGAATTTGACAGTGTCTGCGCGATGCTGGATGAAGCCGGTATTTCCATCAACTGTTTCGGCAGCGGAGTTGCCAACTGGCAGAAGCATCCGCGCAGTGATGAGGATTTTGCCAAGAGCAAAGATGAACTGCTGGCAGCCATTCCCCGCATGCATAAACTTGGTATCAAAATGATCCGCGGAATGAGTTTTCTCACTCCGGAGGATGAAGAACCTGACAGTCCTGAACTGGAAAAAATCATTTTTGCCAAAGTGGGTGAGCTTGCCGCTGTCTGTGAAGATAACGGTATCATCTACGGTCATGAAAACTGCATGAATTACGGCGGGCTCTCTTATAAGCATGCCCTGAAGCTGCTGGATAATATCAGGAGCAAGGCTTTCAGACTGATCTTTGATACCGGTAATCCGGTGTTCAACTACTGCAGGATCGGCAATGCACCGTACAGATTGCAGTCTTCCTGGGAATTCTATAAAAATGTCCGTGAATTCATCGCTTATGTCCATATCAAGGATGGTACTGCGCTGCCGGACGGCAACTATCCCAAGCGTCCTCCGTGTGAATACTGCTGGGCCGGCGACGGCTGCGGCGATGTCCGTGCCATCGTTACCGATCTGCGCAAGACCGGATATGACGGCGGATTTTCCATGGAACCGCATGTTGCTGCCGTCTTCCATGAAGAACAGGAAGAAAGCGAGTCTCTGGATAAAATCAAGTATGACAGTTACGTGGAATACGGCAGAAGATTTGAGAAACTTCTGCGTGACTGCGGCTGGGAATTCTGAAAGATCTGGCGATGAAAGACTCCTCCCTGGTCCGCATGAGTTTTTCCATTGAGGAAGAATTGCTTGCAGGGTTTGAAACGCTCATGCACGAACATGGTTACGCAAACCGTTCCGAATTCGTGCGTGATATGATCCGCAAGCAGCTGGCGCGCCGCCAGTGCGCCTGCGACCGGGAGGTCATCGGAACTGTGAGTGTACTTTGTGATCTTGCCGTATCCGGTATCGAGGCAAAACTGTCTGTGATGCTTGATAATGCGCAGCAGCTCAAGGTGCTTGGAGCTACCAGGTTTGCTGTGGGGCAGGGGTGTTCCAGTACCATGATAACGGTATCCGGTATCGGTCATGACATAAGAGACCTTGCCAACAGCATCCGCAAACTCAAGGGGGTTTTGCAGGCGGAGTTTGTGATAACTTCTCCGGCAGCCTGCGGCGGAAAAAATAATTGAAGTAATTCTATTTGCAGTCAGAGAAAATTCTTTGACTGCAAAAAATAAAATCAAAAGTATTACGAGTTTTAAAAAAGTAATATTTTACAGTGGAGTATTACGAAAATGAAAAAAGTAATAACAGGTGTTTACGGAAGTGTACGGATGAGTACGGAGAAAGAAAACATTTTGCCGGCGAAGCAGATGCTTCCTGCGGCGATGCCGCATTTTTGCCGTCATTTTATACATAACTCTTGTTTTGCGCCAGTAAAACAAAATTCGCTTTTCTTGACCCTCCTCCGCTCTGCGGGCTATGGCGGGCAGGAAGGTAAAACCAGTCCTTATAATACTTGCAGAGCAAACGCTTCATGTACTGCACATAACTCTTGTTTTGCGCCAGCAAAAACTTGGCTGCTTTTCTTGACCCTCCGCCGCCCTGCGGGCTATGGCGGGCAGGGAGGTACAACCAAGTCGGATCGTAGCCATGTCGTTCTGTGAGCCAAGGAGTTGTGG
>JAZSGR010000067.1:0-23423 GCA_045532825.1 Victivallaceae bacterium | reverse complement strand
GTTTTGCTTCTGCAAATTTATTCACCTCTGCGGTGAACAGCGACAGTTTCCGTTACGTTCTCACCATAGCCCAGGCACTTTCCGGAACCGGAGATGATTCGGCACTGGAATTTTTTCCATATCCCTTTCATCCGGCGGAATGAACGTGGTTTCCGGGAGGGGCGGATATGATGAATGACTTTTGAAATTACCTCGAATGAAAATATTTTTATTTTTCCTTTCCAAAGAGCTGATAGATTACTTGAATTTCAAAAATATTTCCGTATATTATATTCAAGGTGTTTTTCATCTGGATGCGATGTTTTTTTCTCTATTTATAAAAACTGAAAATACGGAAGGCAAAAATGAACAGAAATGGAGCTTTGTTGGCAGTTCTCGGACTGGCGGTTTTGACTGGATGCGGACCTGAAGTTATGGATGAACGTCAGTATAAACCGCTTAAAGACGATCAGGCGGTTGCAGAAAGCCGTGAGGCTGATGGTTTCGGTGATGCACAGCAGACCGCAAGTGTGCCTGCTCCTGCTCCGCTGCCTGCCGAGTCTGCCCGGCCTGCCGCTCCCGCCCAGACTGCCGCTCCCGCCCAGACTGCCGCTCCGGCAGGATTTGCCCCGATGCAGGATGTGAAATCGTCCGGAGGTGTTACCGGCAAGGCTCCGCGCCGCGCAGGCAAACGTTCCGGTTCAGCCGTTTCAGCCAAAGGCGGAGTTTATATCGTCCAGCCCGGAGATTATCCCGGCAAGATCGCCCGCAAGCACCGTGTAAGTCTCGGCGCACTGCTTGAAGCCAACAAACTTACTCCGGAGTCCAGCCGCCGTCTGCGTATCGGTCAGAAGCTGGTGATTCCCGGTGGAAAAGCTGCGGTTTCCCGCAAGGCATCTTCAGGCAGCAAGGCTGTAAGTGCATCTGCCGGCAAGGGATTCTACATTGTCCAGCCCGGAGATTATCCGGAACGCATCGCCCGCAAGAACAAGGTGAAACTTTCTGCTCTGCTCAAAGCCAACGGTCTTACCATTGAATCCAGCCGCCGTCTGCGTATCGGTCAGAAGCTGGTGATCCCCGGCGCCGGTGCGGGCGAAACCGCTGCTGCGGCACCTGCGGAAGTCAAACCGGCGGTTACCGGTGACGTTCAGGCGGAGTCCACTTCTTCCGAAGCGCAGAAACCCGCAGAAAAGAGCGGAGTCGCAGAAGCCGATGCTCTTGAGCGCGAACTTGAGAAAACCGCTCCTGCCGGAGAAAAAACCTCCTCTGCCGCAGCTGCCCAGGTGTCTTCCGAACTGCTCGATATCACCGAGGATACCACCATTCAGGCTCTGGCGGCAAAATACAACACCACTGAAGCAAATCTGCGTTCTCTCAACGAAGGTTTCACCGGTGATACCATTACCAAAGGATCTTACTTTTTTGTTCCTGTCAAAAAGTAACTCCACAGGTAAAAGAGGATTATTTTGGATTTCAATATCATCAACATCCTACTGCTTCTGGCATGGATCTTATCCGGCATGAAACTGCTGGATGAGATCAATACAAGGCAGAAGAAAAATGCCGCGATTTTCGGAGATGCCGATATGACCGGCAGGGAATGGCTGGTCCTGTTTCTGGGACCGGCATTTTTCATTTACGGACATTTGAAAGCTCTTGCAGGAGACCGTCTCGGAGCATTTTTGAAAGATGTCAGGCGGCGGAGCAGGTCTCTCAATATCGAAATATTCGATTCCCGTGGCACCCCGATGTTCGGCAGTGATTGCAATAATCCGGCGATAGATGAACTCAAAGAGATGATCCTCACAGCTGTAAACCGCGGCGGCAGCGATATTTTTCTCGATCCCGCCGGAGCCGGTCAGTATGCGCTGCGTATGCGTATCGACGGTTCGCTGGTCGTCATAAAAAATATGACATCAGATTTCGGCGACAATGTTGTAAATGCCATAAAAGTTGCCGCCGGAATGGATATTTCAGAGAAACGCCGTCCGCAGGATGGTTCCTTTTCCGCCGGTCATCCCGGGGGAAATGTGGCGTTCCGTGTGGCGACAGTCGGAGCTTTCGGCGGTGAAAAAGTTGCCATCCGTCTGCTCGGTACGGATGCCGGTCCGAAATCACTGGAAGAGATCGGTTTCAGCGGCGAGCAGCTTGAGGTGCTGAAAAATGCGGTTTCCCTCTCCTCCGGAATGATCCTGATGTGCGGCGGTACAGGAAGCGGCAAGACCACAACTTTGTATGCGCTGATCGACAATATCGATTACTCTCTCAAAAATGTCATATCCATCGAAGACCCGGTCGAGCGTGTGCTGCCCCGGGTAAGTCAGATGGAAGTCAATGTCAAAGCCGGTATCACCTTTGCCGACATCCTGCGCAATGCGCTGCGGCAGAACCCTGATGTGATCTGCCTGGGTGAGATCCGTGATGAGGAAACGGCGGAGATCGCGGTCCATGCGGCACAGACCGGACACCTTATCATTTCCACGGTCCACAGTAATGATGCCGTTGATACCATCGACCGCCTCGGCAGTCTCGGAGTACCGCTGCGCAGTCTTGCCGCAACTGTCAAAGTGATCGTCAATCAGCGTCTGGCGCGCAGGCTGTGCCCCAGCTGCAAAAAGCCTGCTGAAAATGTTCCGGATGACTGGATGAGATACTTCGAAGCCAACAATATTCCGGTCACCGGAGTATATCAGGCTGTCGGATGTCCGGAGTGCAGCAATACCGGATACCGCGGCAGGGTCGCCTGTCTGGATGTTCTGGTACTGGATCAGACCATCCGTGCGGAACTGGAAAAGGAAAATGTTTCGCTTACCCGGATCAAGGAACTGGTTTCCGGCAGCACCGGCAACCGCAGTATGCTTTATCACGGAGCAGTGCTTGCCGCATCCGGAGTTTCATCTCTTGAGGAGATCAGCCGGATAACACTCTCTATCGACGGAGGTGTGAAATGATTGAATTTGCTGTGAAATACGGTATTCCGTTACTGGTGCTGCTGCTTGCAGCGCAGTCTTCATTTTTTCAGAGCTGGCGTTTTTTCGTTGCCCTGGTCTTTGCGGTATATCCCGGATTGTGGGGATATCCGCTGGTGTATGACTTCAGCAAAGCGTTCATTCCCAAAGAATTTGCTGAACTTTCCGCAGTCGCGGCGACCCTGATCCCGGCGTTGGTATACTTTTTCACAGTGTTCCAGTTTTCCGGAAAACTCACCACGCACGGCGGAGGAGGTTATCATCTTCCGCAGAACAGGAATCCTCTGACCTGGCTGGTCAACGGTCTTTCCGGTCTGGTGCTTTCAGGATTTGCGGGATATCTGCTCTGCCTGTCGCCGCTGCACGGTAAAATAACATCTGATATGGAATTTGCCGGAACATGTGTTTCCCGGCTGAATATCCTCACGGGGTTCGTCGATGCTTTCAGTCTTCAGGGGGTGCATCCGTCATCACGCAGGGAAATGCTGTTGAAACGGATCCCTTCTCCGGTGAAAAAGAATGCAGTTGAAGAAAAAAAGCCGGTGACAAAGGTTGAGGAAAAAATCACTCCGGCGGAAAACCGGCCGCAAATCGCCAGACTTGAAGGTGAGGAATTCGGCGTTTCCGCAGCAGGAGATAACGGTCCGTCAGCATCGGCGCCGGAAAATATCGGTCAGCAGTAAAAAATCCAGAACAAAGGAGCTTCAGACATAATATGACTATTCAGGAACTTTTAAGTTACGCATCCAACTGCGGAGCTTCGGATCTTTTTATTACCGCCAACAAAGCTCCCTCGTTCCGCGTGAGCGGCGAATTGAGTGTAAGCGGCGAAGATCCCTGCAATGCTTCGGAGATAGACAGTTTCCGCCGCAATCACATTACTCCTGAAGCGGAAGACACTTACCGCAAGAGCGGCAGTGTGGATGCTGCGCTTTCGCTTGAATCCGGCGAACGTTTCCGGGTGAATTACCTTCAGACCTCTTTCGGACCGGGAATGGTTGCCCGTCCGGTCCCCTCCGGCAGCGAACTTTATATCGAAACTCTCGGACTGCCGGCTGTACTTGGTGAGATCTGTGCGGAAAAACAGGGACTTGTCATCGTTTCCGGAACCAGCCGCTGCGGAAAATCCACCACTCTCGGAGCTCTGGTCAATCAGATCAATCTCACGGAAAACCGTCATATCGTCACGCTGGAAAATCCCATTGAGTTCATCCACGTGGATCAGACCGGCGTCGTTACCCAGCGCGAAGTAATGAACGATGATTACGCCGGAGCCATCCGCAGTGCCCAGCATGAAAGTCCTGATGTGATAGTTATCGGCGAACTGCCTGACATAAATTCTGTGCGTGCCGCATTGCGTGCCGCGCTCAACGGACATCTGGTGATCGCAGTCGTCGTTGCTCCCGACACGGTCCAGGCGATGATCCGTCTGGTCCGTATGTTCCCTGAAGCGGAGCAGCAGCAGGCGGCTTTTGACATCAGCCAGACCCTCGTTGCAGTCATGGCGCAGCGTCTGGTGCCGCGCATCGACGGAGCCGGACAGGTGGCGGCGGTGGAACTGCTCCGCTGTACTCCGGCGATCAAAAAACTTATCATCGAACGGGATTTTCCGGCGGTCCGTGAGTCGCTGGGGCGTGCCAACAGCAACGGCACGGTGAATTTCAACAAGGCGTTGTTTTATCTGGTGCGCGACGGCTTCCTCGACCCTGCGGTATCCACGGTGTTCAGCGATGATCCTGCGGATCTTGAACTGCTTATCAAAGGTATGGATACCCAGTCCACCGAGAAACAGTACGGTACTCCGGATGATGCCGCAGAAGGGGATGTGGTCGATCTGCCCAAGCTGCTGCGTTCAGCTGTGAAACTGGGAGCCTCCGACCTCCACCTTTCAGTCAATGCGCATCCGATGATGCGTGTGCACGGAGAACTGCGTCCTCTGGGACTGCCTGTGCTGAAAGATCTTGATACCAAGCGTCTGCTTTTCGGTCTGCTCACGCCGCAGCAGAAATTGAGTTTTGAACAGAACAAGGAGCTTGACCTTGCCATCGCCGTGGAAAGCGGAAATCTGGATGAAAACGGCAATAAGGAAATGAGCCGTTTCCGTGTGAACGCTTACTATCAGCGCGGTTACGTCGGCGTGGTCGCCCGTGTCATCACCACCAAAATACCGTCTCCTGAATCGCTGAATCTGCCGGAGTCGATCATCAATCTCTGTGAGAAAAAACAGGGCATGATCCTGGTGACCGGACCCACCGGAAGCGGTAAATCCACCACGCTGGCAAGTTTGATCGACAAGATCAACAGCACCCGTCCGGAACATATCATCACCATTGAGGACCCGATCGAATACGTCCACAGCAACAAAAAGAGTCTGATCCAGCAGCGTGAGCTCAATGCCGATACTATGAGTTTCTCCCGTGCATTGAAATCCGCACTGCGTCAGGACCCCGATGTGATCCTGGTCGGTGAAATGCGCGATACGGAAACGATCGGAGCCGCTCTTACCGCTGCCGAAACCGGACACCTGGTCATGGCGACACTGCATACCAACAGTGCGGCGCAGACCATCGACCGTATCATCGATACTTTTCCGCCGGAACAGCAGAATCAGGTCAAACTTCAGCTTTCCGGCTGTATAGTCGGCATCATTTCGCAGCGTCTTCTTCCCCGTGCGGATGCAGACGGCCGGGTGGCGGCATTTGAGATCCTCATCGGCACCCCGCCGATCCAGGCACTGGTGCGCGACGGCAAGACCAGTCAGCTTACCTCCGTTATGGAAACCGGCTTCAAGGACGGCATGATAACCATGCGCCGCTCGCTGGATGAGCTGCTGGCAGAGGGCAAGATCTACGAAGAGGATGCCCGCGCACTGTCGCTTGATGCGGTCGAAGTACAGGCTTTTGAATAAGGAGAAAGATCATGCGTCAGAGAATGTTGCTGGTGCTGGCAGTGGTTTTCGGACTGCTGGCATTCGTACTTACCTATCAGCAGATAGAGTCGGAAAAAAGACGTATATCCGGTGATTCTGAAACCGTCATCCTCATCCAGGTGACCAGGAACATGGTCGAGGGCGAGACCCTGACCGAAAAGGATGTTGCCCGTTACACGGTCAAACGCCGCCGTGAAGCCATGGCGAACAGCCGTGAGATCCCCTGGTCCCAGCTGTACAAGGTGGTCAATCACAAACTGGATACTTCGATCAACCGCGGTCAGATACTGCAGACGACCGATCTGAAATTCGGTTCCCGCCGCAACGGATTCAGCGGAGTGGTACAGGATGGCTGGCGTGCGGTATCCATTCCGGTGGATCCGGTATCATCGGTGAACAACCTGATACAGCCCAATGACAATGTCGATGTCATCGGAACGTTCCGTTTCCCTGACGTGCGCGGAGACAGTGCGCTGGATACGGTGACACTTACCATACTTCAGGATGTGAAAGTTCTGGCAGTCGGCAACCGCTGGCAGTCTCCGATCGCGGAGTCCGGCAGCTCCGGCAGCTACGGAACGGTGACACTTCAGCTGATGCCGGATGAGGTGGAAATGCTGATTTTCGCCTCACAGAAGGGTAAAATAACACTTTCGTTGAGAAATTTTGAAGACACCCGTATTTCGCGCAACATCGAAAAGCGCAGTGTGAACTTCAAACTGCTTGAAAAAGAGATCCCGAATTACAACAAACGGCGTGAAGAACGGCGCAACCGGAGGATGAAGTGACAGAACTTACCATCCGTCAGCCGGGAATGTCCCCGGTCAAAGCTGACCTTCCCAACGGAGCCTATCTTATCGGAGCTGGCAGAAACTGTCATATCCGTCTTGAACATCCGGATATTTCCGGCAGACACGCCCAGCTGGTGGTTTCGGATAATGAGATCAACATCATGGATCTCGGCAGCAGCAACGGTACATTTATCGGCGGCAGCGATGATCCGCTGTTTTCCAACCGCATGGTCCGCGTATCTCCGGGAACGGTGATCCGTCTGGGCAGACATGTGGAGCTGCTGATCAGTCAGGATGTGAAACCTGCCTTTTCCGCTTCTGCGGCGGAAACATCCGGCGGAGAAGCTCTCCGTACCGGGGAGCAGGATATGGATTTCAAGGTCGACAAGGGTGAGATCCCGGTGCTGAACGTCTCCGGAGTTCCGGCTGAACTGCGTCCGCTGGTGCAGGAGATCAAGCGTCAGGCGCACCGGGAGCTGCTGGTCCGTCTCAATCTGAAAAAGCTGGCACTTTCCGGCGTTTCCGAAAAAGACCTTGCAGAACAGGCGCGCCGGATGATCCGTGAGATCCTTGCCCAGATCAATGTGCCGCTTCCGCCCGGACTTTCTGTTGAAATCATCGAACAGGAGCTGATACAGGAGGCGGTGGGGCTCGGTCCGCTGGAGTATCTGATTGCCCGTGATGACATCACCGAGATCATGGTGAACGGTCCCAATCAGGTTTTTGTTGAACACAAAGGTGTACTTTACCGTACGGATGCAGCATTTGCCGATGACAATCAGGTGCTGGCATCCATTGAACGCATAGTTGCTCCGCTTGGCAGACGTATCGATGAAAGTTCCCCGATGGTGGATGCGCGTCTTGCCGATGGCAGCCGTGTGAATGCGATCATACCTCCGCTGTCGCTGGTGGGACCGTCGATCACGATCCGTAAATTTTCCAAAAAGCCGCTTGAGGCGGCGGATCTTGTCCGTTTCGGTTCGATCAGTCCGGAAATGATGAAATTTCTTGCCGTCTGTGTGGCGGTGAGAAAGAATATCATCATTTCAGGGGGAACCGGTTCAGGAAAAACCACGCTGCTCAATGTCTTGAGCAGTTTTCTTCCCAACCGCGAACGCATCGTCACGATCGAGGATGCCGCAGAACTTCAGCTGCACCAGGAGCATATCGTAAAACTTGAAGCACGTCCGCCCAATATCGAGGGGCGCGGAGAGGTGACGATCCGCGATCTGGTACGCAACTCGTTGCGTATGCGTCCTGACCGTATCGTGGTGGGCGAGTGCCGCGGAGGAGAGGCTCTGGATATGCTTCAGGCGATGAATACCGGACATGACGGCAGTCTTACCACGATCCACGCCAACAGTCCGCGCGATGCGCTTGCCCGTCTGGAAACGCTGGTGCTGATGTCCGGCTTCGATCTTCCGCTGCGTGCCATCCGCGAGCAGGTGGCATCTGCCATCGATATCATCGTGCAGATCACCCGTGAACGCGACGGCAGCAGAAAAGTGGTCAATATAAGCGAGATCGTCAAGATGGAAGGCGATATCATCACCATGCAGGATATTTTCGTTTTCCGTCAGACCGGCTGGGATAAAGACAACCGGATCACCGGAATATACGAACCCACCGGCAGTATCCCGGGATTCATGGAGGAGATCCGGAGGGCAAAACTTGATCTTGATGTTTCGCTATTTGCCAAAAAACAGGATAGATGACTGTGAACAAGGAAAAATTTCTGTACCGCCATTTCGGTATGATCCTGTTTTTCATCAATCTTGCCGCAGGAACGCTTATCTATATCCAGGGCAGCCGCATGGGATTATTTGCTCTGCCGCGTCCCGGAATGGATCAGCATACGATCCTTGAGGCGGCACAGAAAACAGCCGAAGGGATACTTCCTTATCCCGGCAAATACCTTTACAGTCCGTCATACACTCTTTATCTCGGAGTTCTTGCCCGGATCACCGGAAACAATGCGGCAATGATGCGTCTGCTGCAGCTTGTTACTGTTTCACTGGTTCCGTGGATGATCTACCGCTGTTCGATTTATGCCGGAACCGGCAGAAAAGCTGCGGCTCTGGCAGGGATATTCTGGATATTTTCCGGCAGTGCATTGCTGATATCCCTTGATTTTCTCCGTGCCGGACCGCTTGCTTTGTGTTTTGTGATGCTGGTTTACTTTATGGTAAGAAGTTTCCGTTCATCAAAGCTGCGTTATCCGGCACTTGCGGGAGTCTTTGCCGGTCTGTGCATGCTGGGCAGGGAAAACTTCATTCCGGTGATCTTCATTCCGGCAGTGTTCTGGCTGATACCGTGGTCAAAATATAAAGATAAATACCGGAAAACTGCGGTCTATGCAGTATTTGCGGTACTGGTGCTGCTGCCGGTGATATCCTATAATTTTTATCATGTATCTTCCATTGCTATCCTGCCCGGCAACGGCAGAAATGTCTTTGAATTCATGCAGGGCAAGGGCAGTCTGGATACTCCGTTATCCGCACTTTGCGGTATCATCCGGAAGTCTCCTCAAACGCTCTGGAGCATGGTGACGCCGTTTGAAAACACCAATTCACTGTCGCTGTATGCCCATAGAGAGGCGATCATGCCGTTGAAAATGCTTTGTCTGCCGGTAACGCTGCTGTTTTCTCTGTGTTTTTCCGCATTGACCTGCCGCAAACGCAGTATATTTATGATACTTGCGCTGATTGCCTGTTACTTCGGGACCTTGATTTTTTGTGAGATATATTACCGTTTCCGCATACCGGCACTGCCGCTGCTGTGCATCGCAGGCGGTGCAGGTGCGGTGCAGCTGGCGGAACTTTTACGCAGACGTTCATTAAGTTCGGTGATTTTTCTGCTGCCGGTGCTGGCGGCACTGCTGATCTGGGCAAAGCACACTCCGGAAAGTTCGCTGCACCGCAGTGAACGCGAAGCCACAGTACGCTTTTTCCTCGACCGCAAAATGTATGACCGTGCAGGTGAACTGCTGGTGAAATACCGCAAATGCGGTGTGGAGTCCCCGGTCGGTGAACGTTTTCTGCTGGGCTTACTGGTCCGTGACGGACGTCAGCAGGAGGCTGGGTACTGGTATCTTGAGTTTTCAAAACATTTGAAGTAGTTTTCAAAAATCCTCATACATCTTCAGGAGTTTATATGGATATGACCAGTCTTGAACCGGCAGCTGTCTGGTGTAATTTTGCGGAAATATGTGCGATCCCCCATGCTTCGGGAAACGTGAAAGGATTATCCTGTTTTCTCAAAGAGAAAGCGGAAAAATGCGGTTTCAAAGTGCGTCAGGATGAATATTTCAATCTCCGTATCGACCGCGCGGAAACGGTTGCAGATCTGCCGCGCATCATATTGCAGGCGCATCTTGATATGGTACCGCAGGCGGCTCCGGGGAAAGAGTTTGATTTTGCCGCAGACCCGGTAAAAACGGTCATCCGCGACGGCATGGTTTTTGCCGACGGTACCACGCTGGGAGCAGATGACGGCATCGGCATTGCGATCGCCATGGCTTTGATGACTGATAAAAATGTCAAAGGCAATATATCCGCCGTTTTCACCGCCGATGAGGAGACCGGACTGCATGGAGCCAATGCGCTGTCTGCTGAATATCTTGACGGAGACATACTGATAAACCTTGACAACTGCTGTGCCGGAAAGATCTGTGTCGGCTGTGCCGGAGGTATCCGTCTTGCCTTTGATTTCGATACCGGAACAGCAGAAACTCCGGCGGGTGAGGCGGTCAGGATCACTCTTTCCGGTCTTCCCGGCGGACATTCAGGCGAGTGCATCCACCAGAAGCGCGGCAATGCCCTGCAGATGCTGGCGCGGATAGTGGAAAATACCGGTATCGCCATTTCTTCATTTGACGGCGGAACGGTGGATAACGCCATTCCTGCTTATGCTGAAATCACGGCGGTACTTGACGGTGCATCGCAGAAAGAGCAGATGTATGCGGCGGCGGAGACAATGAAAAAAGAGCTTGCACCGGAGTTCACTCTTTGTTTGAAGATCGAACCTGCTGAATTACCGGCAAATGTCTGGGAGCGCGGATTTCAGAAGAAATTTCTGGAAATATTCTGTTCCATGCCCAACGGTGTGGTGGAATTTGCTCCGGAGTACGCAGTTCCGCTCACCAGCAGCAATCTTGCATCTCTCAAAAGTACCGCAGGGAAACTGCATCTGATTTTGAGTGCCCGCAGTCTGGATGATGTCAAGCGCGAAAAGCATACCGGTGATTTGAAGAAACGTTTTTCGGTTCTTGCTCCTGAAGTGAGAGAAAACTCCTCATATCCCGGCTGGAAACCGGATAAAAGCTCCGTACTTCCGTCACTTGCATCAGAGTTGTGGCAGCAGATGACCGGCAAACCGGCTGAAATCGAAGTCATCCATGCCGGACTGGAAGCCGGACTTTTTGCCGGTAAAAATCCGTCACTTGATATGATAAGCATAGCACCTGATATTTTCAACATCCATACTCCGGAAGAAAGTGTGAGCATTGCATCCACCGCCGTATTCTATCTGTTTGCTGTCGAACTGCTCAATAAACTTTCAAGCCGATAAGAATCCGGCTGTTATCCGGCTTCGGCGTAAAACTGTGCGTAAAATCTGCAAAAGCCATTGAATTTACCGCAATATTGTGCTATGTTAGTAGATTAACAATATGGGTAAAGAAGATGAAACGCAGTTTTGAAGACCGATTGACTGAACTTGCCGGTGCGGAAAACTTTTCAACCGGCAAACAGCTGTTGAAAAAAAAGATGCTGTCCGGCGGAGCATGGCGCAACCGCAGCGGCAGACTGTGCGGCCGTTTCACCGCCTCCGGCGGAGTTATTGATATCGAAGTTGAGACCGGCGATGCGCCGCGCGGATTTTGCACCTGCGGCAAAAAAGATCACGCTTTCTGTGAGCATGCGGTCGCTCTGGTAATGTATGCCGGACGTTTCAGCCAGGTCCTCAATATGCCGATACCCGGTGATGAGATACCCAGTTACTACGGCGGACTGCGCCAGGAGTCTTTTGAACGCCTCGGAGAACGTCTGCGGGATCTGCCAAGTGCCAAACTCCTGCTCGACGTGCGCGGAGCTCAACCGCATGTTCCGAGCAAATGGGAAAATGTGACAGTTTCGGTCAAACTACGGAACAGAGAACGTGAATATCTGGGCAATCTCAACAATTTGCGGCAGCTTTATTTCGACAAGGTTTTGAGTGCGATCCTCAAATTCGATCATTTCTCACTTCAGGATCAGCAGATCATCCGTTTTCTTGCGATCAACGGCGAAGCTGAAAGTTCTCAAATCTCGCTCGATGCCGAACTTGCAGCGGAGTTTTTTCATACTCTCATCGGTCATCCGCGTTTTTTCCGTGACGGCAGACGCCTTACGGTCCGCGGAGATCATACTGAAGCAGTCATCATCCGCGACGGCAGTAAGATCGTTCCCGGTTTGCGGGTGGATAACGGAGTGCTGCCGGTGGCAAATGCCAAGATCGTCGCCGGTAAATCCGGATGCTGGATCGGCTGCTCCGGAGAATATTTCTTTCTTCCGGCGGTTTATGAAATAGGATTCATGCGCAACTTTTTCCGCTCCGGAGTTTCACAGCTCAATGGTAAATCAGATATAGATGAATACCTGAAGCGTTTTCCTCTTCCGGTAGTGAAGATGAAAAATCCGGAACCGGAACAGCGCAGGGCCTCGGTACTGCTTGACGGCAAACTGCTTGCCGCGGATCATCTTGAACTGTTTCCGCGTTATATCTATCCGCTGGGCAATACGGAAATGTCCTGCCGCATGCGCAGCGGCGAATTCCTCGCCGATGCCGGGAGGTTCTGGAAGAGAGATCTTGCTTTTGAACGCAAATTTGAGCTTACCCTTGAAATGGCAGGTTTTCAGCTTGAGGACGGCAGGGCGGTGCTTTGCGGACATGATGCAGTCGGTTTGTTCATCGACCGTATCCTGCCGGAATATCTGGTGACCGAACCGGCACTTGCCCTTTCCGGACCGCTCGGTCTGCTGCTGCGCGGCGGCGCCGGAGTACCGGAGCCGCAGCTGCGGTGCCGGGCGGCGGAAAAACTTGCCGACGGTTACCGTATATCCTATGAATTTACAGCATCAGGCAGAGTGCTTGACTGGAATGCCGCCGTGGAATGTGCCGCAGAATTCCGGGAATACATGCATGCTCCCGGGGCGGGAATGGTGAAACTTTCTCCGGCTTTCGGTAAATTTTTCCGCACGATAGGCGGAGCGATACGCAAACTTGACACTGCCTGCTGCACCTTTGAAGTTCCGTTTTTCAATGCCCGCTATTACACTCTTACCGCAGAAGATATTCCCGGTGCGCTGGTTCCGGAGTTGATCGCAGGTGAGGCGGCTCCGGGATTTCAGTCTCCGCAGTTTGAATTCAAGGGTACCTTGCGGTCTTATCAGGAGGAGGGCGTGGCGTTCCTCTCGTGGATGACTGACCGCAATCTCAATGTGATCCTTGCCGATGAAATGGGTTTGGGTAAAACGGTGCAGCTGTTGGCACTTCTGGCATCGCATCTGAGATCCGGCAGCGGTCCGGCACTCATCGTGTGTCCGGCATCGCTGGTCGCCAACTGGGAGCGTGAAGCGGCGCGTTTTGTTCCGGGGCTGCGGGTGGCTGCTCCGCAGGGCGGTGAGCGCGAAGAGTGTCTGAAAGACTGTACCGGATTTGACCTGCTGATACTTTCTTATGCGGCGGCACGTTTGAGCCGCAATCAGCTGCGCCGGACAGTATTTTCCTATCTGATACTTGATGAGGCGCAGCATATCAAAAATCCCGGATCGGGCAATGCCAGGAGCTGCAAGGATATCCATGCGGCGCACAGGATCGTTCTTTCGGGAACTCCGCTGGAAAACTCTCCGGAGGATCTGTGGAGCATCATGGATTTTCTGCATCCCGGTATACTGGGGACGCTGCCTGCATTCCGCAAACGTTATGCCGGGATAACTTCTTCAGAGGAGCTGCGCAATGATCTTGCCAACCGTATAAGTCCGTTTATCAAACGCCGCACCAAGGCAGAGGTTGCGACCGATCTTCCGCCGCGTACGGAAAAGATCATTTACTGTGACTTTGCTCCGGATCAGAAAGCGTTGTACGACCGTGTTCTTGAAGAGGGCCGCCGGGAGATCGCAGGAAGCCGCGGAGATGACCGCAAATACAGTGCGGCGATCTTCACCACTTTGCTGCGTTTGCGCCAGATATGCTGTAATCCGGAAATGCTTCCTGACGGACGCGGTGCCGGAGTATCTTCCGCCAAATCCGAACTGCTGGCTGAACTGCTTCACGAAAACATCGACAGTTCACACAAAATGCTGCTGTTCAGTCAGTTCACCACGCTTTTGCAGCTGATCGTAACTGATCTCAAGAAAGAAAATATTGCCTTTGAATACCTTGACGGATCGACAACCGACCGCATGAAACGGGTGGATAATTTCAATAAATCGCCTGATATCCCGTTGTTTCTCTTAAGTTTGAAAGCCGGAGGCACGGGTCTTAATCTGACATCGGCAGACACGGTCATCATCTATGATCCGTGGTGGAATCCTGCGGTGGAGCTTCAGGCGGCGGACCGCAGTCACCGTATCGGTCAGGTCAATCCGGTGACGATCTGCCGTCTGGTGATGCGCGACTCGGTCGAGGAGAAGATACTGGAACTTCAGGGACGCAAAAAACAGCTTTTTGAAGCGGTGGTGGAGGCATCTTCGGCGGGGGCAGGATTGTCTCTTGAGGAACTCTCTTTTCTGCTCGAAAAATAAAAAATTGTTATTGTCCCATTTTTTGTGAAAGTTGTTCAAACTGCGGTGGGGCATCGCGGGGAATCTCGAGCCTTGCGCCTGTGCCGGTTTGGTCGTGTACAAAGGTACACTCCCGCACCGTACTCGGCGCAAAACTCGACCTTGCTCCACGCTGCATCCACCGCAGTTTGAACAACTTTCACAAAAAATGGGACAATAACAAATAAAGCAGACATCGTAAGTTTTATTTATTCCGTTTCAAGAGTTGGTTCCGGGCGATGACCCGGCGTGCCGCCCGTTCGATATCCTCCGGGGCAGGAAGTTCCGGAGAGATTTTTTCCGTTTTTCCGGCATCAAGCAGAAATGCGGCAAGTTCAGCAAGTTCTGTTGTGCTGCAGCGGCGGAGTCTGCCAAGCAGTTTTTCCGGAACGGAATACGCCAGTACTTTCAGAAAAATATCCCGTGCAGTCCGTTCCCTGCCCCGTTTGAAGGAGCGCGCCGCCTCAATGCAGAAGCGGCGCGCCCCCTCAGGCAGCGGACGGGAAAACTCCGCACCGCCCTCCGGATACTCCAGGATGACGCAGAAAGGAAAATCAGACAAATGTGAAAAGTTTTCCATCGGCATCCGGATAAGCGGCAAAAGTGAGACTGGCTACGTGATCCCCGCCCATAGTCGGGATGTATTCGATATCCGGCAGCAGAACTGCCGCAGGAAAAGTCAGAACTTTCTCGTTTTCATTTGCCGTGATCGGAGTAAAGCTCAATACCTTGCGGGAATCCGCTGATGCAACATCGCTTCCTTTAGTGAAATTTCCGGCAAGCGCAAGAGCGCAATCGATGTTTTTGGTACGGATCGTGATCTTTGCCGAACTGCGGATAATGGTTTTACTTACTTCCTCTTCTCCGCCGTTCTCATATATCAGGGAATCGTATACTTTGTTGTCGGTCACGATCCTCGGCGCTTCTGCCAGCGGTCCGAGCACCTGACCGTCATACGCGGCAAGATAAGGATGCTGTTTGATTCTGGTGATGTCAATGTTTTCCATGTTTTTCTCCTTGTCAATTCAATGTTGAACATCTGACTGCCCGGATATTTCCGGTTATATCCCGGCATACTTTCACTTCGGTGATATCCCGTTCCCTGCCATCATCAAGAATCCGGTCGCCCGGAACCGGAAGTTCTGTTACACCGGAAAGAAGATATTCTTTTCTGCCGTTACCTCCGGCTCCGGAGTTTTCGGAGACACAGCGCGCCGGGATGCTTATATCGCTGTATTGTTTTTCTCCGCCGTTGAAACCGGCAAATCTGCGAAGTGTGATTTCGTGGTTTGTTATATTCATTATGACCACCTCCGACACCGCCGTTATTCGTCACCCTGCGGCGGAAGAGAAGTGAAGTTGCCAAACTGCGTTTGCCGGTGAAGATG
The DNA here is from genome assembly GCA_045532825.1 of Victivallaceae bacterium. GTDB lineage: Bacteria > Verrucomicrobiota > Lentisphaeria > Victivallales > Victivallaceae > UBA1784. The sequence goes on along the minus strand of JAZSGR010000067.1, from coordinate 7,565 downwards.
CCTGTCGCGGCGTAATCTGCTGCCGCAGATGAAGCCGGATGAAGTGCCCCTTCGGGGTAAGGTTGTGTTATTTTTGCGGTAAGCGGCTTACGCCGCCGTACAAATAAGCCGTGCGGGTAAAAACAAGCGCAGTCAGTACCCGTGGGTAAAATATCGCGGCGCACCGCAATACCGGCAAGGTATGACAGCTCTTCCGCCGCCCCCCGCAGGGCAAGGCGGCGTTATGGTGCTGCCGGCAACCGGCCGCCGCCCCCACGAGTTATCAGACCTGACCGGTTATACAAAACTTGCGCAGCATTACAAACAAGGTATAACAGCTTTTGCGCCGCAACGAGGTATCAGGCATGCCCGGTCATATAAAACTTGCAGTCATCCTGCCGCCGCCCCTGAAAAAATATAAAAAATGCAATTTTTTACCATTGAAAATAGTGATTTTTCATGTTATATTGAAGCGTAGCGGTGTTTTTTTGCAGTTACAAAGTTTTGCAATAAACCGAGTATCGTTTGTTCTGCAGAAAAATATGTTTTTTGTCTAATACTTGTTATGTATATGTTCCGGGGGGATCTGTCATGTCAAAACAAAATGAATATCCGAATTTCTACGCCCGCGATGGATATGGAAGCATCAAGCTCGAACACATAAATCTTGTCCTGTTGTGCGATTCACTGCAGTTCGGTGATGAAGGCGGCTGGATCTACAATCAGGAGCTGCACAGTTCAGGTAATACCGATATCACCAAGAATCGTTATGCCGTGAATATGACCGGCGGCACCGTGGTGACTATCGGCGGCAATTACAATTACCCTAACATCACTTATGAAGGAACCTGGGTGCAGGGCGCTGTTTCGGGTATCAAATACAGCGGTGACGGTATGGTGAATTTCACCTCTCAAACCGGAGCCGGCAGCGGAACGCAGAAAGATGAAGAGATCTTCATTTCTGTCAGCAATGCCACCAGCTCCCGCAATCCGTTAATGAACACTAAACCCGTTCCAGTACAGGATATCAGTGCCTACGGTATCATGGCAGAGCAGACCCTGACCGTGCTGAGCGACATGGCTGCCGCAATAAGCGTTGACAGCGGCATATCCCGCAGCAACCTCATGAGCAGTTACCGTACGACCACTGTATCAAACGGTGAAACCAAGGTGACTTATCATTCTCTTGCAGGCGGCAATTTCGTTGAAACCGCCGGTTTGAAAGCTGCCGGAGTGGTGCTGAACCACTCCTTCACCGGCGCGATACACTCCGGAGCATCGATCGATATCATCTGCTGTGAAGATCCGTCTGTCTCCGGAAATACGGTATCAGCTGCAGGTATATTGACGGATGGCAGCGTTTCACAGAAATCCGGCGATTGGGGCGGAGTCATATACGCTGTTGCAAGCGATATAGAATTTGATGCACATCAGGATCATTCCGCCAATTCACCGGAAAAGGGGTTCGCGGATGCAAGTGTGCAGAACAACGCAGTTTCTGCATACGGAATCAAGGCTGGAAGTGTCGGCATCAATGACTTTACCGGAGAGATCGCCGCCGTTGTCAGCAATGTCAAATTTATCGCCGCCTCCAAAGAAGAAAAAGATCCCACTGTGACTTTATCCGGAAACAGTGTCACTGCAGTTGGAATCAGTGCTGCCAATATCAATATTGCAGGAGATATGCTGGGTGATGTCCTTGCTATGACCTCCGGAATTACTCACGAAGTTGATGTATTGATTCCTGGAATAACTGAAGAGACCTATTCCAGCAACAGCATCAACACTTACGGTCTTAAGGCAGATGAAAAAATAAGTGTTTCCGGCAACATGGCTGGAGCAATAACTGTCGGCGGCAAGTCTTTGTCCGCATATTCAAATCTGACACTCAACGGAGTTGCAGCTCAGACTTTGGAAGTCGGCAAAAATCTGACTTCAGAAATCAACGTGTACGGTTCCGGGTTGAATATAAGGACCGATCAAAACGATAAATCCGGTACCGGCAATATCGTTGCCACCGGTATTGCTGTTGACAACATCACCGTTAACGGATACTTGGCTCCGACGGTGAATATGAGCATAACTTCAGGAGTCATAACCGCTGTTGCCGCCTCGACGATCAAGGCGCAGGCTTTTACCGGCAATATCACAAACAGCCGCGGTACAGGTATTTCGTTCACCAAAGCAATGTCAAACTTTGCCGATTGCGTATTTACCATTGCCGGAGACATCACTGCCCAGACCGCTTTGAAATCCGGCCTCGAAGCGATCAATTTGCGTATATCCGGCAAAATACAAAGTTCCAGTGTCGTAACCGTCGGAGATGTGGCAAATGCGGATTTCCTTTATCTGGCAGCCGGTGCCGATGTCACCGGAACCGTCGATCTCAGAACTCTGGAAAATCAGGTCATCATCGACAGCAATGCAAGGTTCCGCGGTTCGCTTGAAGCCTCCGGCGGCGAAATCGACCTGACGTTCATGCTCAACGACAAAGCCATGAGCAACGTTGCCGCTGCAAACGATCAGGCGGTCATAACCGGGGATCATCTGGATATGGGAAGTACGGTTTCCATCACCGTCAACCTCAATGATGTGGAGCTGAATGGTCAGACATCCAAAACTTATCATCTGGTGGGCGCGGTCGAAAGTGACTGGTCAAACCGTATCATCGCCTTTTCTTATCAGGATAAGATAGACAGCGTCAGAGTCGGAGAAACCACCACGCTCGGCGGTCTTACCGTCACCAGCCGTTTTGATGCCCAAAAAGGACTTTTCGTCGATGTAAGCGGCAGTAAAGAAGCCAATAAATATGCCGCTCCTGAAATCGTCAAAGCGGAAGCCAGACCGGATGGCAGTTCCATCCGCCTCGAATGGAGCAAAGACAGCAGTGCAACTGCCTATGAACTGGAATACCGTATCAATGGCGGCAACACTGTCGTGGTCATGCTGAAAGACAACAAATACGATCTCACTGCGCTTGAAGAAAATCAGAAGGTCGAATTCCGTGTCCGCACCCACAACAAACTCTATAACGTATTCAGCGACTGGTCGGCGGAAACGACAGTGAACACGCCGCAGCTTTCCCATTCGCGCACGATCGATGTCAGTCAGGTCACAGCCTGGGTCAAAAATCCGGACAACGACAGCAAAACTGCAAGTCCGGCACTGGAACTGCTCTGGGATGACTTCGTTCTTAATGCCGATCTGGATCATTACGAAGTGCGTTACTGCGTTCTGACTCCCGATGAAAAAGAGAACGGCAGTTATGTCACCATCGACAAAAATTCCGGCGAACAGACGGTAAACTGGGATAAGATCCCCGCAGAAAAGATCTTCAGCAAAACCACTACTGCTGATGAGATACTGATTTCCGGACTCAACAACAGCGAATACGTCTACTGGCAGGTCCGTGCAGTTGATGAGTACGGCACGGTGAGTGACTGGGTAAATGGTATCGACCTCAAATTCCTCTACAATTCCGATACTCAGCCCCCGGTCATCAGCAGTTTCAAGGTCAATACTCTGGAATATGTCCTCAGCAAAGACCTTCTGGCTCTCGATCTTGCCTGGAACGCAACAGAAGAAAACGGCGGATCCGGTCTGTCAGAATTCTTTGTGAGATACCGCGAACACAAAAGCGACGGCACCTACGGCAGCTGGAGCGACCATATCCGGCTGGATGCCGCCAAATACGGTACCGGTTACTCTCTGGAACTGCCCAAAGGTCATTATGAAATCGAACTTTACGCCAAAGATGTTGCCGGCAATACCAGCGAACACAAAAAGATCAATGTGGAGATCACCAAGGATGTTCCGTCATTCGGTGAAAATCCGGAGTTTCTCTATGCTGAACGCACGGATGAAAACAAACTTGACTTCCAGTGGAGCGCGGCAGTCAGCGATGATTCGTTCCCGCTGTATAAACATGAACTGGTCATCACCGCCGACACCAATGATGACGGCGTGGAGCAGGAGATATTCCGCAAGGCTTACTCTTTCCAGACCACAGAGGCGAGCATTTCAGCAATACAGAACGGCGTTGATCTCACCGCCCTCGATAAATTTTCCTGGCACGTTGAAGCATTTGATATTTTCGGCGATGTCACCAGAGGGGAAACTCAGATCATCGGCAATGATACCGGGGCACCGACCGGCAGTTTCCAGAGTGATTCCCAAACAACTGTGGACTGCACCTGGAAAACTCCGGTAGTGGTAACTCCTGATGACAGCACCTCCGGAAATACCGGCGATGACAACAACCTCTCAAGCGGCGACACTGAAACCGCAAGCATCGCGCGTGCGACGGTATCCGCCGACGGCAATTACATCTCTGACATCAAAGTCACTCTTGATTTCAATGCAAATTTCAAAGATGACAGCGGTAAAGTCCGTTATCAGGTGCAGATCTGCGACAATCAGAATTTCACCGGCAGCAATCTCAAAACATTCTATACCGATACCACAGAGCTGATCTTTGACGACGGAACTGCCGACGGCCACGTCAATGCCGGTGAGCTTCTCGGCATGAAAAACAACAGCTTCTACTGGCGGGTACGCGCGATCGACAACGCCGGCAATGCCTCACTTGCCTGGTTCAACGGCAACAACGGTCAGGTGGTGAAACTTCAGGATGAAACCACTGCGGGCGGTGTTACCACTGTCATGAATATCACCGACAATGCCGCTCCGGAAGTTCCGGCATCGACCAATCTTTTTTACGGTTATGACAAAAACATCTTCCTCTGCAGCTGGGATGCGATCCCCGATGCTTTCGGTGTCAAATATTACACCGTGACCCTTGAAAGCAAGACCTCATACGGGAAAAATTTCCAGATGACGGAACCCGGGCTTCTGGATACCGGTTACGGCAATGTTGCAGAAATCAAAAAGTCCGGCAAAAAGTATATCATCAAAACTCTGGATGACTCACCGCATTTTCTGCTCAATGTCATTCCTGACGGTGAATATACTGTTTCGGTAAAAGCCACAGATTACGCAGGAAATTCATCAGAGAATATTCCGTTCGACAACAAAGAGACCGGTGAGGAAACCTTCCTGATCGACACCGTTGCTCCGGTGCTGGATGCTTCGGCGATCAAGGTCCAGGTCGCAGGAAACGACGCCTGCATCACCTGGAAATCCGCAATGGATACCATCGGCATAGAAAAGTATGATCTGATCTACTCCAAACGCAATAAAAACGGTTTTTATGAAGCGGTCCAGACCATCACCGTCGATGCGAAAGCCACCAGCTACACCATGCACAATCTGGCTTACGGCGATTACATGTTCTCGCTCAAAGCACATGACAGCCGCAATGCCAGCGAACAGCACGATGTGACGTTCTCCGTCACCACCGTAGATGCCGGCAACAGCTATGCCGCTGCAACCTCAATGAAGCCGGGGGATGAATACAATGATGCTCTCACTTCTGCCGACACTTCTGACTATTACAGTTTGAATATGGAGAAAAACGGCATCGCCAATATCAATTTGAAAGATATTGCAACCCTCGGCACCACCAAAAATGCCGGAGTCAAGATGACCATTTACAACTCCGCATTGAAGCGTGTAAAGAGTGTATCGGTCAAGAAAGCCGCCGCAGATTACAGTTATCTGCTCAATCAGGGCAAGTATTATATCGTCTTCACTCCGGGCAAAAAGAATGTCAGCATCAGTTATTCTGTCACGGTGACTCCGGACTATTTCCCGGCACCCACCACAAACGACAGTGCCGCGATGTTCAAGGCAGGAACTTTGAAAAGCACTGCTCTTGAAAACAGTTCCAGCGGTAAAACTGCCATTGCCGATCTTTCCGGCTGGGTCGGTTTCGGAGATGCCGATGATTATTACATGATCACCGGCACCCGTTCAGCCAAAACCAAGATCAGCATCTCCGGCATCACGGCAAAGTGTACCGCTGTGATCTACAATGAAAGCGGCAAGAAGATCAAAAGTACAAAATTATCCGCCGGAAAGGTTTTCTCGTACGCCGGATATCTCGGTGGAGAATATTTCATTTCCATAACCTCCGGCGACAAGGGCAAAGGCAAACAGAATACTTACTATAACGTTGACATAGATTCCGTCTACGTTGCACCTGATGAAACAGCCAATAACGCCTTTGCAGATGCCGATAAAACCGCGAGAAAACTGGAAAAAACCAATCAGATATCCGGCTGGGTCGGTATCGGTGATGTCAGTGACGTTTTCAAATTCACCAACAACAGCGGTGCCGGCACCTCATTTGAGGTAAAAGGTGTTACCGGAAAACTCAAGCTCACGATCTACGATGCCAACCGCAAAAAGGTGAAATCCGTGACCGTTTCCAAAAACGGCACCTTCCTTGCAAACACCCTGGTCGATGGTGATTTCTATGTTGAAGTGGCATCGGCAGACAAGGGAAAGAAACAGCACAGCAATTTCGATATCAAGCTCAATGCCAATATCTTCCCGGTCGATGCGTCACCCAATGACAGCTTCGCCCATGCAGATGCAGCAGCGCAGAAACTTGCCGCCACCAACCAGATCGCAGACTGGGTGGGATTCGGTGATATCTGCGATATGTTCAAATTCACCAACAGCAGCGGCGCCAGCACTTCGTTTGAGGTAAAAGGCGTTACCGGAAAACTCAAGCTCACGATCTACGATGCCAACCGCAAGAAGATCAAGTCCGTAACAGTATCCAAAGACGGCACCTATCTCGCCGGTACTCTGATCGACGGCAATTTCTATGTTGAAGTGGCATCGGCAGACAAGGGAAAGAAACAGCACAGCAATTTCGATATCAAGCTCAATGCCAACATCTTCCCGGATGAGAAATTTTCCAACAACAGGATCGCCAGAGCCACCAGTCTCAATAATGCAGCCGACGGTGTGGTCTCTCCCTGGGACGGTACAACGGCAGGCATCGACGACTGGGTGGGATTCGGTGACGAAGGTGATTTCTTCACGTTTGAAACCGACCGTTCCGGCAGGATCGATCTTGATCTTGCGCTGGATTCTCCGGCAAGTTGTCCACCGGATGCGATCAAAGTGCAGCTCTATGATGCCAACGGTCAGGCGATGGCACTTGATGCAGCTCTGGACAGTGTGGATATCCTCTCTGCCGGCAAGTATTTTGTTTCGGTGGAAACTGCCGATGAGAAAAAATACAGTTCCGGTTATAAGTTGGATATAACTTTGTGCTGATCGGCTGCGGTTGCCGCCGTACAAATAAGCCGTGCGGGTAAAAACAGCGCGCTGTCAGTACCAAAACGGCAAAAAAAGCGCGGCGCACTGCAGTACCGGTGAGGTATAACAGCTTTTGTGCCGCCATGGGGTAATCAGGCATGACCGGTCGTGCAGCACATGCGGTATACCCGCTGTGGTGTGACCGGCAGAGTCGGGGCGGCGGTTTGATGAGAGTTATGGGAATAATGGGAACTATGAGATTTATGAGATCTCTGCGCCGCCGAAATTAGCCGTGCGGGTAAAAACAAGCGCAGTCAGTACCCTGATGGCAAAAAAAGCGCGGCGCACCATTTACCCATTACTCTCATAATTCTCATAACTCTCATTATTCTCATTTCATGCGCCGCCCCCAC
>JAZSGR010000112.1:0-10340 GCA_045532825.1 Victivallaceae bacterium | reverse complement strand
TTCCAGAGTGTACCCCAAATCTGAAAGCAGGAATGTAAATACCGCTTTGCAGACAGACTGATAACGGTTCAGTGTGGTATTGCTCAATACTCCACCTGATTCATAATCTTTGAATGGTTTGCGTTGCGGGCAATTTCCGGCAATGTATCTTAATGACCGGTTCCAGCGACCGTTTATGCGGATGTAAGCAATATAGGCTTCGGCGTGTTCCTTTTCAACTTCGTCCAGCGTCCGTAAATTGAAATTGTCTTTGAGATACGTAGCAAAGTCATACCAATACCGTCTGTTGACTTTTTCAATTTGAGGAGAAGCTACCCGTGTATGCGGTTTTTGAAGATGAAGATCAAAGGCATCATCCAGGGTGATTGTCAGGCGGGCTTTCAGTTTTTTCAATTTTGCCCGTTCTTCCAGATACTCGGTTCTGGTATCAACTTCCTTGATCCGTTTTCTGCGTTCAAGAAAATCTTTTGCAGCAGCTTCAGCCTCCCGCTGAGTGGTGATATGCTTGCCATTGGCAGTTTTCAGAGTTATGGTCTTGCGTTTACCATCGGAATCATAGTATTGCAGATAAAAATGACCATTAGATGGATTTTTGCTTATTGATCCGTTACCATGCTGCTTTCGTTTGGAGTTTTGAGAAGCCATATGCAGTCCTTTCACGATTTTTCTGCGTTTTTCGTCATCATACCATGATTTGACGAAAAACGCAACGGAAAAGGACTTGAAAAATGTAACTGGCTGTGTTATATTAACGTCATGTTAGATTAAGCTGAATTTATTGCAGTTTTTGAGTAAAATCACTCAAAACCGTAATATTAAAAACAATCCGGAACAGTGCGGATTTCACCTCAAAGCGACTTCTGCTTATTTCTGCTTTTTTTGCATCGACACCATCCAAAACACCGAAAAATTGAGCTGAACAGAAGTTTTGACAGAAAAATTGAAAAATTCTGCCATTAAAAAGTATTGTAAATCACAAATTCTTGATAATCAAGAAAAAGGAATAAGAAAAGGTCAAAAATTCTGCACCGGCAGGATAGTCATCATTGCGATCCTTGCCGGATTATTGATGCCGGCACTTCAGCAGGCGCGGGAAAAAGGCAGAAGTACAAATTGTATTGCCAATTTGAAAACTCTGACTACTGCGAATTTTTCTTACAGCGAGGCAAGTAAAACACATCTGGTTCCGTACGCAAGAGATATGATGGGTAGCGATAAACAGCGTTGGTGCGGAAATGCTGATATGTCAAGTACTTCCGGAGATGCAAGTTATGATCTTTATTCATCTCCGCTTACGCCGTATATCGGACCGTTGAGTGGTATAACTCACTGTTTAAGTTTTGTTTCTCCTCCGAAAAGTTTTGAAAAGAATTGCGGTGGATACGGATACAATACACTGGTAGGTACTTTGTGTCTGGAGTGGCCGTGGGATCCTCTGAACTTTTCAGCCGGTTTTCCGTTGAAAAGAATGAGAAATCCGGGAAAAAAGATCATGTTTGCCGACAGTGCGATCATGGTCGATGATTCCGGAAACTGGAGTTCTGAGCCGACACGTCACGGATACAGTTCCTGCATAGAAGCCCCCGGCGAGGATTCATCGGGATGGGTCGCAAATCCCACCATGCATTTCAGACACGGCAAACGGGCGGTTATATCCTATTGTGACGGACATACCGGAATGTCTCCGCTGCTGGGGTCGGCATATGACTATGAGCAGTATCAGCTCGGTCATCCATGCGATAATACCAATGAGATGCGTAATGAATTTTTTGATCCGCATTATTGAAAATGGGGGGCGACGTCAATGAAATATCTGTTTTTTCTGATCCTGATATTTGTTTTCGCCGGATGCGGCAAAAAAAAATTTGCGCCTGATCCGGTGCTTAAAGCAATGATGGATGAACCTGTTACATGTGTCAAGTGCAGAAAAACCGCACTGCGCCGCTCGTATCAGAGAGTAAATCAGGTTCTTGTCAGATGCAGCGGATGTGAGAAGGTTTTTCCTGTCAACAGGAAAAATTCTGTCCGAAAACAAAGCTGCCGCTGAAAAGCAATCCCCCGTTAAGGTCTGCACCTGAACGGGGGATTTTTTCTGAATGTTGCCGGAGCGATATGCAATTTTTTTATTTCACCGGTTTTAAAATGATGACCGATAATCCGCAGTGTTCAATGGATATATCGCCGTTTTCCGGAGTGACTGCCGCATCATCTTGACCGTAAGTAAGACATGTTCCGGTGAATTTACCGGGCAAATTTATTTTCAACGTGAGCTTCTGTATCTGCGGTTGCGGAGGCAGATTTTCAGGGGTGACGACTGTGATCACGAAACTTCCCGGTTCACTGCCGTGGAAAATATTTCCGCAGACCCCTTCCGGAACTTCCAGCGGACGCGCCATGTAACACCATGATCTCCCTTTGAGTGCGGCAAGCAGTTTTCCGCATTCGCGGTATACCGCTGCGGATTCCGGCAGCAGCGGAGCATCGACCTTGCGCGAAGAGCCGCCGGTTGAGATCAGCTGGGCTCCGGAACGCAGGGCGTAGGAGAAGATACCTGCGGCAGTATCCGGATCATCCGGATACTGATGCACCAAAAGCGGTTTATCCAGACAGAAATACCGCAGTACCTCGGAACCACCATGCAGCCCTTCCGCCATTATGCCGTCGGCGTAACGCTGGATCCTGGTGTCGAAACTGCCGTTTATCCACAATATCTTGCCCCTTGAGTGGAGCATGCGCGCCGCCTTTTCCACCACCGGATAATAGGACTCACGCAGATTGGATATACGGCGGTTTTCACAGCCGGTCTTACCGTCATTGTGTCCATAGTCCTCTACACAGTAGCAGACCTGATCCATGAAAATGCCGTCGATATCCGGATGACGGATGAAAAGTTCCTCCAGCATCCTGTCGATATGTTTTGCATAACGGCTGCCGGGCATACCGTTCATCATCCAGCACTCCCGCCATGCAGGAATATTGGTGCCGTCCTGCTCAATGGCGATGTCTTCCGGAAAATTTTCCTCCGCATACGGACGGAAGCAGTCGCCGGTCGCCTGAAAATAGAACAATACTTTGATATTACGCTCGTGGAGTCTGCCGATAAATTCATTGATGAGTTCAGGAGAGATCTCATCTTCCGGAAAGGGCAGCTCCGGATAATCATGCAGCACCACGCTCTTCCAGCTTTTTTCCTCCGGCACAAACTTGCCGTATGCCGGATAATGATTGTGCAGTTCAGTGATGCATACCCCGTTTGCCGCCGCATCATCGAGGGTCGCATCTGAAGAAAGCGGGTTGGTTATGCAGAAGCTGCCGCCAAGCTCAAGCACCTGTTTGTTGACCGGCTGGAAATATTCAAGGTAATGGTCATGGAACCAGCCCAGCGGCGGACGCCAGTCTGCACAGTTTTCGATGAGAAGCATCTCGGACACCACCGGATCACCGTGGTCGATATAGCGGTAACTGTCAGCCATTACAAATTCATTGTCCTGATAGCTGAACCACATGATGCCGTTGGGATTTTCCGGAGCAAGTGCGGCGTACCAGCCGCAGTTTTTGCCTGGAATGAATTCCGCCGCATGTTTAACTCCGCCCCAGCGGTAGAAGTTTTTTCCCTCCCAGACCCGGAGCTGGTTGCCCTTTACGCGCTCTTCGTGGAATTTTGCCCGCTGTTCTTCAGACAGGAATTTTTTCAGAGAGTACTCCGGCATTTTGAAACCGGAGTTCCAGCAGCGGACGTTTTCTCCTTCAACATGCGGGATGCTGTGGTAAACCCGCAATGAACGCGGAGCTTCTCCTGATTTCAGTGTCAGGGTGATCTTTCTGCGGACAGCTCCATCGAACGGCAGATCTTCCTCTTTCAATTCAAACGCTCCGGGGGCATCCGGAGTACAGAGCATCCCCGTCAGATCATCGAACCATGAAACTGTCATTATATATCAACTCCTGCTTCAACTTCTGTTGTTTATATTCCGGTACATCTGCTGCTTGTTCCTATGTTTCAGATAATATGTACCTACAAGTTTTAATATAGCACATGAACAACGAAAATACAAATAACCGCGCTGCATCTCTTGACTTATTGCGGAATAAGTGGTATCTTTTGAAGATGTTGAGGCGATTTCAAAAGTCCTCAGTCTGCTTTTATTGTTTTTTTCAGAATATAGGGTGTGGATCATTATGAAAATACCGGAACTTGCAGCTCTGCTGTGCTATTTTGTACTCGTTCTTTATATCGGAGTGTATTTCTTTCTCAAGGACCGTAAAAAGTCCGCAGGAGAAAAAGATTATTTCCTCGGAGGCAGGAATATGAACGGATGGGTCTCTGCACTTTCCGCCGGAGCTTCGGATATGAGCGCGTGGGTGCTTATGGGGCTTCCCGGGGCCATATACCTTGACGGAGTCGGTCAGGTCTGGATCGCGGTCGGACTCCTCATCGGTACATTCATCGCATGGCTGACCGTTGCACCGGCATTGCGCCGCTATTCCATCGTTGCTGCTGATGCGATAACCATACCGCAGTTCCTCACCCGGCGTTTCTGCACGGAACGCCGCGGTATCATGGTGATCTCCGCCGTGGTGTTCGTCATCACCTACTGTGTCTACACCGCTGCAAGTCTCTACGCCTGCGGAACTTTGTTCAATACGGTACTTGGAATGGATCCGCGCAAGGCAATGATCATTGCAAGTATCGTGATCGTGGTCTACACCTTCCTCGGCGGCTTCAATGCTGTGTGCTGGACAGATTTCTTTCAGGGAATGCTTATGCTCGGAGCATTGATGCTGATCCCGATACTTGCCGTATATATGATGAGTACTCCGCAATTTGTTCAGCCGCAGACTGTTATCCCGGAAAATTATTTCAATCTGCTCTCAAGCGGAAAAGCCGACTGGAAAAGTTTTGCCGATATAATTTCCGGTCTCGGCTGGGGCTTGGGATATTTCGGTATGCCGCACATCCTCATCCGCTACTTTTCCGTCAAAAGCGAAAAGGACATGCGTAAAAGTCAGATCATCGGATGCACCTGGCTGCTGCTTATTCTGATCGCCTCCTGCTCCGTCGGATTGATCGGCAGACGTTTCCTCGGTGATGCTCTTGCCGCATCAAAAGACGGAAACACCCTGGTTTTTATCAGCATGGTACGCAGCGTGTTTGACTGGATCGGCAGCTCTACCGGATTGGTCGTTGCCGCTGTGTTCTGTGCCGGTATCCTGCTTTCCGCCATTCTTGCCGCCGCCATGAGTACTGCCGACTCGCAGCTGCTTTCTTCTGCTTCGGCATTCGCTTCAGACCTTTACAAACCGCTTTTCCGTAAGAATGCTTCCGACCGTGAAATGCTGTGGGCGGGCAGACTGATCGTGTTTTTCATTGCGGTCGCTGCTTTCCTCATCGCTGCAAGTCCGGAGTGTTCCGGACTTATGGGACTGGTGTTACGCGCCTGGGGCGCGTTCGGTGCGGCATTCGGTCCGGTGGTGCTGCTTGCTCTGTTCTGGAAGCGTTTTACCTATTCCGGCGCGCTTGCCGGTATCATTGCCGGATTTGCCGTGGATGTCATCTGGTATGTTTTCTTTTTCTCAAATACCGGCGTTTACGAGATCATTCCCGGATTTATTGCCGGTATCATCGCCGGAGTCATCATTTCTCTCTGCTCGGCGAAGCCTGATGAAAAAGTCATCGCTCTCTTTGAGAAATCACGCCTGCCGCAGGAAAACGGTTGATTTTCTGCCGGTTTACTTTACGATCGTGCGTTTGCCGAAAGTCTCTTTCAGTTTTGATGCGCTGAAAAGTACCACGGCAGAACAGATGAACATCACGGTGAACAGCGTAAGATACGCTTCACGCGAGTAGATCATTCTGCCGTTGACCGTTTCCGGCGGAAACATATTCAATATCCTGCCGATGACTGTTCCGAAAACGGCGACCATGATATATGAAGTAAAGTTGTTCAGTGCAATCATCGCTCCGGAATTGCTGCTGTTGGTTTCGTTTATCAGCGGAATGATTACGGAGGAAAGACTTGCAGTACCTGCCAGACAGCAGATCAGAAATGCCGGCAGCGTATTGCGTATATCAAATGCAGTTATCAGGAACAGCAGCAGGAATACTGTGAATGCGGTGAGTCCGGTGAGCAGACAGAGCGGTTTTCTGCGGTTTCCGGACTTCTTGCTTATTATTGCATAAACAAAGCCGGATACCGCAGAGATCACGCTGGTCACTGAAAGCAGTACTGCAGCATTTCCGGTCGGAATACTGCAGTAATCCTCAAGAAATTTTTTGCCGATCACCGTCTGCAGAGAGTAATAAAGTCCCCAGTTCAGTGAGCAGAATGCGGCAATGAACCAGTTGTGATGCACTTTGAGTACAGAGACAAAAGGTTTGATGGAAAATGATACCTGACGCACCGGTGGACGGCGCACTCCGCGGCAGGAGATCATATAAAGAATGTAACATATCAGCGAGAAGCCGGCGATGACAGATAGTGATCCGCGCAGACCGGTAAGTCCGGTCAGCCAGGAGAATGGGGCATTGGCGATGATCCCTCCGGCATAACCGGTCATGACGATCACGGAAATGCAGATGGAGTAATTTTTTCTGAAATACCGGATGGTTTCTGTTATCAAACCAAGATAAAAAGTACTTGCCCCCATGCCGACCAGTATCCTGCCGGTGCAGAGAAGGATATAGTTATCCAGCAGGGCGAAAATAAATCCGCCGGCAGTAAACAGAACACCGCCCCACATGATGACCCGGATTCCGCCGTAACGGTCGCAGAAAAGTCCGACAAACAGCTGGGCTGCGGCATAGACATACATGAAATACGCTCCGAACGAGGTCACCTGCGGGGCTGAAAGAGACCATTTCATCTGCAGCTGATCGAAAACTGCTCCGGGGATCGCTGTACGCTGGATGTTCGCAGCAACATAAAGCAATGTGCCGCAGATGAACAGAAAAGAAATACGGTATTTTTTCAGAAGATTTGGCATGACACGCTCCGGCAAATAAAAAATCATCCGGGTGCGGATTTTTCCCGGTGTCATTTAATATACACCGGAGATATTGCTTTTTCCAACATAAAACAGACAGCTGCAGGATTTTCTTCCGGCAGCTGCCCGGTCAGTCGATATATTGCTGATTTAATCGCGGTCTCTGAAACCTTCGATTTTTTCTGCTTTAAGCATGTAGGGATAAGCTGTATTGGCTTCATCCCGGCTGATTTTGCCGGTTACTTTGACTCTTCCCTGTACGGAAGCGGCATCATCCGGCAGAACCAGACGGAGTCTGGCACCTTTGCTGCTTACGAGCCACGCTGTACCTTTTTCTCTTGCCACAGTTCCGGTGAGTGTGCCGGGGAACTCGGCTGACGACGGAACGTATCCGGAACCGGCTGCAAGTTTATCGAAAGTGATTTTCTGATCCGGCATGAAGGGGGCGGAAAACAGCAGGAAGGCAACTGCGATCGTACCGGAAAGCACCGTGCATATCAGACCGATTTTGAACCACTGCATAAAAGTTATCTGGGTGCCGCCGTGTTTTTCAAGCATACCCAGGGCAACGATGTTGGCAGTACTGCCGATCATGGTGATATTGCCGCCGAAACAGGCACCGAAAAGCAATGCCCACCACAGCGGGAAATCCTTGACTGTGACGGAAAGCTGTTCGATCACCGGACTGAATGCCGCAACGAAGATCACATTGTCCACAAAGGCGGAACCGAAAGCGGAAACGGTGAAAATAAACGGCACCAGGGTGGCAGGAGTCTTGCCGGCTATCTTTGAAAAACCGTTTGCCATGACCTGATCCACATGGGTGTGTTCCAGTGTTCCGGCTACTGCGAACAGCAGCATGAAGAAGATGAGGGTCCACCAATCCACCTCTTTTTCGATGTAGTGACGTGCTCTTGAGGGTTTCAGGATCATCACCACTCCGGCGCAGATCAGCGGCATCATCAGCAGAACGCTGTTTTTTTCCAGTCCCAGCAGTTCTTCAGTCTGGTGGTGTGAGGCGATGGCGACGATAGTGAGCACTATCAGTATCAAACCGCGCATATAGGGGACCTTTACCACCGGAGCTATTGAAAGTCCGCGTTCCAGGCGTTCCTTGAGACTGGCATCAAACATTTTCAGATCTTTACGGAAATACCACAGCAGCAGGGCTATTGTGGAAAACAGCGAAATCAGCATCAGCGGGAACGACCAGACCATGAAGTCCCCGAAAGTAAGCTGTCCCTTGGTGCCGATGAAGATGCCTACCGGATTGCCCATCATGGTTCCGGCACTTCCTATGTTGGTGGCAAGCACCGCGATGAGAATGTACGGTGTGGCATTGAGTTTCAGCCGGTCGCAGACCTGGAAGATCAGGGTGGAAATGAAGATGATGGAAGTCACTTCATCCACGGCGCAGGCGAGCAGTGCGCTGGCGGCGGCGGTGACGGTTATGAACTTTCTGCCGTTCAGATTTGGCATGGAGACGATAAGCTGGACGATCCATGAAAAAAATCCAAGATCGCGCAAAGCTCCGACTATGACCATCATGCCGACCAGAAACAGAATGACTTCCAGAGATGATGAACCCACGAATGTGGGAATATCCATGGACTTGTTGAAGATCAGCACTGCCAGTCCGAGAAAGGCGATCGCAAGGCGGAAACCCCAGAAGAACAGAGTTCCGAAAATGATGGAAATAAATACGGCACAGGCTGTGGATTGGGTCGAAGTCATCACTCCGGATGCCGAACCGCCGAAACCTGTAACAAGGGCAACTGCAAGCAGAATACCGAAACGGATTATCATATCCTTTACCGGCATCGTGCCGGCATTTGAAGTCTCACTCATGATTTATCAATCCCAGAAAAGTTTAGCTGAAAAATTCTTCAAAGTGACCACACCGGCAGGTTTGCCTGCGGCGTCCGCGATAATGAGCTGCGGCAGATTGCTCACCAGAAACACTTTTGCAAGTTTTACGGCAGGATCATCCACGCTGGCAACGGTGAATTCCTCCCGCATGACATCGGCGACTTTGGTTTCATCTGCGGTTTTGAGCATATCCGAAAACGGCTGCAGTTCGTAGATCGGTGAAAGATCCTCCAGCCACAGCAGATGTTCGGGCAGACTGTATTTGAGCAGATCCGCAAGAGAAAGTATCCCGCGCAGATCACCGGTATTGTCGACCACCGGCAATTCTTCGCTTTTGGTCATACTGAAAGTCCTTATCGCCGTGAGGATCGAGTCTGTTTCCTGCAGGACAGCCGGAAAAGGTTCCATCAGATCGACTGCTTTCAGATAGTCCGGTATTTTGGATCTTCCTGCAGAAAAATGATCGATGAATTCCCGGGCGGAAGAACATTTTGCCAGTTTGCCGATCAGGGAAACATCCTGAAACTCATTTGCCAGTGCCGCCAGCAGCTGGATGTGCAGATTGGGGTCATCGACCGGAGTCAGCAGCAGGATCATCACCTGTGCCCGGCTGCTGCCGCCGAAATCGCATCCTTCAGGGATACAGGCAACGGCGGTAAGCGGCTCCTTCAAGCCGGGGATACGCGCATGCGGCAGAGCCAGTCCCGGGGAGATCATCGTAGGGAAAAGTGCTTCACGGTTTGCTATTTCCCGGCTGGCGAAGTCTTCATCAAGGTCAGGAAAATGACGTTTCAGGATCGTTATCAGTTTTCCCAGTACGATTTTTCCGTCATCATCATCAATACCGCACAGAATATTGTTGAGTTGAAGGAAATCACAGAAACTGCGTTGTTCTTTTTTCATGGACTCTCCTTGTTTTATCGTTTCAGCTTGTACTGCAAATATTTACAATATGCATGGCTTCCGCCTGAAAAAGCCGCGGTAAAAATTAGTAAAACACCCATATTTTTATCATTATACAACGCAATTGCTTTTTTTTCAAGCAGTTATTGTGCAGGAAAATGCTTGAAAAGATCTTTTATTGCCAAAATGTAATGTTTAGCGGCAAAAAAACGGCATCTGAAATCAAATCAGATGCCGTTGATGACTGAATAGTTTTTCAGCGGTTTTATTTGGCGATAATGTCCGGAATTTTGTGAAAAATTTATATTTTATCCTTATTCAGATATGTTTTTCTCAATTAAGATATATCACACAGCATGTTTTTTTCAAGCTCAAGAAACGGTTCTGTCTGCGATCGGTGGATGCAGCGTGGAGCAAGGTCTTTTTTTTGCGCCGAGTACGGTTGCGATCGGTGGATGCAGCGTGGAGCAAGGTCTTTTTTTTGCGCCGAGTACGGTGCGGGATCCGTCTTCGCCCTTATGGGCTGCGCCGTGACAAGGTGTACCGCCAAATCACATGCATGCGCCACCGCAGTTTGAACAACT
>JAZSGR010000157.1:0-15005 GCA_045532825.1 Victivallaceae bacterium | reverse complement strand
CACGGGTATTGACTGTGCGATTTTTTACCCGCACGGCTTATTTCTGGCGGCGCAGAGATCTCATAAATCTCATAGTTCCCATTATTCCCATAACTCTCATCAAACCGCCGCCCCGACTCTGCCGGTCACACCACAGCGGGCATACCGCATTGGTGCATAACCGGTCAGGTATGCTAGCCCAGGCAGCGCAAGAGCTGTTATATCTCACCGGTACTGCGGTGCGCCGCGATATTTTACCCGCACGGTACAGCAGCGCAATCAACCGCAAATTATCCGGCTTATACGGCATATCCGGCTTATTGCCAGACAAGCAAAGCAGCATAATTATTTACCCCACACGGTACAGCAGCGCAAGTTTTGTATAGCCGGTCATGCCTGACACCTCGTGGGGGCGGCGCATGAAATGAGAATAATGAGAGTTATGAGAATTATGAGAGTAATGGGTAAATGGTGCGCCGCGCAGATATGCCGTTTGGGTACTGACCGCGCGCATTTTCACCCACACGGCTAATTTCGGCGGCGCAGATATCTCATAAATCTCATAGTTCCCATTATTCCCATAACTCTCATCAAACCGCCGCCCCGACTCTGCCGGTCACACCGCACCGGGTATACCGCATGTGCTGTATAGCCGGTCATGCCTGATAACTCGTGGGGGCGGCACAAGGCAGTGGTACGGATGGGTACGGATGGGTACGGAGATGGTGCGCCGCGATATTTTACCCATGGGTACTGACCGCGCGCATTTTTACCCGCACGGCTTATCTTGGCGGCGCAGATGTCAGACAGGTCGGACAAGTCGGACAAGTCAGACAGGTCGGACATCAAACCGCCGCCCCGCAGCGACAGTCACACCGCAGCGGGTATACCGCATGTGCCGTGGCTTGGTAACACAGGTTGCATGTTTTTGGCGTTACAGTTTATTTCTTTTCAGCCAGCAGCGGAGCAAGTTCGGCGAGCAGTGCGGCTTTGCCGACAGCAGAGTTTATGCGTTTGATCTCTTTACCGTCTTTGAATATCACCATGCGCGGAATGGAACTTACCTCATAGTTTGCTGCACATTCCAGACATTCTTCGATGTTGCATTTGGCTATCAGCAGTTCCGGAGGCGTTTCGGCGATGACCTGATCGAGGATACGTCCCATAGTTTTGCATGCGCCGCACCATTCCGCACGGAAATACAGCAGTACAACGCCCTGCTGCCGGGTAACACTTTCGCAAAGTTCCGGGGTGAGTTCAATTACAGTTGCCATGATCTGCTCTCCTTTTTTTAAGTCCTCTGATGCATTATAAAATGTTCAGAGAAAATTTCAAGATAATATTATTCTCTGATTTTTATAATATTGTGAATATTGTTTCTAATTGCCGGAAAAGTTTTTTTCAACTGTTGCAATGCAGTTTCGTGTTGAATATATTAAGGTGTACGAGGCAATTTCAAAATGATGTGACCCCAAAAATTGGGACAGGTTAAACTTTTGGGGTGCACTTCAGTTTTCAGCAGCGGCTTTTTTGACACTGCATATCCACTGGTGGAACTCCGGAGTACACCAGTTCTGCGGTTCGGCGCGCAGGATGTCAAGACAGGCATGCACCAGAGGACGGGTGCGGATGGAGATCACCGTGGCGTTGCCGAGCTTCACCATGCGGAGCATTCCCATTTCCTCCAGTCTGATACGCATTTTTGCGCCCGGATAAAAAATCCAGAATATCGACTTGCAGTCTTCGGCGATCTGTGAACGGAACTCCCGGTAACGCTCCGGCGGCAGCATCTGAAGCAGCTCTTCCACATAGCGGGATTCGATGTAATGTTTCATGGTGCAGGTATTCATATCCACACCGATGAAACAGTAAAGCGCGTTCCATTCGTAGAATTTGCTCCAGGGGGAGATCTCCGCAAAGGCATCATCGCCCCAGGGACTGGGATACTGTCTGCCTTTGCCGTGGTCGCGGGTGAGTTCCTCTGCACGCGCTCCGATGGCGCAGACGGCGTGACTGAAATTGCTGCTCCGGAATGCGCGCGGATCTTTGCGGAAAGTTTCCGGTATCACACCGACATAGGTCGGCGAGGTGTTGACATCAAATTTATCTCTGGTACGCTCCGGAGTACCGTCGTACCAGAGTGAAGGAACCGCGACCGTTCCGCAGGGACCTGCGGCATCAAGGATACCGTCGTAAACAGTTGCCGCCCCGCCGTCAACATGTCCCATGCTTTTGAGAGAACTGTGAAACATCACAGTGTCTCCCGGAACGCAGCCGGCTGCGATGAACGCATCACGGACATCTTTGCGCGAAATTTCCATTTTTTTACCTTATTTTGCCGGTTTGACTGAAAGTTTGACTGCGACCCCGTTGAGATCACATTCAGTATCGGCTTCACCGTCAAAAGCGATGGCGGATGCCAGAACTTCACCTGCGATGTAATCTTTGTATCCGTTGAGCATATCCGCTTTGTCTTCCGGCAGTATGCAGACCAGATCGATACGGTCGGTGACTTCAAATTTCAGTTCTTTGCGCAGGTTCTGGACCTTGCTCACCAGTTCTCGGGCGAGACCTTCGGCAACCAGTTCGGGAGTAAGCTCCGTCGCCAGGGCAATGGTGACTCCGTTTTCACTTGCAGCGACCATTCCCGGCTTCTCTTCACGCTGGATGATAAGGTCGGCTGCGGTGATCTCCGCAGTGTTGCCGTTGGCAAGTTTGAGCGTGATGCTGTTGCCGGCAATGAGATCGGAGATCTCCGCACCGGTGAATTTTGCGATCATCGCTGCCGCTTCTTTCATATCTTTGCCCAGACGGGACCCCAGAGCCTTGAAGTTGGCTTTGCAGGAACGTTTGACCAGTTCCGCTTCATCCGCAGTGAATTCCACGCTTTTGACGTTGAGTTCTTCAGCGATGATGCCGGAGGTCTTTTCCAGCATCTCACGGGTTTTGGCATCTGCGGCGGCGAGGATGGCTCTGCCGAGCGGCTGACGGACCTTGAGATTGTTGGCTGTACGCAGGAAACGTCCGAGAGAGACCGCCGTCATGGTGAGAGCCATCTGCTCTTCCAGATATTCATCCCGGCAGTCAGCCGGAGTCGGATAATCGCAGAGATGTACGGATTCGGGCATCTCTTCAGTACGCAGCGCACGGTAGATCGCTTCGGTGGTGAGCGGAATGAACGGCGCAGCGGTCCTGGCAAAGGTCAGCAGCACATAGTGGAGCGTGGCGTATGCCTCGTTCTTATCCTGATCGGAGTCGCTCTTCCAGAAACGGCGGCGGCTGCGGCGGATATACCAGTTGGTGAGATCATCGATGAACTTCGAGAAGCGGTTGGCGGCTTTCTGAAGGTTGTAGACATCCATTTCACTGCGGATCTCTTCGACCATCTGCGAGGCGGAGCTCAAAATCCAGCGGTCAAGCACGTTGGAGGGCGCGACCGGAGCCTTGACCTCTCCCTTGCCCGGATCGTATCCGTCAACATTGGCATAGGTGGTGAAGAAGGAAAGCGCGTTCCACATCGGGATCATGATGCCGCGCAGGATCTCTTTGACTCCGGCTTCGGAAAAACGGAGATCTTCAGCACGCACCACCTGGCTGCCCAGCATGAAGAGACGCAGCGCATCCGCACCGTAGAGGTCGATGACCACGTTGGGATCAGGATAGTTTTTCTTGCGTTTGGACATCTTCTGACCGTCTTCCGCAAGAATGAGTCCGTTGACCACTACGTTGCGGTAGGGGGACTTGCCGAAAAGACAGACACCCAGCACCATGAGCGTGTAGAACCAGCCGCGGGTCTGATCCAGACCCTCTGCGATGAAGTCGGCGGGGAAGTTCTGCTCGAAACGCTCCTTGTTTTCAAAGGGATAGTGCATCTGTGCGTAGGGCATGGCTCCGGATTCGAACCAGCAGTCCAGCACTTCCGGAGTGCGGTGATAGGTCTTGCCGTCCTTTTTGATAACGATTTTGTCGATGAAATGCTTGTGCAGGTCAGTGACTTTTTCTCCGGAGAGTTCCTCAAGTTCAGCCACGCTGCCGACGCAGATGCGGTCTTCGGGATCTTCATCATTGATCCACACCGGGATGCAGGATCCCCAGAAACGGTTGCGGCTGATGTTCCAGTCGCGGGCGTTCAGCAGCCAGTTGGTGAAGCGTTTGCCGCCGACGTAATCAGGCTGCCAGCGGACAGGTTCATTGGCTGCCGCCAGTTTCTCATGAAGATCCTCAACCTTGACGTACCATGCTTCGATAGCGCGGTAGATCAGCGGAGTATCGGTACGGTCGCAGAAGGGATAGCTGTGGGTGATCGTCGCCTGATGAACTAATTTGCCCTCCTCTTTGAGACGGCGGATGAGATCTTTGTCGCAGTCTTTGCAGAAACGTCCGGCATATTCCGGCAGTTTGGAGGTGAAGTTGCAGGAGTTGTCAAGCGGATCGGCGATCACCATGATACCGGCTTCGCGGCAGACACGGAAGTCGTCCTCACCGTATGCCGGAGCAATGTGGACAAGTCCGACACCGTCATCAATGGTGACGTAATCATCGTTCAGCACCCGGAATGCGCCTTCGGCGGCGTATTCCGCAAAGTACGGGAAGATCGGTTCATAGGTCCAGCCCTTGAGCGCACTGCCTTTCATTTCGGCAACGATCTCGAACTGTTCCTCTTTTTTGAACAGAGTGGAAACCCGCGCCTTTGCCATGACGTAGCATGCTTTTTCCGGATCGGTAAGGTCACGCACCACGCAGTAATCCAGATCCGCACCGGCGCAGATCGCAAGGTTTTCCGGCAGGGTCCACGGAGTGGTGGTCCAGACCAGCAGGTAGGTTTTTCCCCAGGAGGCGTCGGCTCCGGTCTTTACTGCGGTACGGACGGTGACTGCAGGATCCTGAACATCTTTATAGTTGCTGCCGGCTTCAAAGTTCGACAGCGGAGTCGAGAGTTTCCAGGAATAGGGCATGATACGGTAGCTTTTGTAAACTCTGCCCTGATTCCACAGCTGTTTGAAGATCCACCAGATGGTTTCCATGAATGCCGGATTCATGGTTTTGTAATCGTTGTCAAAATCGACCCAGCGGCCCATGCGGGTGACGGTTCTGCGCCAGTCATCGACGTAACGCAGCACCATGGAACGGCACTGTTCGTTGAATTTGTCAACGCCGAAAGCCTTGATCTCGTGGGCTCCGTTGATCTTGAGGGCATCCTGTGCCAGAGCTTCGGTCGGCAGACCGGGGGTATCCCAGCCGAAGCGGCGTTCCACATATTTTCCGCGCATGGTCTGGTAACGGGGAACAACGTCCTTGATGGTTCCCGCCAGCAGATGACCGTAGTGCGGCAGACCGGTGGCAAACGGAGGACCGTCGTAGAATACGAATTCTTCGCCGCCTTTGCGCTGTTCAAGAGATTTAAGGAAAGTATCGTTTTCTTTCCAGAATGCGAGGATCTCCTGCTCAAGAGCCGGAAAATCCACCTGATTTGAGATTTGGGGAAATGCCATGATGTCACCTCTTATATTTTATTTTTTTTTGAAACAGCGTGATAAGTGATTTCTGGAAAGCTTTTCTGTGAAAAGACTGACCGCGATCAACGTGACTGCCGCAAGCGGCAGGGAATAGATGAACGGATCCACAAAGGGCCACGGATGGATACTTATAAGTTCCGTTCTGCCGAAAAGAGCTTCGCATATACCGATAGCGGCAGACTCCTTGCGGTGCAGAAACACCAGTCCGATGACCGAAGAAGCGGTTCCAACTGCTATACTTGCCCAAACTCCGGCTCTGGTCGCACCTTTCCAGTAGAGCGCGGAAAAATATGCCGGGAGAAACGCTGCGGCACAGATGCCGAAAAAGATCGCCGTTCCGCGGGCGACTATCCCCGGAGGCAGGACCATGGCGAAGATCACCGAAATCAGGATACCGAAAACAATACCGATGCGGGTGACGGTCAGACTGTCGCGCCGCGCATTGGAAACTGTGCGGAAGAAGTCGTGTCCGATCGAGGAACCGGTGACGTGGAACAGCGAACTTAAAGTGGACATCGCTGCTGAAAGCATGGTGAGGAAAAAGAAATAAAGCACCACGCCCGGCAGTGCCTCACGGATGAATATCGGAATGATGAGATCCGGATTGCCGCGCGCCGCCTGAATGGCAAGTGACTGAAAATTGTTGGCTATGCCAAGATCAGTGCGGTAGAAGAATACATTTGACAGCGCACCGACAGTGTAAGCGGAACCCACGGTAAGCAGGATGAATACTGACCCCACCAGTACCGCACGGTTGAGTTCTCTGCCGCTTTTTACCGTCATGAACCTTACTGCAAGCTGCGGCTGCGCCAATGCTCCGATGCCCACGCCGAGCATGATGCTGGATACAAGGGTCCACCACCAGACGGAATTGAATTCCGGCATCACGGTCCAGCCGCGGTGTCCGAGTTCGTATTCTGCCGGCAGCTGTTCCTTCACCAGAGGAGCCATATCGGTAAGTGCCTGATGCGCTTCGATCACACCGCCCAGGCGCCAGTAACAGCTTATCAGCAGAAGCAGCATACCGCAGATCATCACGGTTCCCATAAGTGCATCAATATACATGATCCCTTTCAAACCGCCGAAGATCACATAAACTGCGACCACGAAGGCAAAGATCGTGAGAGCCCAGGCGTAGGGTATCTGCATTACTTCCTGCACGAATCTTGCTCCGCCGATGAGCACCACGCTGGAGTAAAGCGGAACAAACACAAAGATGATGAGCGAGATGAATATCTTCAAGCCCGGTGCGCGGAAACGTTTGCCGATAAATTCAGGAAATGTTCTGGCATTGAGAGCTGCTCCCATCTGCCGGGTGCGTTTGCCGAACCAGACGAAAGCGGCGAAAATACCGATGGCTATATTCATGAACACCAGCCACAATACGCCCATGCCGAATTGTCCGGCAATGCCGCCGAAACCCACCAGGGCGGAGGTACTGATGAATGCTGCGCCGTAACTCATTGCCATGACAAAGGGATTTACAGAGCGTCCGGCAAGAAGATAATCTTTGCTGTTCTGTGTTTTTTTCCATCCGCGCCATCCGAGATAGCCGATCATGATGACGTAGCCGAGGATGAGAAAACCGAAAACGAAACTGTCAACACCGTTAGAGCTGTTCATGATCGATTTTTCCTGTCAGGAGTATTATTGGAGGCAGCGGATGATGAGTCATCTCCTCTGTTCCAGGTGATTATACCGTAAACAACGCAAACGAGTGTCACTGCGATGCTGCCGATCATGGCGACCGCAATGGATACATCTCCGAGACCGAACATAAAACACACACCTTATATATCAGACTGCTGAAAAAACAAAACGGCGGACAAGGCATAATTACCCGTCCGCCAGGATTGACAAACCAAGTCGATCTCCGCTTAGAGCTTACGCCTTCTGGAAATCACCGGTACGAATGCAAGCTGCACAGAGCTTGACAGTTTTGACAGTGCCGCCATCGTTGATCTTGACGGACTGAAGATTGACTTCGAAAGTACGTTTGGTATTCTTCATGACGTGCATACCGATACCGCCGGCTTTCTTTGCCAGACCCTTGCGGGTGATGCAGCCGCCGTTGGCTTTGGTTTTGCCGCAAATCGCGCAAACTCTGCTCATTTTTGCCTCGCTGTTTTATGATTAACCTAATACTCAACTTATCAAACCGTCTTTCCGGTAACGCATCTTCTGCCGGTTTTTCCGGAATACACGACGGACGTAATCAAAAAAAATGGTGGGTTGACCGGGACTCGAACCCGGGACCACCGCCTTAAAAGGGCGATGCTCTACCGACTGAGCTATCAACCCGCCGTGTTTTTTTTGCCGCCGGAACAGGCGACAGAAACATAAAATATCACTTTTTTCCGGAATGTCAAGCCGTTTTATGAAAAAGTTTGAAAAATCTTTGCTTTTTCTTTTTACGGCACCGTCAAAAAGTTGCTTTTTCCAATATACACGTCTATATTATATATTGCAAACTGTTTTGCAGTTGATCTTCGGGGCAGGGTGAGCCGCAGCATGGAAGGTGCGTAGCGGCGATTCCCGACCGGCGGTTAGAGTCCGCGAGCCGCTCAAGGCGGCTGAAACGGTGGAATTCCGTTACCGACGGTGAGCACAGTGTGGTGCTGTGTGAAGTCCGGATGGGAGAAGTGCCGCAAATGGAGCTGATGTTCTGCGGCGGTTATCCCTGATTTTCCCGTGTCGGCATATTAAAACAATTCCGGGAGAATGGGAGTTTATGAGATTTATTTTTATCGGCGATGTCGTCGGCAGGGGCGGCAGGGAGGCTGTCAGACAGCTGGTGCCGGAGCTGCGGCGTGAATACAATGCCCAGTTCGTCATCGTCAACGGCGAAAATTCCGCAGGCGGCAACGGACTTACCGGAAGCTGCCTGCGCGAGCTGCTGCACAGCTGCGACGTGGTCACATCCGGGGATCATACCTGGGATCAGAAAGGTTTTGAACAGGAAATAAGCAATTCCGACCGTATCATCCGTCCGGCGAATTATCACCGTTCACAGCCGGGGCGCGGATGCGGGGTTTTTGCCAATCCGGCAGGCGGCAGGATCGCGGTTGTTGCACTGCAGGGAAAAGTCTTTATGAAAGACTCCGCGTACTGCCCTTTTGAAACTGCAGACAGTATCATTGCCGGACTGCCGGCGGATGTAAAGACCATCGTCGTTGATTTCCATGCCGAGGCGACCAGCGAAAAACTTGCCCTTGCGCATTATCTTGATGGCAGGGTGACCGCCGTTCTCGGTACCCATACCCATGTCCAGACTGCCGATGCCCGTATCCTGCCCGGAGGCACCGCCGCCATCACCGATACCGGTATGACCGGTGCCGATGCCAGCATCCTCGGCAGGGGGATACCGGAGGTGCTTAAAAAATTTGCAAGCGGCATGCCCGGCAGACTGCCGGTCGTCGAAAGCGGTGTCATACGTCTTGACGGAGTGGTGGTGACTTACGATCATACGACGGGCAGGGCATCCGGTATCGAAAGCTTTTCCAAACGTATTGAATTGTGATTTTTTACCAGTGGGGTTTTTATGAAAGATTTTGAATTTTCACCAGTCGAAGAACTGATAGAGGATATCCGCAACGGAAAGCTGATAATCATCACTGATGATGAAGACCGGGAAAATGAGGGCGATCTGGTCTGTGCCGCCGATTTCGCCACTCCGGAAAACATCGCATTCATGGCGAAGAACGCCTGCGGTCTCATCTGTGCTCCGATCACGAAGGAGCGGGCGGAGGAACTCAATTTGAGTACTCCGGCATCCATGACCGATCCTTTCGGCACGGCTTTCACCCAGAGCGTGGATTTCCGTCACGGGACCACGACCGGTATCAGTGCGTTCGACCGTTCCAAAACGGTCATGGCACTCAAGGATCCCCGATATACATCAGCGGATTTTACTCAGCCCGGACACCTGTTTCCGCTGATCGCCCGTCCCGGCGGAGTCCTGCGCCGCAGCGGACACACCGAGGCTGCGGTCGATCTGGCGCGGCTTGCCGGATGCTCTCCCGCCGGTGTGATCTGCGAGATCATGAATGATGATGGAACGATGGCAAGACTTCCGCAGCTGATGAAGTTTGCACAGAAACACGGTCTTAAAATCGGCAGTGTCGCTTCGCTGATCGGGTACCGCAGACGGCATGAACGTCTGATCGTGCGCGGCGAAAGCGCAAAACTGCCTACGGAATTCGGCGATTTCACCATTACCGCGTTCCGCACCAAGGTGGATACTTTTGAGCATCTGGCTCTGGTGTACGGTGATGTGAAAGATAAAAAGGATGTTCTTGTCCGTGTCCACAGCGAGTGTCTGACCGGAGATGTTTTTTCTTCGCGCCGCTGCGACTGCGGCAGTCAGCTTCATGCTGCGCTCCGTCAGATAGCGGAAAACGGTTCCGGTGTTCTGGTGTATCTGCGTCAGGAGGGCAGAGGTATCGGTATCTTCAACAAGATCCACGCCTACAAACTGCAGGATGAGGGATGCGATACCGTTGAGGCCAATGAACGTCTGGGGTTCCCGGATGACCTGCGCGAATACGGCATCGGTGTCCAGATACTGCTGGATCTTGGAGTGCGTTCCGTAAGGCTTCTTACCAATAATCCCAGGAAACTTGTCGGACTTTCCGGATACGGTATGGAGGTGACTGCGCGTGTTCCCATCGTCATTCCGCCCAATGCCGATAATGCTTTTTACCTTGAAACCAAGAAAAAACGTATGGAACACATGCTCTGATGAAGACGTTTTTCCCTGAAAACATCCGTACGGTCGGCGTGATAACACCTGCCGGCAGGCTGGCTCCGGAGCTTATGGAATCCGGGATCGCAGAGCTGCGCAAGGCCGGCATAAGAGTAAAAGGACCGGAATCTCTGCCGGAGTGCAGAGTGTCTTACCTTGCCGGAACTCCGGAGGACCGTGCTGCGCAGATCATGAAAATGTGGCTGGATCCGGAAGTAGATCTTCTGCTCTGTTCGCGCGGCGGTTTCGGCTGTGCCCAGCTGCTGCCGCACCTCAACTGGAAAAAGTTGAGAGCAAGACGCATCCCGCTTGCCGGATACAGTGATATAACAGCATTGCACTGGGCAATGGCATCACGCAATGCCGGACTGCCGGTGGTTTGTCCGATGCTGGGCAAACTTTCCGGACTGGATGAAGCAAGCTGCCGCGACATGAAAAAGGTTTTTTCGGGCGAGGTCAGACGGTGCGCAGTTGAACGTATTTCCGGCGGTGATTTTTCCGGAAAGGTGCTGGCGGGAAACCTTACCGTTGCCGCCAGTCTTGCCGGAGGGGATCATTTTCCTGATTCCGACGGACGTGTGGTTCTGCTTGAGGATATCAATGAAGCGGCTTACCGTATCGACCGCAGCCTGACCCAGTTGGAACAGACCGGATTTTTCGACCGTGTTTCCGGAGTGGTGTTCGGGAGTTTTACCGGCAGTGATCCGCAGGAGCTTGATGAATTGCTCCGCCGTTTTGCCGCCCGTACCGGCAAGCCGGTGGTCCGGAAATTTCCGTTCGGACACAATTTCCCTCTTATGTCATTTTCGTTTGACGACGTGCTTTGTGTCGTGGGCGGCACAGCAGAGCTTGCCCCTGCAGTGAAGTGCTGAAAAAAAAGCGGATGACTCCAGAGTGGTGCAATTACGTGATTTCTACGGTAATGCGATTGTATTTTTACCCTGACGGCAAACGATATTTTTCCCATTGAGGTGCAGTGTGAAATCAGCAGAGGCATCGACTTCAGCTTTGTTTTCTGCCGGATATGCGATCAGGGAAAATTTTTCTTTACCCATTTTAAGATTTTTTATACCGTTGCGTTTGGCGGAAGAGGGTTCCCATACGATTTTGTTTTCCAGTGCGTTGACCTCCCGGATGCCCAGAATGTTCTCAATAAACATGGATATGGGACCCAGTGCCGACCAGCCGCAGAAGTCCGGACGGGACCAGCCGCCTATTTTATTGGTCGCCGGTTTATCTCCGGTCGGGGAATAGCATTCCCAGATGGTGTGCGGGGCAAAATTTTTCCATGTCCGGTACTGCAATGAAATCATCTTGCGGGCAATCTCATCGGCAAGGTCTTTGCAACCATTCTTTTCCAGACCTTTTACCGTCATGTAAACTTTCGGCATCCAGATACCGCCGCGCCAGTATTCCCCGACGGGCGAAAAGCGGCGGTCATCACGGCTTATGCTGGGAAGCGGCCGCTCTCCACCGAGTTTTTCCGGATCAGTGATGACTTTTACCAGAGCTTCTGTTTGCCTTTTATCAGTTATTTCAGCCAGCAGCGGCCAGAGTGATGCCGGGGTGATAAGAGAACAAAATCCGCTTTCATCCACGAACCGGTCAAGATAGAATTGATCTGTTTCCGACCAGAATCTTTCATTGACAAATTTTTTCTGTGCTTCAAATTCAGCGTGCCACTTTGAAGCAAGCTCTTTTTTCCCCGATCGCTTCAGCGAGGCGGGCAATATAGAGCGCACTCAACGCCTGCTGACAGGAGAGATCCACATAATAGATCGAATCCGGATCATCATCGCCGCGCGGCGTATTATCCATACCCGCTTTCGCGCCGCCCCATTTGAAACCTTTGCCCGGAACCAATTCAGCAGCGGTCGGGCTGGTGGCGTAATCGTACAAAACTTTTGCTTTGCACTCATTGAGCCAGTTGTAATGTTTCTGCAGATACTCTTTTTTCAGCAGGATATGTTTTATCCGTTCCACATTGCCGGTATGTTTGAAATATTCGTATTCCGTCCATGCAAACAACGGCGGGTTATCCGGAATATGAACTTTCAAAACCATATTTTCGCCGTCATGCATGACCCGGTAGAAGTTATCCAGACTCTGGATGCCGGGGAAAACCTCTGCTGCGTAACGGCAGAACTGCACCATGAAACAGGTGTCCCATATCCAGATTTTGTGACATCGTATCCCCTCGTTCATATAGGGCGAAACCGGTGCTCCGCGGGTGGAAAAGATATGTGTCCATGCGGACTGCCATGCGGTATAATAAAACTCTGCCAGATCAGGATTTTCATCATAGATCACTTCCGGAACCAGAGTTCTGTCCATTTCGGAGGTGTTCCAACTGAAAAGCGGAATACGCGGCTTTCTGTCCCAGCCGGGATCGCGGGTGGCAACTGAATAAAATACCGGATTCTTTTCGCCTGATTTTTCCAGCCGGATCTTTACCGGTTCATCCGATTCCGGCAAAGGCATGGTGAAACAGCCGTTTTCATCGAACGATGCTGTGAACTTTCTGCCGTCGCAAGTCAGTGTGAATTTACCGGTCACCTCCTGCGCTCCGCAAATGACCAGTTCACTGCCCCTTTTCAGTTCCATTTCCATAAAGCCGCCGGGGAAGAACCGGTTGCCCGCCCGGCGGGAGGGTTTCCCGTTGAGCAGAACGCTGTGCGATGCGTGCATATAGCGGTAAATTCGCCAGTCATCGGTAATACCGCCGGTAACAATGGCATCTGTGCAGCCGTAAAGTTTTTTCTTTGCCGCAAATTCAGCCGGGAACTCCTGTAACAATTCCTGACAGATCGCTGCAATAGGGGTAATGACCGGTTTGTCTTTGTGTCCGGCAAGGCGGTCAATTTCCCGTATGGAAGAAGCGACCTGCGCTTTAAGGTGCGGATGATCCTCCTTTTCCCACTCCATATCGTCGAAGTAACTGATGAAGCACGAGATCATCTCTCTTACCGCCCGTGCCGCAACGGGAGCATTTTCCCAGAAGCGGTGACGGAAATCATCCGGAGGAAGATCCAGACTTTTTAAAAGCGCAAGCCCTTTATCCGCCAGTACGACTGCCTGATTTTTTTCTTCAAAAATCGCGCCTCTTCCCGGACTTTTGCGGTCACTCTGTATCGACCGGATGCCTCTGCCGTTGGCAAGAGTTCTTCTGCCCTCGGCAAAAAGTCCGAAAATAAATGCGGCTTTGATGTACTTCATGGAGCAGTTGCCGCGAAAAAGTACATGACCGTCGATGCAGTAAGTCTTTTTCACCATCTCTCTGCCGAGTTTATCCAGTTCGTTCAAAGCATCGCGTTTGCCGGCGGGATAGTTTGATTTTCCGGTGACATCAACCAATTTATTTATATAAGCCGGAGCAAGCGGCATCGGATACACCAGGCTCCCGGTTATTTCGGGTCTGTTCATTTTGTTGCCCCTTTCACTTTTGAATGAATTGTTTTTATTTTGAAACCAGTTTATCTTCGGAGTAGAATTTTGCAATAGAATTAAATTTCAAAGGCGAACAACCGCAACTCATCGATGGCTGAAATTCCGGAACGATGAAGTCGGAAGTGATCGGCTGCAATGTTTTGTTTTTGATTTTGTCCAATATCATTTTGCAGCCCGATGAAGCAACAGCTTCGACCGGATCGACCACGGATGCAATTTCCGGAAAGCTTCCAAAACTATCGAAACCGGTAACAGCCACATCTTCGGGAACACGGACACCCATGCTGCGCAGAAAATAGATGAGCAAAGATGCGGTATTATCACCGGTCGTGACAAAAGCAGTTATTCCACGGTCGAGATATTTTTTCAACCGGGTGCTGAATTGATCGTTCATGATCGTATGCAAAACCGGCAGGGGTTTTAATCCTGCATCTTTCATCGCATCGCAATAGCCGAGGTACTTGGGGAATGGACCGGCTTCGGAGGCAACGTGCAGAATTTTCTTATGTCCATGCCGGGTGATGAGATGTTCAGTAACTTTTTTGCTCCCCGAATAATAATCAGTGCCGAATTCCCGACCTATTCCAAGAAGCGGCACACGGTAGTCTTCGTAATTTATGTCGGGCAATCTTCTTCCGGAATAAATGACGGCATCCGCTCCGGAGGAAATAAAATTCTGGATCATTTCCAAACCCTGTGAGATACTTGTGATTTTGGAAACTTTCAGCGTATAGTTTTCGACTTCGAGTTTGGAGGCAAGGTGAGATACGATTCTACCTTCAACACTTGCGAAAGAATCTATTACGGCACCGACCTGAAAAGTCGATTTGCCGTTCAAACTGACAGCAGCAGTATTCTGCTTATAATTATATGCTTTGGCGAGAAAGAGAATTTTTTCTCTTTTTTCCGGAGATACCAGACATTTCGGTTTATTGCTCAAAACAGAGTAAACCGCCTGCTTTGAAACATTAAGCATTTCGGCGATTTGTTTTGCAGTGATATTCATAAGGCAACCTCTTTTTATTTACCGGTAAATAAAGTACTCCATATTTATCCCGATTTCAAGAGCAAAAAACAAAAATTTTCAAATTTTATTTACCGGTAAAGTATGTTGGCGGTGCGGATGTTGCGTTTTTGAAAATTGCGCTCTGCCGTGGGATGCTTCTCCGGAAGGCGGCTGCAGAAGGGGAAAGGATGATTTTTTTGGTTATTGTCCCATTTTTTGTGAAAGTTGTTCAAACTGCGGTGGCGCATCGCGGGCAATCTCGAGCCTTGCGCCTGTGCCGGTTTGGTCGTGTACAAAGGTACACTCCCGCACC
>JAZSGR010000030.1:0-5424 GCA_045532825.1 Victivallaceae bacterium | reverse complement strand
GGTACGGATGGGTACGGAGATGGTGCGCCGCGCTGACTTGCCGGTCAGGTACTGACTGCCGCGCAGATTTACCCAAGGTGATTGACTGTGCGGCAGTCATACCGCATGTTTCAGCGGTCAACAGCGTACAAAAAAAGGACTGCTGCGTAAAAATCGCAGCAGTCCCTGTGTTGCTTTTTTGATTTATTTCTGTGCGGCTTTTTCGATTGCTTCAAAGGCTTTCTTGTCAGAAAGTGAAACGTTTCCTTCCACACGTCCGTTGTCAAGATCATCGACCTCTTTGCGGTTTTTGAGGTCGCGGAACAGGCGGATCATATCCTTGACACCGCCGAAGGTGAACCACACTGTGGTTATTGCGGCGACGATTCCGGGAATTATCATGTGGGTGTAGAGGAAGTAATTGCTCCATCCATCGGCGTTCCATCTGCTGATCGCATTCCAGATCACGACAGCCACAAAGGCAAGCAGGAACTTGTATCCGATCGAGTAGATGAACAATCCCCAGGCGATGCATTTGTCACCGGTAGTGTATTCCGGAGTGATGCCGACCATTTTGCTGAGGATGCCTTTGAAGCTCCAGTCGGTTTTGATCTTTTTTTCACCATCGATGGCATAGATACCGCGGTGCAGCATGCGGTCAAGGTTGAATTTCTCTTTGCCGATGTTGGTGAGATAAGATACTGCACAATACAGAAACAGCGTGACCAGCGTGGTGATGAACATGAGCTCATAGCTGTTGATCGGACATTTGACCGGATTCATTTCCCAGACCACATACGGATTGAACGGCTTGGAGAGCGTTGTAAGAATATTTCCGACCGATTCCACCATATTGTGTTCTGCCAGCCAGGGATAAACGATATCCGCCCATTTGCGCTGCAGGAAGATACTGCCGACACCGAATCCCATACCGGTGAGGAGAGAACTCCAGGCACCGAAGGTGTTTCCGAAACGGCTGTAAAGACCGAAAAGCATCACAGGACCGCATCCGCCGGTCCACATGATCGTCATCAGCTGGACGAACAGGTTGATATAATCAAGCTGTGCCATGTAGAACGAACCGAAGAAGAAGAAAACACCTATTCCGATGGAAACCCAGCGGATCATCCACATGTGCTGTTTCGGAGTCAGCTGCCTGTTGATGATCGGCAGGAGCACGTCCTGCGAAATGGTTCCGGCTGCACTGTATATACGGCTGTCGTCGGTGGAGACCATCGCCATGATCATGAGCAGGCAGAACAGACCGATCATGCCCGGAGGCAGCATGTGACGCATGGATACTGCAAACATCATCTGATGATACAACGTACGGAACTGCTGGAAAAGAGCGTGTCCGTTGCCGTTGGGATCCTTGTTCAATTCGGCATGGGCGGCATCAAGATAAGGGGTGTCCACATTTTTCTTTTCAGAGAGCGGAGCATCCACGCCGATCGTGTGGTTGTTTGCCGGGATCTTTGCAATAGAAGAAACGATTTGCTGATGGATCTCCCGGGTGGGAGCGATCTGCTGGGATATATGAGTAGTAAGTTCGGTACGGATCTTTCCGGCGGTGCCGGCAAAGTTTTTGTGGTTCATCACCGTGAGGATCGCAACGGCGATCAGAATGTAAAAAAGTCCGTTGAGAGCACTGCGCCAGTCGCCGAGCAGACCTGACATTTTACCTTCGTGGGGCGTGCGGGCACGGCTCGTTCCGCCGGTTACCCAGCTGCCGCGGTGCAGAATAGCGGAAAAAGCGGTGAGTCCGAGAAAGAAAAAGTTGAAGTCACGCAACGCCTTCATGTCGTACGGATTGAGGAAGTTTTCACCTGGAGCGCGGTCAGCCATGACCGGAGCGATCTCCTGCGCCCAGGAGAATTTCACCAGACAGAAGATCACAAACGCCACCAGAAGCGGATAAAGCAGAAGTCCCTGCAAAGTATCGGTGACCACGATACCCAGGTCACCGCTGCAGCAGATGATAGTGATAGCCATGATCAGACTTACAACGATCAGAACGCCGAAAGTGTAGAATTCTATACCGCAGAATGAAAAATATTCCGGAAGATCAAGAAAATAAATGAAAAAACGTGCCGCAACCGCAGGCATGATCATATTGGCAAGCATTTCTGAAATACTGCGCAGTGCCGCTGCAAAAATACGGAACTTGCGGCTGTAACGCATTTCAAGGAACTGACCGAGACTCATCGCTTTGGTTTCCCGGAAACGGTAGTTGAAAAATCCGGTAAGTCCCATGATGACTGAAAGCGGCAGCAGAATGCTCTGCCAGAAGCCGAGAGCAAATCCGGTTTTGTAATGTACCTCCACGAATGCCACGACACCGATGATCGACAATCCGCTTGCCACACCGGCTACGCTCATAACGTATCTTCCGCACAACCTGCCGGTTGACAGAAAATCCACAACTCCGCGGATGTAACGCCGGGTATAAAGTGCCATACCGTAGACGAAACACAGCGGAATTATCACAATAAGATAATCATACCACGTCATCATAATGCTTTTTCCTTAATTTTCTTTAGAAAAGTATAAACCCCCCGCAAAAACAAATATTGCGATTTTGTAATATATCTCCGCAAATATCCAATGTCAAGTTTTATGATCGCTTCACCGGATTTTTTGATCGCTATTTTCAAACTGCCCGAAAAAAATACTTAAAATGCTGCAATGTTCAGTACAGAGCCAGATTTTTACCGCATATCTGAAATCAAAGGAACCGCGGGGCGACTTGATGACAGTCGGTCAGGTCAGGGCAATGCCGGATTTGTCCATAACCAGATACCCGTATGTACGGCGCAACCGAAGCCGGGCATCCCGGAGTCATGAATGTGCCGGCTGCCATAATGGGGATCGGATCATGGCGGACATTCCGATGAGGAATGTGCAAATCTTGAGAGTATCGCTCCGACGGTGGAGATAGTGAAAAGGTTTATCAGAGAGCAGCGGGTGAGTTTGTGGAAAATTTCCTGCTGTTTGGCGGAAAAAGAATTGAAAAATCTGCATGGCATGGTATATTCTTTAAAGTGCAGTTTTTCCGGCTGTGTGCAGCCGGGCAATTTTATAAGGAGATAAAAAGATGGATGTCATCATCTGCAAAACTTCCGCAGAAGCGGAGAAACTTGCCGCGCGCATGATCGCCGATGCGATCAATGCCAAGCCGGAATTCAAACTCGGTCTCGCCACCGGTGCGACCATGGAAAATGTCTACGCCGAACTTTCCCGTCTCAACAAGGCCGGAGAAGTGGATTTCTCCCAGGTGCGTTCCTGGAACCTTGACGAGTATGCCGGACTTGCTCCGGAACACGATCAGAGCTACCGCTACTACATGAACAAACACCTGTTCAACAACGTCAACATCGACATCCGCAATACTCATCTGCCCGACGGACTGGCTGCTGATGAGGAAGAGGAAGCCGCCCGTTATGATGAATCCATCGACGAAGCCGGCGGCATCGACCTCTGGCTGGTCGGCATCGGCTGCTCCGGTCATGTCGGATTCAACGATCCCGGCACCAGCTTCGCCAGCCGTACCCATGTTGCGTATCTCACCAACACCACCTATGAGCAGAACAAGATCTACTTCAATCCGCCGGAATCCATGCCGCGCCGTGCTTTCACCGCAGGTGTCGGAACCGTGCTGGATGCCAAAAAGGTCCTGCAGCTCATCACCGGCAAACGTAAAGCCGCCATTGCCGCTGCTGCCATCGAGGGTCCGATGACCGCGATGATCAGCTCCACCGCGCTTCAGCTGCATCCGGATACCGTCATCATCCTCGATGAAGAGGCTGCCGCTGATCTCAAGCTCAAAGATTTCTACAAAGAGGTCTTTGAAAATGATCCCAAATGGGCGGCATACCGCTGATTTGAGCTGATCTCATAAAAACATACGGCACCGTTTCCTGAAAATGGAAGCTGTGCCGTTACTTTTTATCCGGCAGGAAGCCGATCCGGTTTCAGCGTAAAAAATGGGAAAATATTTCCTCCGCATCTGTTGAAAACGGCGTGTCGGAGCGGCAGATATCCGCTGTTGACTGTTTTTTTATTAAAACCCCGGATGACAGAAATTGACATCTTTTTTGCATTTCAGGACATTTACGTTTGTCTGTTTGTGTGGTATAATATATCAAAGCAGAAAAATCCGATATACGGAGAAATAAAAAATGTCAAAAATCATCGAAAACATCTGGTTGTGGGGGCAGGAACCCGGTTCGCACCATGCTTCGGAGCATTATCATCTGCCCGGAGAAAACAAAATGACCGCGATCGAAGGTTGTGACTTTTTCGGTATCAAAAACTGCTGCCGCGTAGCGATGAGCAAGGGACCGTTCCCGCCCTTTGACAATGAGTCGGTACCGCTGGATAAACTGGATAATGTGGTCTGGTCGGTGGTCGGTGCCGGCGGCGTGCGCCGGAATGAGGAAAATTACGGTGATCTTGATGAGGTCATCCGTCAGGCTGAAAATCATCCCAATGTGGTTGGCGGCATCATGGATGATTTTCTGCTTTCTGAAAGACGGCGCGGGATCTTTACTCCTGATGTGCTGCGCAAGATAAAAGAGATATTGCGTACCGCTGCCGGACGTCCGCTGGAATACTGGACCGTCTATTATGACCGTGAGCTCCACCTTGATGTGCAGGAGTATCTGGATGTTTTTGATGTTATCACTTTCTGGACCTGGTTCGGTGAAAATATCTGGAAACTGGAAGAAAATCTGGAAAGAGTTTTTGCCGCCAATCCCGGCAAGCGTTTCTACTGCGGATGCTATCTGTGGGATTACGGCAACGGCAAGCCGCTTTCACCTGAAGCCATGCAGCACCAGCTTGATGTGTATTACAAGTACATGAAAGCGGGAAAACTTGCCGGGATCATCATCTGCTCAAACTGTTGCGCTGATATCGGACTGGATACTGTAAATCAGATGCAGGAATTTCTCAGACTCCACGGGGATGAGGAGATCGGCTGACCGCAGTCCTGTATCGTGCATACATGGGACTGCTGTCAAAGCAGAGATGAGATGATCCCGCAATACCGGACTGCCGCAGCTGCTTCTTCAGGAGTGCATCCCCGGGCATTTCTGCCGTTTATTGCTGCGGTAAAAATTTCAAGCTCTGTCCGGTATACATTGTCAGAACCGAACGGGATCTCTCTGCTTTCTTCACCGGCGGAGAGAACCGTTTTCCGGGTCAGGGAACTGAATTCAAGTACCGCATTTTCAAAAAAGGTTATTGTCCCATTTTTTGCAAAAGTTGTTCAAACTGCGGTGTCGCATGCATGTGATTTGGCGGTACACCTTGTCACGGCGCAGCCCCGCAGGGCGAAGACGGATCCCGCACCGTACCCGGCGCAAAAAAAGACCTTGCTCCACGCTGCATCCACCGATCGCAGACAGAACCGTTTCTTGAGCTTGAAAAAAACATGCTGTGTGA
>JAZSGR010000058.1:0-2538 GCA_045532825.1 Victivallaceae bacterium | reverse complement strand
CACGCTGCATCCACCGATCGCAGACAGAACCGTTTCTTGAGCTTGAAAAAAACATGCTGTGTGATATATTTTAATTGAGAAAAACATATCTGAATAAGGATAAAATATAAATTTTTCACAAAATTTCGGACATTATCTTTTTATTTTTCCCGGACGCTTGCCGCCTGATTCGACTTCGTCGGCAAAATCGTTCACCCAGCTGCGGAGAGCGGATACTGACTTTTTCTTTTTTTCCGGTTTTGCCTCTGCTTTGGCGGTGAATTTTTTCTCCTTGCGCACCGGAGCTTGCTTTTCCCGATTCGCGGAGACGTTTTCCTCTTTGTTTTTCCGGTTTTTTCCGCCCTGTTCCGGATGGACATTGATTCCCGCCGCCCGGGCATTTTTCATGAACACTGCGGCATCTTCCGGAGCAAGGTCGATGAAGGAAAAACGGTCGAAACAATCGATTTTTCCGACTCTTGCTTTCTTTATCCTTGCAAGTTCCCAGATCAGATCCAGCATTTTGACCGCGCCGAAGTTGTCGTTTTTACCGATCCCGATGTACAGACGCATGTGATTGGGATCTCCGGCATCGGCTTCCCACGCTTTACGGTCGGTCTTGCGCTGTTTGGGCTTTGCTCCGATATCCGGATAATTTGACGGATCAAGCTCATTTTTGAAGATCATCTTCAATACAGCGGCAAGAGCCTCTGCCGGATCATCGGTCATGGAGAGCAGTTCTTCCGCAAATCCGGTGCAGTCACGGTGTTTCCCGGAGTCGATGAGTCCTGAAAGCTGTTCGGCAAAACGCTGTTTTTTTGCTTCGATGACCGCTTTGCCGTCGGGAAGAGACTGTTTTATTATCTCTGTTTTCGCCTCTTTTTTTATGAGAGACAGCCGGTGGACTTCTCCGGGAGTGACAAAGGTTATTGCCGCCCCTTTGTTTCCGGCACGTCCGGTCCTGCCTATGCGGTGGATATACACCTCTGCATTGCGGGGGATCGAGTAATTTATCACATGGGTGAGATTATTGACATCGATACCGCGCGCCGCTACATCTGTCGCGATCAGAAGTTTGAATTTATGCGCCTTGAAACGGTTTATCACCCTGGTTCTCTGCGCCTGGGCGATATCGCCGTGGAGTGCTTCCACATTATAGCCTTTGGCATTGAGTTTTTCCGTAAGTTCATCCACATCCACCCGGGTGCGGCAGAAGACCAGTGCGGACATTTCCGGATGCATATCGATCAGCCGGGAAATGGCGGCAAATTTATCTTCACGTTTTACTTCATAATAAAACTGTTCGGTAAGAGTTGTGCAGACAGCTTCCGGTTCGGCACGGAGTATCTCCGGCTCCTGCATGAATTTTTCCGCTATCTGCCGCACTTCGTCCGGCATGGTGGCGGAAAACATCAGCATGCGTTTGTCAGCATTGGTAAGCTGCAGGATCTCTTCGATCTCTTCGACAAATCCCATATCAAGCATTTCATCGGCTTCATCGAGCACGGCAAATTTGAGTGCATCGAAGGTCACACTTCCGCGCCGCAAATGGTCCATGACTCTGCCGGGAGTACCGGCAATGATATCTGCTCCGCGCGAAAGCTGCTGGAGCTGCAGTTCGATCGGCTGACCTCCGTAAAGCGGAACTATCCGCAGATCATGCCTTCCCTTGAGGGAGTTCATTTCATCAGCTATCTGCAGACAGAGTTCGCGGGTCGGGGCAAGGATCAGTGCCTGGATCTTTTTACTGCGTTTCAAGGTTTCCAGCATCGGCAGGGCGAAAGCTGCGGTCTTGCCGGTTCCGGTCTGCGCCTGACCGATGAGGTCGCGTTTGCCGGTAAGAAGTCCCGGAATGGCAAGTTTCTGTATGGCGGAGGGTTTTTCAAAGCCTTTTGCCCGTAATGCTTCAAGAGTTGTTTCCGAGAGCCCCAGCTCCCGGAATTCTGTAAGATCGTTCATGTAATTTCCCGAGTATGATTTTTGTATCAAGGTGATCCGGAAAATCATTCAAAGATCAAAGCTGACGCGCTTTGTAACTTTTGAGCATCTCCGTGGATCGCCTCTGTTCGTCAAAAATGTAATATACACCCGTTTACGGAAATAAACAATCCCCTGGTTCAGCCGATCTGCTTTTTTCTGCCGCTTTTCATCATCAGATAAATTCCCGGGAGGACCAGGGCAAGAGCCAGTACAAAAATGAAACTTATCCTTTCTTTGAGCATCACTGCCGACAGAACCATGGTCATGGTCGCCGACAGGCAGCCGAATGCCCCCAGTTCACTTGCTTTCAGGTATTTCAACCTTTTTCAATTCACATAATTGACGTAAAATTTTCCCTATATCTGTTTTTAATGCTCCATAAATATTTTTTCTGCGATATTTTGGGGCAAACACAATATGGTACTTGCATTTCCAACAAGTGTGTGATAAACTATTAGTAGTATCTTTTGTCATTTTTACACCTTTGTTATTACATTAAGTTCGACTGGCAGGTCTGAACATAGTGTAGTAGCAAAGGTGAACTTTTGCAAACTATTTCTAAAGATTTTTTCGGTACTC
>JAZSGR010000137.1:0-3217 GCA_045532825.1 Victivallaceae bacterium | reverse complement strand
TATATTTTATCCTTATTCAGATATGTTTTTCTCAATTAAAATATATCACACAGCATGTTTTTTTCAAGCTCAAGAAACGGTTCTGTCTCCGTTCGGTGGATGCAGCGTGGAGCAATGTCGAGTTTTGCGCCGTGTACGGTGCGGGAGTGTACCTTTGTACACGACCAAACCGGCACAGGCGCAAGGCTCGAGATTGCCCGCGATGCGCCACCGCAGTTTGAACAACTTTCACAAAAAATGGGACAATAACAAATAATCAAATTTTATCCACATTTTTCTCAAAGGCAGAAAAAAAAATTGCAAATCGTGATAAAATGCAGTAAATTATGTCAATCAATGCAACCAGAAATCATCATGGAGATATAAAATGCTTGATTTTTCATCACCTTTTCTGGAAAAAGGAGAAAAACTTGTCTGCTTCGGCGACAGTCTGACCGCACAACAGTGTTCCTATGTCAACCACCTGAAAGCCGCACTGCCGGACAACGAGATCATCAACTCCGGGCTCGGCGGAGATAAAACCACCGCTGCCCTGACCCGTCTGGAACAGGATGTCATCTCCCATCATCCGGATGCCGTTTTCATCATGTTCGGAGCAAACGATGCGGCAGTAGGCAGGAACATCTGGGCTGATGAACCGGTGGTGACTCCGGAAGCCTACCGCTGCAATCTGATATGGCTCGCCCATATATGCCGTATGCGGGGTATTTCCAAAATTTCCATTGCCACCGCTTTCGGGTTTGAGGGAGGATCTTTCACCAGATTCGGCAGGATCATTGAGCCTTATTATCTTGCGGCAAGGGCAGCAGCCGATGAGGCAAAAGCCCGTCTGGTCCCGCTGGACAGCCTCTTTGACTCTCTCCGCGGCGGAGCTCCGCTCTCTGAAACCAGAGTAAATCCGGATGGAACTCATCCCTCTCCGGAAACCTATGAAAAAATCGCAAAGGCGATCCTGAAAGCCTGGAACCTCTGACAAATAGTTATTGTCCCATTTTTTGTGAAAGTTGTTCAAACTGCGGTGGCGCATGCATGTGATTCAGCGGTACACCTTGTCACGGCGCAGCCCCGCAGGGCGAAGACGGATCCCGCACCGTACTCGGCGCTAAACTCGACCTTGCTCCACGCTGCATCCACCGATCGCAGACAGAACCGTTTCTTGAGCTTGAAAAAACATGCTGTGTGATATATTTTAATTGAGCAAAACATATCTGAATAAGGATAAAATATAAATTTTTCACAAAATTTCGGACATTATCGACAAATAAAAAACGCGGACACGTTTCCTTTGTAAGAAAAACAGTGTCCGCGGTGACTGCTTCAGCGTCTGGCGGGTTTTCCCGCGGCAGAAGTTCCGGATTCAGGTCGGGCAGGCTGCGCCGCTGTTCTTGCCGGTTTTCCCGCGGCAGAAGTTCCGGATGCAGGTCTTGATGCAGGCTTTGCTGCCGGACGGGCCACAGGTTTCGCTGCAGGCTTTGCTGCCGGACGGGCCGCAGGTCTTGCGTGCTTCACCGGGGGCTTTCTGTACTTCGGCGGAGGCGCAGGTTTGTGATGATGTCTGCGCGGCGGAGGTGCAGAATGGTGTACCACATGCACATGTGCAGGCGGTGGCGGCGGAGGCGCAGGCGCAAGGATATAAGCAACATCATCAACAGTACATCCGGTCAAGCCGGCAAGCAGACAGGCAAAAAACAGAATTTTCAACGTTTTCATGATTTGTTTATTCCGCAGCAGCACTTCCATACTGATTGTCACCGGCATCACCCTCCGGGATACACAGCACCAGCACGATGATCGCACCGATCACAGGAATGAAACAAAGCAGCTGGAGCCAGCCGCTTTTACCACGGTCGTGCAGTCTTCTTGCAGTCACGCCGAGTGCCGGCAGCAGCAGTCCCAGACACCACAGAGCAGAAAGGATCCTGCCGACTCCGGGAATCATACCGAGAACTGTCGACACCACTGCATAAACCAGAATAAAACTCCAGAATTCGCGTCTTCCGGCTCTGCCTTCAAAGCAGATATATTTACCGGTGACGATCGCTTTGAAATTACTGATGATCTGTTCCATAATATTTCTCCTTGTCTGTAATTATTATTTGAATCCCCGGGCACCGACTCCCGGAACTGCACCGAAGAACTTCAATGCACTGTCAAACGGATAGGGATTGGCAAACATGGAAACCATTGAAGTGATCTTTCCCTGTTTGTTCAAGCCGAGCGCGGCACGGAACTGGTTCATCGGGGAATTTTCATTGTAATGGACCTTCTCCTTGTAAGTCGCACTCAAAAATGCCTGGAGATAATTCATATCGATGACACCTTTAAAAAGCGCAGGATCTTTCAGACCGGCATTGTTTTCCATGCCTTCCATGCCGTCAGCATCAGCGAGATCTTCAAATCCCTCATCCTCGACCTTCATGAATTTGATGGTCGGACTCATGGTCACAGCGACGTCAGCCTTTTCGATCGCCTTCCACAGGTTGCGGAACGGTTTTTCCTTCGTTCCGGGATTGTTGTTTTTGCCGCCCTTACGCTTCACGTAAAGATCTTTTGCTGAAAGAGTGCATAACATCGCACAACCCGGCAGCAGCAGTGCCATACGTTTTACCATTTTACCTCTTGAACAATTATTTATCCATTACAACCGGAGCCGTAAATATAAAACAGCGGATGTTTCAAACAAACCGCCGTCAACTTGATAAATATGGAAAAATAAATAAAATGCGTGACCTGGTGCGCTGCATCAAGCAAATGCAAAAATGCTTTTTTTCTGAGATATTCCATACCCACGCCACACACTTTTAAAAGGATACGAGAGAAACAACACCAACTTTTACACTACTAAATTAGCACTGTTTTTTCAGATTGCAAACAAATTTATGATAAAACCGGCAAAAAAACGGCTGAAGAGGCATTCAAACCTTTTCAGCCGGATTTTCAAAATGCTTCA
Source organism: Victivallaceae bacterium (assembly GCA_045532825.1). Taxonomy (GTDB): domain Bacteria; phylum Verrucomicrobiota; class Lentisphaeria; order Victivallales; family Victivallaceae; genus UBA1784. The sequence goes on along the minus strand of JAZSGR010000137.1, from coordinate 267 downwards.
CTTATTGATAATGTCCGAATTTTTGTGAAAAATTTATATTTTATCCTTATTCAGATATGTTTTTCTCAATTAAAATATATCACACAGCATGTTTTTTTCAAGCTCAAAAAACGGTTCTGTCTGCGATCGGTGGATGCAGCGTGGAGCAAGGTCGAGTTTTGCGCCGAGTACGGTGCGGGAGTGTACCTTTGTACACGACCAAACCGGCACAGGCGCAAGGCTCGAGATTGCCCGCGATGCGCCACCGCAGTTTGAACAACTTTCACA
>JAZSGR010000093.1:0-5824 GCA_045532825.1 Victivallaceae bacterium | reverse complement strand
AACTTTTCGGTACTTTTTGAAACAGCACAAAAGCAGACTTTCCGTTCAAAACTCTTCAAAATAAACGGCAGGGATTTCAAAATCACCAACGCTTCAGATGCAAATGCCGTGAAAGACGCAGTGGAAAATGGAACAAAACCGTTGATATCAGCAGTGACCAAACAACGCCGCCGCCGTTTTGCCCAGCCGCCTTTCACGACCAGTACGCTTCAGCAGGCGGCTAACTCCCGTCTGCATTACACCGCAACACAGACCATGCGTTACGCGCAGCAGCTGTACGAAGGCGTTGAACTCGGCGGCTCCGGCGCTGTCGGTTTGATAACCTACATGAGAACTGACTCGGTCACGATCGCCCGTGAAGCGCAGATCGCCGCAGCAAACTTCATCCGCAGCAGCTACGGTGACAGTTTTGTTCCGGAAAAATTCAACTACTACAAAAACAAAGCCGCTGCACAGGAAGCGCATGAAGCGATCCGTCCGACCGACGTGACGCGGACTCCGGAGAGTGTGGCTCCGTTCCTCGATGCGGCACAGCTCAAACTGTATACCATGATCTGGAAACGTTTTGTTGCCAGCCAGATGACTCCGGCACAATACGATCAGACCACCGTCGACACTCTGGTAAACGGCAGCGACCGGGCTGCTTACACTTTCCGCAGCACAGATTCGGTAATGGTCTTTGCCGGATTCACCGCATTGTATGATGATACGGTAAAAAATCAGGATGAAGAGGATAAACTTCCGCAGGATCTTGCAGAAAACGATCAGCTTGGTATCAAAAAGTTTGCCACAGAACAGAAATTCACCGAACCGCCTGCCCGTTACAGCGAAGCAGCTCTCATCAAAGAGCTTGAAAGCAACGGTATCGGACGGCCGTCCACTTATGCCTCGATCCTGCGGACGATCCAGGACCGCGAATACGTCAAGCGGGAACAGGGACGTCTTGTTCCTGCTGAACTTGGATTTACCGTAAATGACTTTCTGGTGGAAAAACTCCCGGAGTTGTTCGATATCGGTTTCACCGCACAAATGGAAGATCTGCTCGATAAAGTTGAGGAGGGCGAGATCTCATGGACCGGTATGATGGCTGATTTCTACGCTAAATTTTCCCCATGGCTCAAAGCGGCAAAAGATGCGGATGCGCCGCCGGCTGACGATGCAAAAATAATGCTGGATCTTCTCAAAGATATTGATTTTGCCCCGTCCAGGAAGATCGGCAGACGGGTTTATGATGACGAAAAGTTCTACACTTCTGTGGTCGATAAATTTGCGGCGTCCGGAAAGGTATCAGCCAAACAATACGTTGCGCTCCAGACTCTTGCAGCAAAGTACCTTGACTGCATTCCGGCAGAAAAACTTGCGCTGCTCACAGAAGATCAACGCAATGAACTTGACATTCTGCGCAGTGAACAGCTCCGCAAAGATCAGGAACTGGCAGAATCCACAGCAAAAGCCGCAGCGATCGACTATGCCGGATTGTTCAATGCATTCAGCAAAGTTGAATTTGAAGCTCCGGTGAGCAAAGGCAGATTTACTTTTGATGACAAAAAATTCTTTGATTCACTCAAAAAACAGGCATTATCAGGTAAAGTTCTCAGCGACAAGCAGAATGCCGCACTTTGCAAGCTCGCAGTCAAATATCAGTCTCAACTGACTGATCAAAATATCGTCAGCAGTATTCTCGGAGTCGACTTCAACAGTGTCCAACCGGGAAATACCCTCCGTAATACCGAAGAGATCAACACCATGCTTCAAGCCCTTTCTGCGGTAAAAACCTGGGATGCTCCGGTCAAAAAAGGAAGATTTACGGTCGATGATAAAAAATTCTACACCTCGCTTGCCAAACAGTTCAAAGAGAAAAATACTTTGAGCGAAAAACAAATTGCAGCATTGAAAAAACTTACAGATAAATATGGAGATAAATAATTATGGATCAGAATGTTTCTGAAGAAAAAGAACTTGATGTTTCACAATCCGTTCCGGCAAAGAAAAACACAGTAAAAAAGGTGATCGCTGTCATCAAATGGACTGCCGGAGTGATCCTGCTGGTACTGCTCGGTGTTTTTATCTGCCGTGATTCCATTGTAAAATTTGCGACCTGCAAAGTCGGCAGTTTTCTGACCGGAACCAAAGTTGAACTGAAAGATTTTTCCACCAGCTTGTCCGGGAAAGTCCGTCTCAGCGGTTTTTCCGTGGGCAATCCCCCAGGCTTCAGTCCTGCCAATTCCATAGAGTTCAAAGAGATCTTTGTCCACATCGACATTCCCTCTCTGCTCTCTGACACGATCCGCATCCACCGGATCTCGGTCACCGGAATGGGAGTCAATCTTGAAACTGATTTCAACACCACCAATTTGAACGCAATACAGGCGAATGTGGAAAATATCAGCAACAGCGGCAAAGCAGAAGATCCCCAAAGCGGCGAAACCGTCGACAAGAAAGAAGGCAAACAAAAAGCGGTATATATCGCTAAATTGGATACACAGGCCAGTTCCCTTGCCTTTACCAGTTCAACGGTCAACCAGACACTCAACATCCCCCTGCCCCCGGTCCACATGACCGATATCGGCGGAAAATCCATCGCCGATACGGTGGATGAACTGTTCGGAGTATTGATCAACTCGGTCAGCAGCGCAGTTTCCAATATCGGCGGAGCAGTTGCTTCAGCCGTTACCGATGCCGGAAATCAAATTGGTAAAGGCGTATCCGAAACCGGAAAAGGTCTGACAAAGGGAACAAAAAAACTTGGCAGAGATCTGGAAAAAACCGGAAAAGATCTCATCAAATCACTGAATTTCAAATAAGGTATATGATAAAATGAAATTTCCCTCCGAACTTGCAGAAAAAATCAACGCAGCCGGGCAAAGCCATGTACTGCGTTTCTGGGACACCCTGACAGCAACTGAGCAATCAGAACTTGCCGGACAGCTTGAAGCCATCGACTTTTCAGTTCTGCCCGGCTTGATCGCAGATTATGTTTTGAAACGTCCTGAAACCGGCATTCCCGCCGATCTTGCCCCTGCCCATTATTATCCGCTGGTGCCGGGATCGGAAGAAATGCGCAAACGTTATATCCAGGCAGAATGCCGCGGCAGGGAACTGCTGGAAGCCGGCAGAGTCTGCTGTCTCACAGTTGCCGGCGGTCAGGGAACCCGTCTCGGCTTCAACGGTCCCAAAGGAACCTATCCGATCGGTCCTGTCACAGGACGCACACTCTTTGCCTATTTTGCCCAGAACATCCTCCGTGCCGGTCAGAAATATGGAAAAAAGATCACCTGGTACATCATGACCAGCGGCTTGAACAATCAGGCGACCGTGGAGTTTTTCCGCAGCAACAATTACTTCGGTCTTGATGAAGATCAGGTATTTTTCTTCATCCAGGGCACCATGCCGGCGATCGGATATGACGGAAAACTTATGATGACAAACAAGCACTCTTTGAGTCTTTCCCCTGACGGTCACGGCGGTACCCTGCTGGCACTGCGCAAATCCGGAGCTCTTGACCGCATGAAGCAGGAAGGCACGGATGTGATTTCCTATTTCCAGGTTGACAACCCTCTGGTACACGTTGCCGATCCGCTGTTCACAGGCATGCATGATCTGGAAAAAGCCGATATGAGTGCGGTCATGCTCTCCAAAACCGGTCCCTTTGAAAAACTCGGAAACTTCTGCATCACCGGCGGACGTCTGCAGATCATAGAATACAGCGATCTTCCTGAACAGCTGGCGCAGCAGCGCAATGCTGACGGTTCACTGGTATTCGTTGCCGGAAGTCCGGCGATCCACATCATAAGCCGTGATTTTGTTGAGAAGCTCACTGCAAGCGGAAATTTGAAGCTTCCCTGGCATCGTGCAGACAAAAAGATCCCGGCAATAGACTCTGACGGCAATCCGCTGACTCCGGAAGAACCCAATGGCGTCAAACTTGAGTCGTTCATCTTTGATGCCCTGCCACTCGCTGAAAAAACAATGGTTATGGAGTTTGACCGCAAGGAAGTATTTGCGCCGACCAAAAATGCCACCGGTGTCGATTCAGTGGAAAGCTGCCGTGCGATGCTGATCGAACGGGATGCCAAACGTCTTGAAAAAGCCGGTGTATCAATTCCCCGCAAAGCAGACGGTTCCGTTGATATGCAAATAGAGATCTCCCCGCTTGCAGTACTTGACCAGCAGGATGCTGATGCTCTCGCCGCATCAGAAACAATAACAGCCGAACGCGGAAAGGTTCTGGTGATAGAACCGTGAAAAAACTGCAAAGCTCCGTTTCCGGCAGAGCTGCTGAGCCGAATACAGCACAGGACCCCTCTCTTGAAGTATGGAAAGCGGTAAGATCGCTGTTGGTGATAACGACCGTTCTCATTGCTTTCGGTCTGACGATGCTGTATTCAGCAAGCTACGGCACCGCCGGATTGAAATACTTTCAAAATCAGCTTATCTGGATAACGCTCGGCACGACCGGAGCGATCGCGGCATTTCTTGTCGGATACAAAAAAATAGCATCCAGAAGTCTGCTGTGGATGATAATATCCTTTGTGCTGCTTATCATCGCCTGCACCTGCTTCAAGCCGGTCAACGGAGCCACCCGCTGGATACGTTTCGGCAGTATGTCGATCCAGCCGTCAGAGTTCGCAAAAATAGCAGTTGCGGTATTCACGGCAAAATACTGTGCCGACAATGCAAGGACATTCAGCCTGTTCACCCACCGCCGGGGATTGCTGCCGCTGGGCCTTGGAGTCGGAATAATCACGGTATCCATTGTCCTCGGCAGAGATCTCGGAACCACGCTTCTGGTAGGTTCAATGGCGTTTGCGACCATGCTTGCTGCCGGCTTGTATCTGCGCTATCTGATAATTCCGCTTTCTCTCGGCGGATTGATAGCTCTTTACATCAAACTTTTTGATCCGATGCGTCTTGCCCGTGTCACCTCGTTCATGAATCCGGAGGCCGTTCAGCAGGGAAAAGGTTATCAGCTCTGGAACTCACTGCTGGCACTCGGTTCAGGCAACTGGTTCGGAGTCGGTTTTATGACCAGCCGTCTGAAGGCGAAATACCTGCCGGAAGCTCATACGGATTTCATTCTTGCCATCGTCGGTGAAGAACTTGGCTTTATTGCCATGACGGCGGTCATCATCCTCTACACGCTGTACGGCTATTATGCGTTGAAAATAGCCCTGCGGGCAAATTCCCGTCTGGGTATGCTGCTTGGTTTTGCCCTCACCTTCGGTATCACTATCCAGGCAGTTATCAACCTTGCAGTGGTCTCCGGCAGTGCGCCGACAAAAGGGATGCCTGCCCCGTTCATCAGTTACGGAGGCAGTAATCTGATAGCCTGTCTGCTCGCCACCGGACTGCTGGTGTCGATAGCTTTTGACACGATAGATCCGGACTACAATCTGCGGCTGGCGGAAAAGCTGCCGTGGAACCGCAAAAAACATTAAGATATCCATCGAGGCACTTTCCCAACTCCTCAAAACAGTCAAAGCGCCCTCGCGTCGATCTGATAAAGGGAGCATTTTCGGCTGTTACCTTGCAGGTATCGACCCTTGTCACGGCACAGCCGCAAGGCGACGACGGATCTAGCTACCCTTTACAGCTCTTTGCAAATGGCAGTTTGCTTTTTTTGAATGACTTTTGAAATTGTTATTGTCCCATTTTTTGTGAAAGTTGTTCAAACTGCGGTGGCGCATGCATGTGATTTAGCGGTACACCTTGTCACGGCGCAGTCCCGCAGGGCGAAGACGGATCCCGCACCGTACTCGGCGCAAAACTCGACCTTGCTCCACGCTGCATCCACCGATCGCAGACAGAACCGTTTCTTGAGCTT
>JAZSGR010000124.1:0-19136 GCA_045532825.1 Victivallaceae bacterium | reverse complement strand
CACTTTACAGGTATCGCAGTGCGACGCGATATTTTACCCACGGGTACTGACTGCGCTTGTTTTTACCCGCACGGCTAATTTCGGCGGCGCAGAGCTCTCATAGTTTTCATAGTTTTCATAGTTTTCATAGTTTTCATAGTTCTTTAAACCGCCGCCCCGAAGCGGCTGTCATACCGTTGCAGTCATACCGCTTGCGCCGGCATGACCGGTCTGGTTTGATAACCACTGCGGCAAAAAAATTTTAAAAACGCTTGACAAAAGGGTTAAGGTGTGGTATATTCGTAACAGTCAAGTCTGCGAAAAGGCTGAATATTTGCATGAAAAGGTGTGGGAACAACGATTATTTCACCATTTCCGGAACGATTGACGGAAGCGGTGAAATTGGGCTTCCGGTTCTTCAGGACGCTGAAAGGACCGGGAGCTTTGCTGTATCTTTATCTGTAAAAATGCAGGTTTCAGGTTGCCGCATATATCTTTGCGGAGAGCCTGTGGAAACCGGGATACTTTTTACGGTAAAGCATACGGATGATACGCTGTATCGCGTTGTTGAACACAAAGTTATGCAATTTGAAACGGCTGTATCGCAACTTGTGAAGCAAATATATTCAGTGGTGGAACGCACGGTAAAAACTTTTCGCAGAGTAAGAAGTGTGTTCCGCATGTACGAACCGGTTCTTCTGAGCCGTGCCGGAGGGCTGCGGCTATGAGAAAACGGTTGATTTCAAATCTGGAGATAAACATATTACCTGCCGTACGGCAGGTAAAGCTGCACAGCTGCAGCTTTAATAATCTTTTAAACAGCTGTAAATCCGGTAAGAACGGCAAACGGTTCTTTTGTTCTGATACAAAAGAGCTGTTCTGCCGTTTTTTTTGTGTGTGAAAATCAATAACAAATTCAATATATAAATGAGGTAAAATTATGGCGAATCTTTATGTGAATGCCGCTTGGACGGATAAATCCGCTTTTGATGCGGATACAGCAAAAGCTGCTGATCTTGAATGGGGAATCAACGCATTCAATAACCTTACAGATGCGGTCAACGCTGCCAGTGCTGTTGAAAAAACTACCATTACTGTTGCCGCAGGAACCTATTCAGACAGCATTGCATTTTTTACCGAGCAAGTGTCAGATCCAACACAGGGATTCAATGATGCGACCAAAGCTCTTATTGATGATTGTACGCCCGTCAACGAAAAAAAGGCGGAGATCGAAATTGCCGCTGCTGACGGAGCAACAGTCAACTTTACCGGTAATTTTTTGATCGGAGTTACTGGAACGCCCGTTTCATGTGACGGCGGTGTGCAGAAGTGGGAGTCTGATATCACATTCCGCGGAATTACTTTTGATTCAGCAAAAGATGATCATCACAGTATTGTGCTTTCTAATATGACAGCCGGTTTTACTATGGAAAATTGTACTGTCATCGGCAATGGAGATGGCGTTGGTATTTCCGGTGGTAAAAATATGTCTCCTTTCGATAAGAAACCGCAGTTGATCGATTGTACATTCATCAATGCCGGAATACAGGGAGAATCCCACCTCGGAGCCCAGCTGGTTATCTCCGGCGGAGAATTTATCGACAGCAAGATCAATGCTACCGGCGGTACCTCCGGAACCTCAATGACGATCAGTGGTGTGAAATTCACCAACACACTCACTGATGAGAAGAATAATGATGAAAGTTTTTATGTGATCCGTTCCAACGGTTATGCAGTTAATATTTCTGATTCCACATTTGATATCAAGTCCGAGTTGAGTGATACTGCGGTCCCCGGCAGTAAAGGTTGGGCAATATTTGTTCAGCGCGATAGCGGTGTGCAGACTTGGGATGTTGAAAATATCACTGTGAATATGGATGAGGCCGCATTTGCAAATGAAAATATCATGTTGAATCAGGCTGCGAATGATGACCGTGTGGTGTTCAATGGAATCAACAGCGAAAACAATGATGTTTCCGAGTTGCTGGAAAAATCATCCGGTTCTCTGGATGCGGTCGTTGACGGAAGCTATAAATCCTACAGCGACGGTGCAGTGCAGAGTTCTACCGATATTTCTACTGTCTATGTCGACAGCAGCTACTCCGAAAACAATGTTGGCGAAGATATGGTTTTCGGACTGAATGCCTTTGCGTCATTCACCGATGCACTGAAAGCTGTTGAGTGGGGCGCAGGAGAAATTAAAGTAAGCGGCGGAATTATTGATAATGACAGTGACGAAAATATTGTCGTTGATTTGAAAAATAATTTGACTGTCAGGGGAGTGGCTCAGGAAGCCAATATCGTTCAGATAAATGCTCTTGAGATTGATTTCAGAAAGCATGAAAGTGTTGCTGGTGATGTAACGCTCAAATTTGAGAATTTTATTCTTGATACCCTGGGTACAAACACCCAGATACTTTTTGGTGATTCTCAGAATGAAAATTATGCAATTGCGGTTGAACTTGATGAAACTTCTGCTATCAAAGGAAGGGTGAATGTCCAGGTGGGGGTGGGCTGTACAGTGACCATGGCAGACGGTTCGTTTTTATATACCGAAAGCGATGCATTGGATGTTCGCGGCACGTTCTCTGTTACCGGTTGCATTGAAAACGTTGATGATGTCACCAAAGAGGATCTTCAAGTTGTTCCTAATTACATGAAAGTCGATGGTGGAACGGCTGAACTCGATGATACTTACATGTTTGCATATTCAGATATCCGCGTGAACAACGGCGGTTCTTTCACTGCAAATAATTCAGTTGTACGTGTCGGCATGGCTCATAAAGCTAAAACCGACGAAACATATTGGGGAGAATGGGAGTCCAATCCTTTTACAAATTATGTTGGTTGGGTTCGTGTCGGTGCCGAATCCAATATTACACTGACTGGTGGCAGCTTGATGCAGGTGGGTGGCAAATCTCACACTGATAGTCGTTCCGGCAGTTATTCGATGCGTATCATCGATAAAGGTTCATTCAATGTTGAATCTGGCTCTGTCGCCGAATTCAATCTGGGAGTGGATAATGGTGGAATAATAGAAGTCAATGATGCAACATTAAAAGTTGCAACTCAATTTATACCGCCTCCTGCTAATCAAATTGCCAATGTTGCTCTTGAGCTCAACAACAGCAAAACTGTCAAGGTTATCAGCGGAACTCTTGAAGCCGGTACTGTCACCAATAACGGCGAATTCACCGTTTCCAGCACCGACGGCAAGAGCAGCACGCTCAAAATCGATTCTCTGACCGGCAAGGCGATCATTGCTGAAGATGGTGCGATTATCGAAAATTCTCAAGTTGGCGGTACCGTTCAGGTTGCAGGCAATGTTACGTTCCGCGGAGACAATGTCTTTACCTGGATGACTGATTGCGAAAAAGATTCCGCTGACACAGCTTCGTGGACAGTTGAAGCCGGTGCTTCACTTACCCTGACCAAGGAAGGACGTTTCAATTTCGGATTTGGTGATGATATTACCATCAACGGCAACATCGTTTCAGGCGGTGCTGCTGCTGCCCGTGCAACTTTGAGTGATGCTGATTCTGACAATGATGTCAAGTGCAGCTTCTTCGTGAACGGCTTGTGGGTATTCAGCGACAATGGATATACCGCAGATTCCACCTTTACTGTCAACAATGCTTATGTTGTGATCGGTAAGAGTCACAGTTTCGGTCATCCTTCCAGCAATGATCCCTATAGCGGCGGAATGATATTCAATTTCAACAACTCCGTGTTGGATTCCAGCCGTCTTACCTTCTACGATCAGGGTATAAAGACGACTTTCAATCTTTCCGGCAGTGATGTTCGTGTCGGCACATTCATGACCGCGGATCAGGATTCTGTCTTTACTCTGGATAATTCAACGGTTCTCACCAATGGAATCAATACCGATGAAGACAAGAATTTGAACGCCGGTACTCTGAATGTTAAAAACAGTTCTGACCTTACTTATACTGAACTGTTTACCAATACCGGACTCGTTTATGTCGAAAAATCGGCATTGAATGCGGAAGATATCACCAATGACAAGGAAATCATTCTGAACAATGCCGAACTTGATGTTGCGGTACTTGAAAACAACAAAGATATCTTGGTTGAAGGTGAAACTACTCTCAATGTCGGTAAAGATTATCTGGTGGATCTGACTTTTGACAATATCGGAACTTTGAGCGGTGAAGCTGTTGTCAGAGGTCTTGACAGCGAGGACAACACGATTGCTGAATATGTAGTGAACCTTCCCAAAAGAGCAACCTCCCACCGTTTCAAGGGAGTGAAAGCTGACAGATATGTGATTTATCTTGGTGGTAACGAGATCAACGTTACCGGTGTTGAATATACCAATGGCGGCTTGAAAAGCGGCAGCAATGCGATCATCATTAAAGACGGTGCAACTCTGGTCGACTCCAATGTTGCCGGACCGCGCCTCGAACCCTCCGGCAAGGGAACAAATCCGGAGGCTTCTGACGCTTACACCGGCTATGTGCTTTCAGTAAACGGCGATCAGGCTGGTACTGTCTATTTCAAAGGAACCAACCAGATTGCCAGCCTTGATGCTGCCGCAGGAGACATCGTTATCGTAGACGGCGCTGACAGCTCCCTTGAATTCACCGGAGACGGATTCAAACTTGGCAATGGGGCCAAATGGCAAATTACCAACGGTGCAAACGTTTCCGGTTGGGCCCTTTCTTTGGATAACGTTGCTGACGGCAAATCATTTGACAGCGAAATGCTGGTTAAGGATGCTGCTGTGACAGTCAGCAAAATCAGTGCCAAAGGAACTAAACCCGGTACGGAGATCGGTGCCGGCAAGTTTGATGTGACTTTCGACAAGGCAACTGTTAATCTTACCGGTACTACTGCGATCGAAATTCCGGAGCAGGATACTGCCAGAATCAACCTGACTTTTAAAAATGAAACAACCATCAAAGGTGCAAATGGTTCAGACAGCATCCAGAGATTGAAAAATGACTCCGCCGTGTCTGCAATAACTTTTGATAATACTGACGTGAATATCGTTCAGACCTTCCGCAATAAGGGTATTATCAACATTCAGAATGGTGCTGATGTTGTTGCTGAGAACCTTTATCTTACCGGCGAACATTACAGTGCCAATGAAGGTACGATCAATGTTGCTGATGGTACTTTGCAGATCGTTACGCCGAACGCGGCTTTTGTTAACAGCGGTACTGTCAAAGTCAGCGGAGACAGCACTGTTTCCGGTAACTTCACCGGCAGCGGTGAACTGGTGTTCGATAACGGCGTTCTCAGCGATAAGATCGCCGTCTCCGGTGATCAGAACACCCGTTTCCTCGGTAATTCAGAGATCAATGTCACCAACATGGATAATTTCCAGCTCAAGGGAAAAACCTATGTCGGTTCCATGCAGACCAGCGATGAAGCCGAAGAGTGGCTCGGCAGCGACAAAGAGCAGGGTGCGTCATTGAGCATCAATTCCGCCTTTGACACCTATACCCTCTGGGTCGGAACCCGTTACAATGACGGTGTGAAAGATGACACTACCCGCGCGGTCGTCGATATCAATGCTGAGGTTACGATCGACGGTGTTGGGATCAACACCACCGAAGGTCTTGTCATCCGCAACAGCGGTGTGGTCAATATCAACGATGAAGGTAAACTCATTGTCACCAATGAAGATCAGGTCGTTGTTCAGGGCGCGCTCAACATTTCCGGCGAAATGGATGTCAAATCTTCCGGCTTCCAGGTTTACAAGAATGCTGCTGTTACTGTCAGCGGCGGTCTGCTCACTCTGGGCGGTTACAATGATACGGACCTGCGTCTCGGAGCTGTTAATGAAAGCAATGGTGGTAATGTCGTGACCCGCCGTGAGGATGGTGCCGGATACATCCGCCTTGAAAACGGCGCAAAACTGGTGCTCAATGAAACTTTCAATATCATCCACGGTGAATTTGTGATCGACTGGTCTTCCTGCATCGAATACAATGAAACCATCACCCTCAACAAGTATTCCAATTCCGGACTCAATGACGGCAAGTTCAGCATTGATTACGACAACTTCGACAAAGGAACCTACCTGTTGATGAATTACACCGGTACCGGAACCGCTCTTTATTACACTGAGCTGGTCTCCAACTGGAGCAATGATCTTGTGGTATTCAACGGCGACCTCTATATCAGCGGTGCAGACCGGTCCGTGATCTATGTCGATGCATCCTATACCGAAACCGGTGCTATCATCGGCGACAAGATCGTAGGTGTCAATGCGTTCAGCAACATCAAAGATGCGATCGGGGCAATGACCGACGTGACCAAAACGATCAGCGTCAACGGAACCATTGACGGTGACTGGCTGTTCCGGGCAAAAAACGATAGCGATGCTTTTGCTTATGCACTTAACTTCCAGAAAACCGAAGGTGCTGTTGAGGCAGTCATCAATGCCGGCGCCGATACCAATGGAAAATACTGGAGCTATATCTTCCGCGACGGTCTTACTGTCGGTGAAGGTGTGACCCTCAATCTTTATGATTACAATGACTCTGTTCCTCATGCCAATGCTGTCAAGTTTGAACCGGCGGAGGATAAGGATGTCAAACTTACTGTTGACGGTACTTTTGTTTACAGCTGCGGTGATTTCGGTAATTACAAAGATCCGGTCGGAACAGTCACTATCACTGTCGGTAAGACAGGCAAGATGTTTGCCAAGGGTGAATCCAACAATACATTCCTTGCCAACTCCAACTTGTCCGTGACCGGTAATGGCGATGGTGAACTTCAGTTCATTTCCGGCACTTATACCCAGTTTGCTGGCAATGTCGAGTTCAAAGATACTGCAGTCAGACTCTGGGGTACCAGTGCTTATTACATGCTCGATGATTATATGGATGCCTTCGGTCTTGGTAATGCCACCTTCGCAAGCGGCATGCAGGGGGATAAGGAAACTGAATTCAAAGCAACGAATACCAGGATCGAGGTTGTAGACGGAACTGTCTTGCGTGAATCCGGTAATGAAGATGCTGATGATTTCAAGTGGAATGCTATTTCTTTCAACAAGAAATCCACTCTCGACAACACCGCTATTTATGCCGGAGATATGTTCATCCTCGGCAATACCGTCACCATGCAGAACGGCAGTTCTGTCAATCTCTATGCCAATAAGTTCTCAACTGATAATGATTACGGCAACAGCAATGCTTATGGTAAAATTACTGTCGCCGAAGGTGCGGAACTCAATGTGACCGATTCAAGTATTGACGTTGAGGGCATCGCCAATGCCGGTTCAGTCATCGTGAGCGGTGAAAGTACTGTCAAGGTCGGCAAACTCGACAGCGGAATCACCTTCGGTTCGGCTGCTGCCGCTTCTGAAATCACCGCTGACATCAAAGAGGGCAGCACCGGTGATATCTTTATCGCCGATGAGAGCACCGTCACCCTGAAGGGGGCACTTGCCACTGACGGAACGATCCATAATTCAGTTTATGATTACGCCGACGGCAAGTCCAAAGGATATGACCTCACCATTGCCGAAGGTGCCAATATCCGCGCTGCTGCGATCTACATCTCCGGCGGTTCAGAAATGACTGTCAAGGCAGGCGGCAAGTTCGGTGCCTTCTTCACTGACGCTGACGGATTCAGAGACGGTACTCTCAACGTTTACGGCAGCACGCTCAATGTCGAAAAAGATGCGGAAGTTACCACTGTTACCAACCATGTTACCGGTGATCTTGATATCAAAGGTAATTATACCGCGACCGGCATCAACATCTATACTGCCCGGGAAGGCAAACGTTCCGGTAAGGTGACGGTGTCCGGCGATGGTGCTGTACTTGATATGACTTCCAACGGCACTCTCCAGGTCGGCGGATCCACCGTGCTCGATGACAAAAAGTATGCAGCAGCTGATGAGTGGAAGAAGGCTGAACTGGTGATCTCCGACAACGCTGTCGTCAAGGTTGCCAATGCCCTTACCAACTACAACAGTGAAGGCAGACTCTATGTTTACGGCAACGGTATCGTCACCATCACCGGAGCAACTCTCCAGGCCGGTTACGGTATCGAAAACTACGGCAGCATCACTGTTACCGACGGTATCATCGAATCCTGGAAATGCGATGCAACTGCAAACATTCCCACCGTCATCAACAGCGATGACAACGCCGTGTTCACTGTTGCAGGCGCAAGCAGCATCACTGTTGATGCCTTCAACGGAAATATGGATGTCGCCGGAACCGGCACCATTACGATCTCGGATATCGCAGGTTATGTCAAACTTGCTGAAGAATCCTCTATGGATGCCGTTTCCTACACTGGAACTCTTGACGCTGCAACTGCCGGAGCTGTCACTGCCGATGCCTTCAGCGGAACCATGAACCTTTCCGGAACCGGAATCATCGATATCGATAATTTCGCCGGAACCATGAAGGTTGCAGGTGATGTTGTTCTCAATGCAGAGTCCGATATCGATTTCACCGGTTCGGATGACGTTGTCGAAATCGGCAGCCGCTTCACTTTCCAGCTCGGAGATCTCGAAGGTGTGGAAAACTGGACTGCCGGTGAAGGCGCGATCGTCAGCATCACTGATGTCACCCTGCCTGCCAACGGCAGCACCGTTACCGTTATCGCCGGAAAGAACAACTTCACTGAAGAAAATCTCATCATCAACAGTTCCAGCGTTGTCGACGGTCAGATCATCATCGGCGAAGTCACCGGCGGAATCGTTACCGGCGATGTCGTCTACAAGATCTATGATGTGACCGGTGACAACGAAACCGGTTGGACCGTGCAGGAGCATATCGCAGTATCTGAGGATGATGTTTACACTCCGATCACTCTTACGGTCAGCAGTGTCACCCAGGCTGAAAACTCCCTCAACTTCACCATCAATGCTGATGCCGAAGGCGGAATGGGCGGAGTCAAGCTCACCTACATCATCGACGGTGTGGAGCAGAGCGGAAATACTTTCACCCTGACCGATCTGAGCCAGGAACTGGTGAGTGTTGTGGTCAAGGCGACCGACCAGTTCGGAGCCAGTACCGAGATTACTCAGGACCTGCTGGTCAACGTCAAGGATTACATCGCTCCGACCCTCGGTGAGGTCTCCGCAAGCGAGACCGGATGGACCAACGGTGATGTCACTGTTTTCATCACCGGGGCAAAAGACAACTTCGATAACGGTGTTTCCACCTGGTACTCCACCGACGGCGGCACCACCTGGCAGAAGTACACCGATGGCGTGAAGTTCACTGAAAACGGCACCGTCCTGTTCAAAGCGATCGATGCCGCGCTCAACGAAACTGCGGCAGAAGATATCATTAAATACGAAGTCAATAACATTGACAAATACGCTCCGGAACTTACGGTCGCCGTCGGCGGTAAAGTCAGTCCGGATTGGACCGATGAGGATGTCACTCTCAGTGCCTCCGCGACCGATGAAAACGCTGTCAGCATCCAGTACAATGACGGTACCGGATGGAATGATTACACCGGTGATATCACATTGAGCGAAAGCGGTAAGTATACCTATGAGTTCAAAGCCGTTGATGCCTCCGGCAAGACCGCTTCTGAAACGGTTTCTGTCTGGATCGACAAGGATGCTCCGGTACTTTCTGTCAGCTCCGGTGAATATGCCGGCGGCTGGACCGGTAATGATGTCGTTCTGACTGCCTCCGCGACCGATGCAACTCTTGCATCGTTCAAGTACACCGTCGACGGCGGCAATACCTGGAACGATTACACCGGTGATATCACATTAAGCAGCAGCGGAGTTTATGACTGCCGGTTCACTGCCACCGATATCTTCGGCAAATCCACCACCGGCAGTATCGAGGTCATGATCGATAAAGCTGCTCCGGAACTTACCGTCGAAACCAATGGTTACGACGGCAGCTGGACCAATAAGGCGGTAACTCTCAATGCCGCAGCATCCGATGACAACACTTACAGCATCGAATACAGCATCGACGGCGGCAATACCTGGACCGCCGGAAGTGATGTGGTCGTCAATACCAACGGTTCTTTCGAGTACATGTTCCGCGTGACCGATGCCGCCGGCAAAACCGGAGTTGAGACTGTCAAGGTCAATTATGATGACGTCCCGGCTGTCCTGACTGTCACCGGCAATCCCACCGACTGGATCGAGATCACTGACAGCGCATGGCCGGTGAAACTCTCTGCCAGTGTCAATGAGGCTGATTGCATTATTGAATACAATGATTACGGCAACAGATGGGAGAAATACGATGCAGCGCAGGGCGTGATCGTTTACAAAAACGGTACCGTGAACTTCAAAGTCACCGATAAAGCAGGTAATGTCACCACTCAGACGGTCGAAGTTTCCAAGATCTGGAGCGATACAAACAACGATGCTCCGGATACTCCGGATGTTCCGGGTGAGGAATTTGACGGCACCGTCAATGTCGGCAAAAAGCTGGATATCAAAGAGTCCTCCGCCAAGTATGCCGATGTTGCTGTCGAAATGCCCACCGGAAACACCACCGTCAATATCGGCAGCGGCAAGGTAAGCTCTGCCGGCGGTGTCGGAACCCTGGCTGTCGAAATCGGATCCATCAGCAAGGCTGACGGTGCTGACGGTGTCAACAATGTCAAGATCGGCAAGTACGCAGATGTGAAGATCCACGGCACGATCGAAGAACTCGGCAAACTTTCAACCGGTAAATATACTGCTCTGGATGTCGATGATACCATAACCGGTACCGCCGCCAGGCAGACGATCTCCACCGGTTCCGGAAATAATGTCGATTTCGCAGATATCGATCTCAAGGGTGGAAACGATACCCTCAAGATCGGTGCCGACAACAGAGTTTCTGCCGGAGATATCCGCAATGTCGAAAAGATCTCCGTCGGTTCCCGCAGTGATGTCAATGCAGGAATGATTACCGGAGTCAACAAGCTCAGCACATCCAAAGGTGCCGCTGCTGACAGAAACGAGTTTGAAGCTGATGGCATTTCAGGATTGCTCGGTAAGAACGATACCGTGTCCTTCGGTAATTACAATGATGTCAAACTTGATTACAAAGTCGATCTTTTGAGCGGTAAAGATACCCTCAAGATCGGTAAAGAGAGCCGCTTCGACGCTCCTGAGGTCAGCAATGTCGAGATCATCAAGACCGGTGCAGGAACCAGATTCCTGGCTGAAACGGTCAATGGTGTCAACAAGTTTACCGCCTCCGGCAGCAAGACCAGCTCGGGTTACATCGATATCATGGATCTTGCCGGAACCGCCGGTAACGATACTGTTTCCCTCGGCAATTACAATGATGCCTTTATCGGAACGGTCAACCTCGGAGCCGGTAACGATCAGCTCAAGCTCGGCAGCAACTCCGAACTCAGTGTTGATGTCATCGATTTCGGAGCCGGTAACGACACACTCTCCATCGGTAAGAATTCCGTGGTGAGCGTCACTGAGATCAAGGGTATGGAAACCCTCAAGGGTTCCAAAGGTTCAACCCTTGAGATCAACAACGGTGCCGATACCGATGTCAAGTTCGATTCCACCCTCAAGGGCTCCTGGGATAAAGTCACTGTTCTTGATGATGCCGGTGAGCTGGCTCTCGGTGATAACGGCATCAACGTCTACGCCAATGAGTGGGATGTCTTCGAGTTTGCTTCTCCGGAGAGCGGCAAGCTGACCCTTGAAAGCAGCGATGCTGTCAAGTTTGAGTACTGTTTCGCCGGTGCTGACAACTGGCTGGTTTACAGCGAAGGCAGCGCAATTGCTCTCAACGGCAATGATCTTTCCATCCGCGTATCGGTCGATCTCGAGGAGAAGAAAGACAAGTTCGCCAAGTTCAGCGCAAGTTTCAAGGCTGAACTTGCATGATCAACCTGAATCATAAACAAAAACGCTGCACCGTAAAAAGTGCAGCGTTTTTTGTACATGGATTCTGAACGTCAGAACAGCAGCGTTGGGGATTTCAGAGGGGGCGTGCTTTTCATATCCGGCAACTTGAGGAATCGGTTATTTCAGCTCTGCCGCAAGTTTTTCCGCCGCCAGGAACAGCAGTTCCCGGGTGTGCGGTTTGATCTCCTCAAACGGAGTTTCCGCAGCAACTGTGGCGCGGACCAGGTGGAAACCGGGGAAATCATCGCCGATGACTTTACCCGAGAGCATGATGCATTTGACATGGCAGCGTTCACAGCTCTTCTGCACCTCTGAACAGAGTTTGCCGTTGCCGGTCTGGTCATCCGAACAACCCTCACCGGTTATAAGATAATCGGCGTTCTGCATTTTCTCTTCCAGTCCGGTAGCGGCGATGGCAAGGCGGGCTCCTGACTCAGGAACGGCATTGCAGAACGCCCGCAAGCCGAGTCCCAGACCGCCGGCGGCTCCGTCGCCGGGAACATCGGAGGTGATGAACTTCTGTTTCCTGAGGATGCAAAGCAGATTTTCCAATCCGGCTTCAAGTTCAGCTTTCATTTCAGAAGTTGCGCCCTTCTGTCCGGAAAACACTGCGACACAGCCGTTTGTGCCGAGTAACGGATTATTCACATCTGATGCAATGGTGAAACGGCAGTTTTTTATCCGTTCATCCGCTTTTGAACCGTCGATGCGGGCGATTTGTTTCAGCATTCCGCCGCACAGTCCTGAAAGCTGATTGCCGTCACGGTCAAAGAAACGGTATCCGAGAGCTTCCGCCATTCCGGTCCCGCCGTCATTGGTGGCACTGCCGCCGATGCCGATGATGATGTGATCTGCCCCGTGCGACAAAGCCTCGAGGATCATTTCGCCTGTCCCGTAAGTCGAGGTCAGCATCGGGTCGCGTTCTTCCGGAGTCAGCAGTACCATGCCGGAGGCTGCCGCCATTTCAAGAAATGCGGTGTCTCCGGCGATGCCAAACTGTGCTTCGACTCTTCTGCCCAGCGGATCTGATACGCTTTTGCTTATCAGTCTGCCGCCGTTTGCCGCGGTAAGAGCTTTGACTGTGCCTTCGCCGCCGTCGGCAAGCGGAATACAGATCACCTCTGACTCCGGAATAACTTTCTTTATCGCGCTTTTGATGATCTCCGCTGCTTCTTCAGCAGTCATGGAGCCTTTGAATTTATCAGGAGCAGCGATGATCTTCACGATCTTGCCTCTTTGGAAAATGAGGGGACCGCAGTCATGGCGATACGCATTTTTAGCCACTTTTCAGCAAGTTTCTGCCAGCCGGTCACCGGAATGCCCGGACGGTCGGCAATGCCGTAACCGTGACCGCCGCATTCGTAAAGATGCATTTCAGCTTTCACTCCGGCATCTTTCAGTGCCTTGTACCAGACCAGAGCGTTTTCAACTCTGATCCTGTCATCCTCTGTCTGGACGATGAAAGTCGGAGGAGTCTTTTCCGTAACAGAAAACTCCGGAGCAACTTTCATGTCTTCAGTCGCCAGATATGCCGGATAGATCAGCATCGTATAATCCGGCATGAAATCCAGTTTGTCGATCTCATCCGCTGCCGGATAGGGTTCGCCTTGCGGAGCACTTACCGTTGCGGAAAGATGGGCTCCTGCTGAAAATCCGATGATACCGATCTGTTCCGGATCGACATTGAATTCATTACTGAAATAACGGATGAATCTTATCGCACGTGCAGCATCGGCATGAGCCGCCTGCCGCTGGCGCGGGGAACGGTAATTGAGCAGAAATGCGCTGAAACCGATGCTGTTGAGCCAGGAACAGATGGTGTAACCCTCTGACTCATAAGCGGTGTAGTTGTAGCCGCCGCCGGGACAGACCAGCACTGCCGGTGCTTTTCCGACGGAGTTCACCGGAGCAAAGAGCATATCCGGAACTGATACGTTGTGCAGACGCAGTTTACCATCGCCCACACTGTTGTCGTTGAACTCCGGCTCTTTGGCCTTTTCCTCATCGAAAAACGGAGCCTGTCCCTGCCACAGACGGAAGTTTTTATACCGCAGAGCCAAGCGCAGGAGTTCCGGCTCTGATGCGCTGAAATCCGTGTACTTGCACGGTTCGCAGAAATTTTTCAAACAGTTTTCTGACATAATGATACCTGTTAAATAAGTTTACCGAAAAGCGATACCGGATTGGTCTGGATGATCTGCACTTTGCGGAGTGTTCCCGGCGCGATCGACTGATCCGGTTCAAAATGTACCATGATATTGGTTCCTGTCCTGCCTGACCAGCGGCCGGGATTGCGCGGACTTACTCCCTCCACCAGCACTTCCACCGTTTCGCCGTTCATTGCCGCAAGACGTTTTTCCACCCTCGCAGCCAGGTCGCCGAGCAGGATCTGATTGCGTTCCTCCTTGACCTCTTCCGGCACGGAGTCTTCCAGCAGGGCTGATTTCGCCCCCGGACGCGGAGAGTATTTGAAAACGAAAGACTGGGCGTAATCCACCTGATTCATGACCTCTCTGGTCATGTTGAAATCCTCATCGGTCTCGCCGGGAAATCCCACGATGACATCGGTGGAAAAAGTTATATCCGGGATAGCCCTGCGCAGTTGTGATACCTTTTCAAGATAAGACTCACGGGTGTACTGGCGGTTCATTTCTTTGAGTATGCGGTCGGAACCTGACTGCAGCGGCAGATGGATGTTGTGACAGACTTTTCTGCTTTTTGCCAGAGTTTCTATAAGACGGTCATTGAAGTAACTTACATAAGGGGAGGTGTAACGTATCCGGAGCAGTCCGTCGATCTTATCCAGTTCATCCAGCAGATCGGCGAAAGGCGAGTAACCGTCTGCGGGCGGACGGATGTCTCCGCCCAGACCGTATGCCGCCACATTCTGTCCCAGCAGCAGGAGCTCTTTTGTACCGTTGGCTGCAAGTTCCTTCGCCTCATTGACCACATCTTCAAGCGGACGGCTGATCTCCCTGCCGCGCACATAAGGCACGATGCAGTAACTGCAGAAACGGTTGCATCCCCGGGTGATGGCTATCTCTGCGTGCCAGCCCCCGGCAAAGTGGCCTGACATTCCGGTGAGTACATCGTAAGACTCTTGAGTGTCTGAACTGCGGACGCGGGTCTTGGCAATTTTTTCCAGGGTCTCCGTAAGCGTGTGGAGTTTGCCGGTGCCGAGTACGAAATCAAGGTGCGGCAGTTCTTCGAGGAGTTTGTCACCAAGACGCTGCGCCATGCATCCGGCGACGCCGATGATAAGACCGGGTTTCTGATTTTTGAGTTTTTTCATATACCCGATCTTGCCTTTTGCCTTGCGTTCGGCGGCATCGCGGACACTGCAGGTGTTGAAAATGAGGGCATCCGCCTCTTCTTCGGTAAAGACGATGGTGTGTCCGGCTGCTTCAAGCTGTGAAGCCATGGCGTCGGAATCCCTTTCGTTCATCTGGCAGCCGTAGGTCTTGATGTAAACTTTCATGACGTTTCCTTAAAGCAGGGTGAGATTATCCCGGTGTATCATTTCCACTTCGCAGTCACTGCCCATGGCGGCGTGGATCTGGTCGGAGTGACATCCGCGCAGTTTGATGCATTCTGCGGAGGAATAATTCACCAGACCGCGGGCAAATGCCCTGCCGTCTCTGCCGGAGATCTCCACGGTGTCGCCGCGTTTGAAATCGCCGGAAACATCGATCACTCCGGCGGGGAGCAGACTTTTGCCGGAATTGATGATCGCCCGGGCAGCTCCGTCATCGACGGTGACTTTGCCGGAAACTTTGCTGAAAAAGGTGAACCAGCGTTTGTGACCGGACATCCGGCGTCCTTTGGGCAGAAAGAGCGTTCCCACGTCTTCACCGGCAAGGAGTCTGGTGATGGTATCAGGTTCTCTGCCGTCGGCTATCCAGAGATAGCCGCCTGCGGAAGTTACGATGTTGGCGGCGCGCAGTTTTGACTCCATGCCGCCTATGGAAAATTTGGAGTCATCGGTTCCGCCGGCAAGTCCGAGAATGTCATCCGAGAGTCTGGATACCACCGAGATGCGGTCGCTCAGATTGCCGTTTTCATCGCGGTCGCGCAGTCCGTCGACCGTGGTCAGCAGAACGGTAAGTTCGCTGCCGGTGAGGGAGCCGAGCAATCCGGCGAGGGTGTCATTGTCACCGAATTTGAGTTCATCGACCGACACGGAGTCGTTTTCATTGACAATCGGCAGTACATTGTTTTCCCAGAGTGCGTTGACACAGTTCATCACATTGAGATAGCGTTCGCGGTTGCGCAGATCGGCGGCGGTGAGCAAAAGCTGCGCCGCTTCAAAGCCGTGACGTTTGCACTCTTCGGAATAGATCGACATGAGTGCGCTCTGACCGACGGCGGCAAGTGCCTGGATGCGGGCAAGTTCACGGGGACGGGATTTTACTTTCAATGTTTCCATGCCCATACCGACAGCTCCGGATGTCACCAGCAGCACTTTGCGTCCGGAGTTTCTGATTGCCGCCACTCCGTCGACCAGACGGGCTATGGATTTACGGTCGATCAGAAGACGGGTCCCCGCCTTGATGATGACCTGTTTGCTGGCGGCGAGTGCCGCACTGCGACCTTTTTTATTCATAAACGGATATTCCTTAATCGATAACTCTTCGTTCATCCCATAATATAGACCGGAAACTGCTTTTTTGCAAGGGTTCAGCGCAGTTCGATCACCCTCGGGAAGCCGTAAGGATGAGCAAACGGCATCTCAAGTGTTTCCGGAACTGTGAAAGTATCCGGTTCCGCAGTCTTTGCCGGAGCTTCGAAGCCGGAGACGAAAAGATCGATATCTTCCGGATCAATGCCGGTTCCCTCAAGTTTCAGATTCAAGGTGAAGTTTCCTCCCTGCGGCAGTTCAGCCGTGAAATAACGGTCACCGGGGGCGGTGCAGACATCGGGATTGCGTACTTCTCCGTGCCCCGGATTGTTGAAAAAGAGTTCGCTGAAAGGCACCTGCCAGCGGCTCGGCGCGTTCCAGCCGTCATATCTGCTGCACGATAGTCTGATACCGGAGATCTGCTGTGCGGTCCTCTTTTTTATGCGGCAGGTGAGTTTGAAATCCCGCATGCGGTAGGGAACGCAGATACCGGTTTCGATACCGGTCGCATTTTCCAGATCGTGGATCTTGAATAAAGTCTGCTCCAGATGCGGTATCTGATAGGTTTCCGCAACACCGGGGCGCAGGTAAGACGGAGCAAATACTTTTCCGTCGATGAGCCGGAACTCCGGAAGCGGCAGTTTTTCCTGCTGAC
The DNA here is from genome assembly GCA_045532825.1 of Victivallaceae bacterium. Lineage (GTDB taxonomy): Bacteria > Verrucomicrobiota > Lentisphaeria > Victivallales > Victivallaceae > UBA1784. Next base: position 2,051 of record JAZSGR010000124.1, on the reverse strand, counting down.
TGCTTCCTGCAAACACCTTCACTTCATGCGGCAGCATCCAGATGCTGTCACCGGCTTTGAAATTCTGATATACCGGATAGGTTTGAGTGTAGCACTGTGAATACTCCGGCAAAGTATATTTCTGCGGTACTGGTGAGGCGTTGCGCAGAGCAAGTATGCTTTTGCCATCCTCACCCGGGTGACAGAAACCGTACACAGCTCCGCGCGCCGGTGAGTCTCCGAACATGAACGATTTTCCCGTGAGGAATGCCTTTGCATTTTTTCTTGCGTATTCAAGAGTCTGCCGCAGGGTGTCAGCCTGATACTCCTCAAGTGCCTCCGGCTGGAGCTTGAGGGTGACGTACGATGTTCCGCGCATGACAGTCCAGAGACAGGTGTTGCACCATTCATCCGGACGTTCGATGAACGGATTGCGCATCGCATGGGGGAACTCATGGTTGTCGATGGTGTCCAGCGGCAGGAATGATTTGTCTCTGCCGAGCATGATATAGTAACAGGCATCGCGGTGGGTCTGTGCCGCATCGCGCTGGGAAAGCGAGGGGAAACAGGTGAATTCCGAGTCGCCGGAACCCCAGAGAAATACATGGGTGCTTACTTTGAGCCACCAGGGGGAGGGATTGTATCCGGCGCGGATCGCCACACCGGGGGCTTTTTCGCGGATGGCGGAAAAGATCCGCATTTTGGTATCGGTAGAAGCCTCGCGCACGTGGTTGACCGTGGGATAGATCTCTGTGAATTCCGGACTGGTCGAACATTCATTATCCCAGTCCACTTTGTAGTGTACCGTACGGTATTCCGGACCGCAGAGTTCGCAGAAGCGTTCTGTGAGTTTTTTTTCAAGTTTTTTATCCATCAGGACGGCGAAGTCTTTTCCGCGGTATCCTGAACCCGGACCGCCGCCTGCGGCGATACCGTGCGAATTGAGGAATTCCTTTTCCATACCCATCGGTCCGTTGAGCGAGATCCACAACGAGAGATCTGCTCCGTTGGCACGGAATTCATCTGCAAGTTTTTTCAGGGAGTCGTTGCCGCCGAAATCCTCTTTGGCATCGTAAAAACTTCTGCGGTTCTGCCATCCGGCATCGAGCGTGTAGACGTCAGGACGCAGTCCCATGGCTGAGAATGCCCGGACAAAACTCGTGTAGTTATCGCGGTCGACTTTGTATTCATAGTTCCCGAGATAGGGATCGCTCCAGAAGGAGCAGAAAGAGAACATGAAGTTTTCCCGCGGCGGGATACGGAAAGTATCGACATATTTCCAGAAGCATTTGTGCGGATCAGCTGACAATCCGGTGACGGCGCGGGTGCATCTGATACGTTTGTTTTCCCATACCGGATGCTGGCGCAGATGCCATGAAAATACCTCGCCGTCCTGTGACAGGATGCTGTTGAATGCCGCCGGATGCTCAACTCCGGTGAACATGTCTTTCCCAACCAGCGGATAACCGCATCCGGGGGTGTAGCCGTTGCTTTCCTCTTCAGCCGTGACCGGCGGAGGATCCCCGACCGTCATCATGAAACCGCAGCGTTCAAGTCCGGGAGCGTATACTGTCTGGTGATCGGCATCGACATAGTCTGGAGTCGGCAGTTCTTCTGCTGTTTCAAGTTCGACCGTTTTGAAAAACCACTCCGGGGCGGCGGGAGTCACCGTTATTCTGAACGTGATGCCGCTGTCTTCATACACAGCGGAAAAACCGCCGTTGTTATCGTATTCTATATTTCCGCAGAGCGTTTCCGCTTCGATGCGTCTGCCGTTTATGGAGACCGCCGCTGCCGGAAAGGCAAAATCTTTTTTAAGACCGCCGGCGGTTTTTACAGAAAGCACTTTTTGCTGTGCATCAAGTTCAAGCTGGATGTTTTTCATTGTTATTGTCCCATTTTTTGTAAAAGTTGTTCAAACTGCGGTGGCGCATGCATGTAATTTGGCGGTACACCTTGTCACGTCGCAGCCACGCAGGGCGAAGACGGATCCCGCACCGTACTCGGCGCAAAAAAAAGACCTTGCTCCACGCTGCATCCACCGATCGCAGACAGAACCGTTTCTTGAGCTT
>JAZSGR010000051.1:0-22803 GCA_045532825.1 Victivallaceae bacterium | reverse complement strand
CGCTGCATCCACCGATCGCAGACAGAACCGTTTCTTGAGCTTGAAAAAAACATGCTGTGTGATATATTTTAATTGAGAAAAACATATCTGAATAAGGATAAAATATAAATTTTTCACAAAATTTCGGACATTATCCATTTTCATATCCTCAAGGCATTTTTGGCTTCTTCGATCAGCAGTCTGCGGTAATCCATATCCAGATAATCATTTCTTGCCACCCGCAGCAGATTGACTCCGAGATAGAACGGTATCCTTGAACAAATGGAGTTGAATGCACTGTCGCGGTCAGGAAAGTGGCAGGAATACTCATGCAGAAAATGTCCGATAAACGGTTCGGCGGCATATTTGTTGCCGGTGGAACGCAGGAAGAAGTGCTGAAGTTCTCCTGCAATGCGTCCGACATCGAACACCCGGTCGGTGCGGCGTGCGCGTTCAAGATCAAAAGAGATGACGTGCATCCCTTCGCCGAAAAGGAAGTTGGAGGGTGTTGCATCGCCGTGGGTAAGCACCTGCTGATCCTGCCAGACACATGGCTGCTTTATCCAGCGTTCTTTCTGCTCCATGAAGTAGTTATATTCCCCCTCTGACATCAGCGGTGAAGCCCCTTTGAGCACGGCATCAAAATAGCTGCAGCTCGAATAAAAATCCACCCCCACCGGCTGTGCTGAACGGTTATGCACCGTAGCAAGAAAATATGCAAGAGCAGTCAGCTTCTGATAAAGCAGGTCGTGATTATTTTCATTTATCGCCTGCATGATTATCCGGTCAAGCGGCACGCCTTCGCAGTATTCGATCACCAGCAGCCGGTTGAGATCATCATTGCGTCCGAGGGCTTTTGCCACATAGTGTCCCTCTCCGAGGTATTGACGGAACTCATTGATATTATTGAATTCCCGGTCAAGTTTTTTCCATGCGGCATCCCAGTTGCTGTTCCTGCCGCAATAGAAAAATTTGCCGACGACCCTGCGGCAGGTCTGCCGGTCCTCGTAGATGTAGACCGCATTGGAACCGTTGGTACCGAACACCCGGATACCGTCTCTGCAATCACAGCCCAGCTGCGGAAAGATCTCCCATTTCAAATATTCAAACAGTGGATCTTTTTCTGCCAGTCTGCCGAGATAACCGCCGATCATATTCACCTCACTTCAAAGTCCGGGAACCCGGAGCTGTTCTTTTTCAGGGACCCAGAATGCCTCGCTTGCCAATCCCGACGGATAAACCTTCACATTGCGGTAACGGGAACTCAATGCGACCAGGGAATAAGGACAGAACAAAAAGGTATAAGGCTGATCCTCATGAAGTATTTCAGAAATACGGTGTGCCAGAGCGATGCGTTTTTCCATATCGAACGTTTCCCGCAGTTCCACGATCAGCCGGTCAAGTTCCTGATTGGCATAGTTTATGTGATTGCTGCCGCCCTTTCCGCGCTGACTGGAATGCCACACCTGATACATATCAGGATCAAATCCGCTCATCCAGCCGAGACAGCAGGCATCGTAACGGCGGTCTTCCAGACGGCGGATATAGACCGACCACTCAACATTCTGGATTTTCATATCGATCCCGGCGGCGGCAAGAGACTCCTTTATCACCGGCATCATCTTCTGCTGAAGGGAACTGGTGGCGATCTGAAGCATGGTGAAGGTGAATTTCACCCCGTCTTTATCCAGTATACCGTCACCGTCAGAGTCTTTCCAGCCGGCATCAGCCAGCAGTTTCCGCGCCTTTGACGGATCGAACGGCATATTGTCCAGAGCATGATTGTAATAACGGCTGCCGGGAAAAAACGGACCGTTAACAATACGGGCAAGTCCGAAATACACATCACGGCAGATTTTTTCCCGGTCGATCAGCATGGTGAGAGCCTGACGCACCCGGCGGTCACGGAACAGGGGATTATTCTGATTGTATCCGATATAGGTGTAACTTGGCAGCAGATATTTGTAACGCGCGGCACCGCCGTTTCTGAATACCGGAGCATCAGCGCGCCGTATCCACTGATCCGGAGTAAGTCCCAGCTGGTCGATCTTTTTTCCGGCAAGTGCCTGAAATCTGGTATTGGGATGTTTTATGACCTCAAAAACAATAGTCTGTATACTCGGAGCCGCGCCGTAAGCGATGCCGAAATACCCCGGATCACGTTCAAAAACCAGACGGCGGTCTTTTTCCCAGCTGACCAGACGGTACGGACCGCATCCTACGATCATGCGGTTGCGGATATGGTCATCATTGAAGGCTTTTCCGCTGAATTTTCCATCCGGAGCATAAAAGTGACGCGGCAGCGGAACCAGTCCCAGAGTGGAAGCCACCGAACCGTGGAACGCTTTTTTCCATTTTACGGTAAACTCGTAAGGAGAAATGACTTTCAGCTCTTCAAGATCCTGAAAGTATACCCGCAACGGCGCACAGTTCACCTCCGGATCACGGATCACATCCACATAAAACTTGAAATCGTAAGCCGTGACCTCTTTCGGCGGAACCTCTTTACCGGTGACGGGATCGGTGAAACTCTGCCACATCACATTGCGCCGGAGTTTGATTTTAAACTCTTTGTTATCCTTTGAAATACTCCAGGACTCTGCGAGGAGTGCTTCAAATTCCTCCGGCTTATCCCAACTGCGTTCAGCAAGAGCCGATGAACAGAGACCGTAAAAACGCGATGCCGACGCCTCATTGCAGATGATCGGATTCAGATTGGGCGGCTCCGCTTCAACCGCCTGTATCAATCTGCCGCCGGTAACGGCTGCCGGATCGTAAAATCTTTTATTGGCGATGACACTTCCCTTCAGCTCTGCTTTTTTCTGAACTGTCTCCGGAACAGCGGCAGACACAGCAGACGGTGTATTGAGTTTTTCCAGCAATTTGACGTTGACATGGTGCAGACGGTCAAGGGCGGAGACTCCGAGATATCCGAACACGATCACGGCAAGGGTCAGCAATGTCAGGATAAACTTCAAATAAGATCCGCCGTTCATTTTTCAACAGCTCCCGCCTGTGATCTGGTCATGCGTTTACCGGTGTCGATGACTTCATTGTGACGTATGCAGGTCGGAATATCCAGATCTTCCCCGTTCCACACCACTTTCTGGGTGGACTCCATGATGCCCTTGGAAATGTGTGCAAACGGCAGCACCGGCTGTTCGATAGCAGTATTGCCGAAGAGACTGTCCATTTCAGCTCCGTGAGTTTTCTTGGTGTTTTTCTTGGCACTCGCAGCTTCCTGCTGTTTGTCAAATTTGATCGTAAGCGCAGAAAACTGCAGCATTCCCCGCCATTCAGGAGCAGTCGCAGCAGAGGTAAGCAGTTCGGCATCGGAACGGATGAATTTTTCCCCCAGACCGAACACAGTCTGTACGTCACCGAGAGAAAGTTCCGGACCTCCGAGCAGACTGAATATCACAGCATCAGCTTCAAGAAGCTGGGATGATCCGCCAAGCAGCGGAGAGTGAAGCATCTGCTCAAACGCAAGTTCCGGACGTCTCACCCCATCCTCTGAACGGGAGATCCCCACTCCGATCGAACAGCGGCTCTTGCGCCGTTTGAGCATTGCCGCAAAAGAGGCGAAGTCCGCGTTGAGCAGATTGCCGGCACACAGCAGTTCAGAGAGAGCCAGAGCCGTTCTTGCAACCTGCTCATCCGCCATCTTGAACGCCTCCACGACCGGAGCTGTGGAAGGCAGAACAGAAAAAAGCAGATCATTGGGCAGAGTTATGACCGCATCGGCAATGTTGCTGATCTCTTCATCCAGTACCTGAAGTGACTGCCGTCTGCGCTGGTTGCCTTCATGGGAAAACGGCAGTGTCAGCAGCAGTATCACCGGAATGTGCAGCTTCATTGCTTCACTGAGAACTACCGGGATACCTCCGGAAGCGGTTCCGCCGCCGAGTCCTGCCACCAGCATCAGCATTTTGCTGCCGGAGATCATTGCTGAAATCTCATGCCGTGCTCTGCCGATAGCAACTTTGCCGTCGGCCGCACTTCCTCCGCATCCGAGTCCGCCGCGCCACATTTCACCGGCGAGCAAAGCATTGGATTCCGGCAGCCCGGTTTTTTCCAGATCATTCCGGTCAGTATCGGCGGCGAGCAGCCTGACCCGGTCGGCACCCGGCATCTGCCGGGGCGTTCCGGTTATCCGGCATCCGGCACCGCCGATGCCCATGATTGTAAATTTTGATTCTTCCATAGGATCTGCGCTCAAATCTTCAATGCTGTTTTCATATTTTTCAAACCTTTTCTCACATTGTCCAGTCCGCGGTTGAGACCGTCAACAAGAGAATCAAAAACCTTGCGCTCATCATTGAGCTGACCGAGAAAATGGGCGGCAAGTTTCAAACCGCCCCACACAGTGGAAAAACGCGGATCATCAAGTCCGGTGAGAATGCCGCCGACATCAGCCGGAACACGCTTGCGGCAATCCAGTTCAAAAACCTTGCTGAACAATTCTTCAGAACGGTAAAAAGATGCTCCGCCGCCGGTCAATGCGCCTCCGGCATCCAGACTGTGCGGAGCTCCGGATTCAAGCAGCTGGGCGCGGATGATCTCAAAAATCTCACGCAGGCGCCAGTCGATGACTGTTTCAAAACTCGCCAGCGGTATCCTGCGGATATAACCGCCTGCTCCCTGAAAATCAAGATACTCGCTGTTTTTCTCACGTTTTCTGGCAAGAGTACCGTCACGCAGCAGTTTGCGGCAAAGTTCGATATTGAGGTTCATAGCTACCGAAAGATCGTTGGCAACATGCTCCATGCCCAGCTGAATGACTCCGGAGGCACAGATACCGCGGTCGTATTCCACGATATACTCGGTACATCCGGCACCGAGATCGACCAGCAGGACGCCCTGTTCGCGTTCCTCATCGGTCAGCAGGGCAAAATCATCGGCAAGAACGGAAAAAGTAACCTCGGTCCTGACATCTCCGAATCCGGCATCGGAAACCGCGCGGCGGAAAGCATCAAGACGCGCTCCAATACCGTGCACGACGTGAACATGTGTTTCCAGCTTGGCGGCGCGCTGCTGCATCGGATTGCTCACCCGTCTGCCGTCGACTTTGAAAAAAGTCTCGGAGCAGTTGAGTATCTCCCGGTCGGCTGCCAGGTTGAGGACCTGGGCATTTTCCAGAGCCTCCTGACGTTCCAGTTCGGTAACGACCCGTTCCTCATTGCGGACAGCTGCGGAACCTACACCCTGCTGTGACGCTATACCGCACCCGGTGACCAGCACCTGGACCAGACGGCAGTCTCCGATACAGCCGCCGCTTGAACGGTCGGCTTCATCTATCGCTTTTTCCAGCAGCGGAAGAAGTCCGGGGTAGTTGCATATCTCCCCCTTGACCACGCTCCCGTTTCCGGGAACCAGTCCCCTGCCGATGACCTCGACCTCACCGTCTCCGGAAACCTCTCCGACAAGCACGCAGATCTTTGAAGTACCGATCTCAACGGCGCAGACTATATCCCGGTTGTTGAACATGCTTTAAGCTCCTTTATGCCTGTTCTTTTTCGTTCAGATAATTGAGAGCCGCCGCGATACCGGCATAGGAACCGATGTCGCGCTTCAGAGCACTGTAAACAATCTCACATGCTTCCATAGGCTCTTTCCAGCAGAAACGCGGCAGATATTTTCTGATGGGATCCATGTAAAGATCGCCTATCGCCCACGCCATGGTGCCGAGAATGAGTTTATCAGGATTGAGCATATTTATCAGAATACCCATAGCCTGGGCATTGCGCAGAGCGATCTCATCCCAGAGCGCGACCGAATACGGATCATTTGCCCGGACAGCCTTTTCAAAAACGATCATATCTATCTTTGACGGATCATTGCCGGCAAGCTGCATTATCATACTGTCGGGTTTATCTGCAAGTTCCTCACGCAGACGGTCAGCGACAGCTCTGCCGCCGCAATATGCCTCATAGCATCCGCGCAGACCGCAGTTGCAGGGTCTGCCGTCGATCTGCACACAGGTGTGACCGATCTCACCGGCACTCAGAACACCGCCGCCGCGGACAAGTTTGCCGGATGCAACGATACCGCCGCCTATACCGGTACTCATGGTAAGATAGACAAAATCATTGCATCCCCTGCCGGCACCGAAAAACCATTCAGCAAGAGCTCCGCAGTTGGCATCGTTTTCAAACGCGCCTTCGATACCGAGAGCCTCCCGCAGAAAATCAAGGATCGGAACATTGCGCCACAGCGGATTGTTGGGCGGTTCGATCATTATGCCTTTTTTCGCATCAGCCGGAAACGGAGCAGATATGCCGAATGCCTCAACATCTTTCATATCCAGTCCGTTGGCGCGGATCATCTTCTGTGCCTCTTCAGCTATATGCGGAAGGACCTCTTCCGCTCTGGTGTTCACATTGGGCATCCGATATTCACCGATGATCCTGCCGGAAGCGGTTCCAAGTCCGATACCGAGTTTGGTTCCGCCGACATCAAATCCGAGAAGTATTCGATCTTTTTGCATTTTTCAACCTTTTTCTGAATTATGTCACTTGTAGAATATAATACCCGAATTATATTTTATAAAGTGATAAATCAATATTTTTTCAAAATAGGAGAATGTTTTTTATGATTCTTGCATCCGCCGCCGCAACTCCGGGAGTTTATTACGCCTTTGCCAACAGCGATACCGTGGGTAAAGCCATCGTTATCGGACTGCTTCTCGGATCGGTCCTCACCTGGACCCTCATGATCGACAAGTACCTGCACTTGAGAAAAGCAAAACTGCTCTCCCTGCGTTTTCTCGCCCTTTTCAAAGCCAACGAAAAAAACGTGGCAACTCCCGGACTTATCAGAGAAGGTCTCAACAACCCGGGACCGCTTGCCACCATCTATTCTTCAGGGGTGGATAAACTTCAGGATTTCTACCAGTCGGCAAACCGGGAGCATTATTCCGGCGCCGGGATCACTCCGTGCAAACTTTCAGATGCCCAGTACAATGCGATCGAAGCGGTCCTTGAGCGTGAAGTATCAGCCCAGATACAGGAACTTGAAACCAATGTCGGTACGCTTGCCACTCTGGTGAGTTTGAGTCCGTTCTGCGGACTCTTCGGAACCGTCTGGGGCGTGATGATGGCATTCAGCGGTATCGCCATCGCCGGTAAACCGGACTTCACAGCCCTCGCTCCCGGTGTGGCAGGCGCACTGCTTACCACCGTGGCAGGTCTGATCGTGGCGATCCCCTCGCTGGTCGGATATAACTTTATGACCGCTTCGATCCGCAATCTCACAACCATGATGGATAACTTCACCGAAGAATTCATGGTCCGCGTGAAACTTGAACAGCTTGAATTCGACGCGGAGAGATAAGTATGAGACGCAGAAAACACCGGCGTTCAGCCATGGCGGCTATGGATGAGATCAATATCACTCCGCTGCTCGACCTTACATTCATCCTGCTGATCGTTTTTATGATAAGCATGCCGCTCATGGAATACGGCACAAAAATAAATCCTCCGGAAATGAACAGCGATGAACTGCCTGTGGATACGGTCAAAAGCATAAGCATCACAGAAAAGGGAACGATCATGTTCGGCAGAGATGCGGTCACAAAAGAGGAACTTGTGGATCGCCTCAAAGCTCTGAAAGCATCCGATCCAAAAACTGACCTGCTGCTGCGTGCCGACGGCTCAAGAAAATACGATGATGTCATCAGCCTCATGGCTCTGATCCGCTCCACCGGTTTTACCGATGTGATACTTGTCACCCAGGCGGAAAGTAAATGATACCGGAATTTTCAGAGACACTCAGGCGCAAAGAAAAAACTGAAGCGCAGTACTCCTCAAGGCATTGGAAAATATGCGGTGGTGTATTCATTCTGCACACTGTAATCATCACGGTACCGCTGATCTGGATGGCAATGGATAATTTTTTCAGACCGCCCAAAGTCAATGCGTTCAGAGTAAAGATCGGTCCGAAAGAATTATCCCATGCCCCGCTGGTCGGACCTCCGGAACGGACACGTCCGAAACCTGCCGGCACCCCCATTCCGGCGGAACCGGCTGTATCCGTACCGCCGGCCCCCCCGGCTGAACCGAAAGTATCCATCCCCAAACCGAAAATAAAAAAAGCGGTACGGAAGACTGTGAAAAAACGGACGGTAAAGCGTACAGCGAAAAGAACGAAAAAAACAGTACAGAAAAAAACTGTACAGAAAAAAACTGTAAAAAAACGGAACCTGCAGAATGAGGTCTACCGTCCTCCGCGCGGAACCAATGAACTGCGGGAGACCGCCGGACGCAACTTCAATCCCAACGTTCCGATCGGCAGCCGCGACCGCGGACAGGTGCAGGGAAAAGCCGATCACCGCACTCCGGGAGGCGGACTTACGGAGGAAATGGAGCAATACAACCGCCGCGCCGGGATGTATCTGAAAAATGTCTGGTTCCAGCCGCCTAAATCACTGCTTGGAGATCAGCTGCCGGCAGTGACTATCGAACTTGAAATAGCTTCAGACGGCAGAGTCACCGCCGGAAGGATACTTAAAACAAGCGGCGTTGCAGCCATGGATGACTCCGTGAGAAATCTGCTCAAACAGCTTGACAGAATGCCAGCTCCGCCGAAACGTGGAACCGTGATTCAGTTCATCCTTCAGACGGATGATTGAGACGTTCAAGATAATGCACCGGAGTTCCCGGAACATTGTAGGCGATGCTCTCACCGATCTTTGCCACAGAGTCATCAAGTGCCCTGCGGATGGACTCCGCATTTTCATCAATATCAGGCTTGCCGTCATAAAGACGGTAATCCTCACGGTGTTCCACATTACCGACATTGGGCATGATGACATTGGCTCCGGCAAGCAGTCCGAGCTCCCTGCCGTCCGCCGGACGCAAAGCCTGAAGCGCAGTGGTCGAGGCGATGTTCACATTGCGCAGCACCAGACGGACAACTGCGATCATATTCAACGCAAGACGGAAACGCCGTGCGGCTTTCTCCGGAGTCTCCGGTGTATCATCGCACAACGGAGCATCCTGCTGCGGTATCCACGGCCCCATGCCGATCATATCAACGTCAAGAGAACGGAAAAACTCCACATCACGGGCAAGATGCAGAGCAGTCTGTCCGGGAAGTCCGATCATGACTCCGGTACCGACCTGAAATCCCGCACGGCGCAGATCCTTCAGCAACTGCACCCGTGCCTCAAAACTGTTTTCAGACGGATGTATACGGTAGAACAAGTCGCGGTCTGAACTTTCTATACGCAGCAGATAACGGTCGGCTCCCGCCGTTTTCCAGCGGATAAAATCTTCAAGGCTCTGTTCGCCGCAGGATAAAGTTATTCCAAGCTCCGGGAAACGTTCTCTTATCGTCCTCACTGCAAGAGTGATAAAATCCACCGCTTTCCGGTCACTGCGTTCACCGCCCTGAAGAACGACCGAACCGTATCCGTAATCGTAAGCAAGTTCGGCAGCGGCAAGGATCCCGTCAAGAGAAAGTTCAAAACGTCTCACCTTGAAATTCCCGCGCCGGATGCCGCAATACAGACAGTTGCGGGAACAGATGTTGGAATACTCGATCAAGCCGCGCAGATATACCTGTCTGCCGGAAAAATACGTTTTGATCCGGTAAGCTGCCTGATAAAGTTCACGGCAAAGGTGATCGTCATCCAGAAAGATCAATGCCGCAAGTTCTTCCGTTGAAAGGCACTCTCCGGCTTCGGCGCGGCGGATGAGTCCGGTCATTTTCCCAGCTCCCGGCGCAGACGGGAAACTACATCTGCAAAATAATCCAGCGCATCGCATACCGGTGCCGGTGTGGAAAGATCGACACCGGCATCACGCATGATATCCAGCACATCTTTTGAACACCCGGCTTTGAGAAATCCGAAATACGCTTCGCGTTTTGCCGGATCTCCGCTGCGGATACCGGCGGCAAGTTTCAGTGCGGCAGACATGCCGGTAGCATATTTATATACATAGAAATTGTAATAAAAATGCGGTATGCGCGCCCATTCAAGACTTATCTTGCGGTCGGGAGATACTTCCGGACCGTAATAAAGTTCATTGAGCCGGTAATAACGTTCTGACAGCCAGTCTGCAGTAAGCGGAATGCCCTGTGCCGCCGCCTCATGCATATCAAGCTCAAATTCGGCAAACATGGTCTGACGGTAGATCGTTCCGCGGATCTCATCAGCGATGTGACCGAGCAGAAATGCGCGGAAATCCCGGTCGGAAGCATTTTCAAACAGATATTCAAACAGCAGTATCTCATTTGTGGTACTGGCGACTTCGGCAACAAAAATTTCATAATCAGCATAATGATACTCCTGAAATCTGTTGCTGTAATAGCTGTGCATGGAGTGTCCCAGCTCATGCGCCAGAGTAAATACATCGTTGAGGGTTCCGTCATAGTTGAGCAGCAGATAGGGATAACTGTCATAACAGCCGCCGGAATACGCTCCTGAACGTTTTCCCTTGCGCGCCGGAACATCGATCCAGCGCTGCCTGAAAGCAAGATCAAGAGCTCTGCCGTACTCTTCACCCAGCGGAGCAAGGGCGGCTTTGACCAGACGTTCCGCCTCGTCAAAAGAATACTCCTTTTTGCATCCGGGCAGCAGCGGATTGTACATATCATACATATCCAGTTTTTCCAGTCCCATGATCTCCCGGCGGAGCTTCATATAGTCATAGAACGGTTCAAAACGCTCATGGACCGCAGCGATCAGATTGCGGTAAACCGGCTCCGGAACATTATCTCCTGAAAGTGCCGCAGCGAGAGCCGAATCATAATGCCGCACCTTCGCACCGGTAACATGACGTTTGACATTGGCATCAAGCGTGGAGGCAAAAGTATTCCGCAGTTTGCCGTAGCTTTTATATACCTTGTTAAAAGCTCTGCGCCGGGTATCGCGGTCATTGCTCTCAAGAAAACGGCGGGAGGTGCCGTGGGTCAGAGCGGCACTGCGTCCGTTCTCATCCCTGATCCTGCCGAAATCAAGATCGGCATCGTTGAGGACCTCAAAAGTACCGCTCGCACTGCCGAGAACATCAGAAAACACCCCCAGCAGACGTTCCTCCGGTTCAGAGAGCGTATGCGGTCTTTCGCGCAGAAGCTCCTCCAGACTGCGGCGGTAAAAGGCAAGTTCCGGAGAGGCAAGGAACTGCGTCATGGTTTCTTCAGGTATCGCCATGATCTCCGGATCGAACCAGCTTTCAAGGGGAGAAAGTTCAGCAAATCTGGCGCGCAGCCGCTCCACCCGCGCCCGGTTGGAATTTACGGAAGTATCTTCATCGCTCTTCAAATGAGCGTAACAATAGACTTTTTCACCGAGACGGTCAAGGGCATCCCCTGCTTCGATCGCCTGACGGAGGATCTCCGGAGACTCATGCAGACGTCCGCGGAAGGAGGCAAATTTTTCCGCCAGCACCGGGATCATATCAAAATCTTTTTCCCAATCTTCAATATTCCGGTAAAGGACATCAAGGTCCCAGGTCATATCACCGCTGTTCATTTTCAAAATGTCTCCAATTTATTTTACGCCCGCGATCCTCTGGGCCTCACGTACAGTTGCCATGGCATCAGCAGCATATACCGCACCGATCTCATCGGCATAATTTGCATCGACTGCAGCTCCGCCCACGATGACCGGAATATTCAGTTTTCGTGAATTCAGAAGTTCCATAACATCACGCATACGCGGCATGGTCGTGGTCATCAGAGCAGACAAGCCGATGCACACGGCACGGTTCTGCACAGCGGAGTCAACGATTTTTCCTGCCGGAACATCCTTGCCGAGATCGATCACTTTGAATCCGTGATTTCCCAACAGCATATTGACTATATTTTTACCGATGTCATGAATATCCCCCTCGACCGTGGCAAGCACGAATACCGGAGCATCAGCATTCCCGGCGGAACGATCCTTTTTCAATTCCGGTTCCAGAAGTTTCATGGCAATACGCATAGCCTCCGCACTCTGCATAAGCTGGGGAAGAAAGTATTCTTTTCGCTCAAAACGGCTGCCGACTTCAGTCAGAGCCGGAATGAGTACTTTATTTACCAGATGATCCGCCTTGAAGTCATGCGCCAGCGCATTTTTCACGGCATCTGCGACTGCATCCGGCTGTGCGTTGACCACCGCATTTTTCAAAACCTCATCAGCTGCAAGAGCCTTGATGCAAACTGCATTTTCCGTCTTTCCGGCAGTATTTGCATGACCTGCGATGTAGCGTTTGAGTCCGGGATCAAGTGCGCGCAGAGCATCAGAAGCTTCGATCATGGAGACGATGCCTGCCGCCCCGGGATTGGCAATGGCACTGCCCAGTCCCCTGCCGCAGGCAAGTCCGAGAAACGCCTGATTGAGAGCGGCTCTGTCAGGCAGTCCAAAACTTATATTGGATAAGCCGCAGGTGGTACCGATACCAAGTTCTTTTGTACAATATCCGATAAAATCCAATGCCTCAAGAGCAGCGGACTGATCAGTGCTTACCGTCATGATAAGGGCATCGGCGATGCAGTCTGAAACAGAATATCCGTACTGCTGCACCTTTTCAAGCAGAAACTTCAAAAGACCGGCACGCTCTCCGCAGGTACGCGGGATACCTTCATCCGACAACGGCAGAAGCACCGGCATCGCACCGTATTTTGCAGCGATCGGCAGAATCTTTTCGATACGCTCTTTTTCCGCACTTACGGAGTTGAGCAGAGCGCGTCCGGGATAGATCCGGAGAGCAGCCTCGACCGCCTCCGGCAAAGTTGAGTCGATCGAAAGCGGCAGCTGTACAGTTTTCACCGTTTCCGCCACAGCTTTCCGCAGAACATCCGTCTGATCGATACCGCCGACACCGGTATTGACATCCAGCACTGCGGCTCCGGCATCGCGCTGTTCGGAAGCAAATTTCCGGACCAGATCGAATTTTCCTTCACGCAGTTCCGCCTGAAGAGCTTTTTTTCCGGTGGGATTTATCCGCTCACCGATAAGAACAAACGGTTTGTCTGTTCCGAAACAGCAGAACTGCTGTGCAGAAGCGATCACTCCGGTGATCTTCTGCTCAACCTGCGGCACAGAGCAATTTGCCAGCCGGCAGTCAAGTTGAGCGATATGATCCGGAGAAGTACCGCAGCATCCGCCGATGAGATTAGCTCCGGCATCAGCAAGCAGAGAAGCAGCACGCCCGAACTCTTCAGGTCCCTGCGGAAATACGGTTTTGTCATTTACCAGACGGGGCATTCCTGCATTGGGTTTGGCGACCAGCGGGATCGACGCATACGGTTTGATCCTGCGGATGATCTCCGCCATCTCTTCCGGTCCGGTCGAACAGTTGCAGCCGAATGCCGCAGCTCCCAGACTCTGCAAAGTCACCAGTGCGGAAACCGGACCGGTTCCGGTCAGAGTCCTTCCGCCTGGTTCAAAGGTCATGGTGACAATGACTGCGATCTCCGGCGCAAGTTCTTTGACAGCGATCAAAGCCGCCCTTGCTTCCTGAAGATCCATCATGGTTTCGATGGCAAAGCCATCCACACCGCCCTCAAGCAGAGCTTCCGCCTGGGTTCGGTAAATTTTCACTGCCTCTTCAAACGGAAGCGGTCCGTTCGGTTCGATCAGGTGTCCGGTGGGAGCGATGTCTCCGAAAATCAGTTTTCCGGGGCATGCTTTGCGCGAAAGCTCAACCAGACAGCGGTTGAGCTCGTGTGTTCTGCTTTCCAGACCGAACTCTGCAAGTTTGGCGGGATTTCCGCCGAAACTCGGAACATAAAGCAGATCGCTTCCGGCTCTGCAGTATGCCTGCTGGACCGAAATGACCGCTTCAGGGTGGAGTACACACCATTCTTCAGGACAGACTCCCGGAGGAAGTCCGCGTTTTATCAACTCGGTTCCGGTCGCGCCGTCAAGACGGATGATCCTGCTTCCGGCAAGCCGGATAAATTCACTCCGGGTCATGGTGCATTCTCCTGTCTGTTCCGTCAGATGACGCGTTCGATGACGATTTCAGGATCAAGTTCATCGCGCAGGATGCGCTCCAGACCGCCCTTGATCGTCATAGTGGCATGAGGACAGCCGCCGCAGGCACCGCGCAGTCTCAACTTGACAGTTTTGCCTTCGATAGCCACGATCTCAAGGTCTCCGCCGTCAGCCTGCAGATGAACACGCAATTCCTCAAGGCGGTCAGTGATTTTCTTTGCCAGATCTTCCATGATCTATTTCTCCTGTGATTTGTTTTTGATTACCGGATGATTTTCATCACCACCTGTTTATTGTCTGACATGCGGCTGCATCCTGTAAAAAGAACAGGCAAAACTCTCAAGAGCTTTTTCCGCCGCCGCACGCGGATCAAAAAATGATCCGTAAAAAATATCTATATGAACACTTCTGTTTTCAGTGTTCCATATACCGTTGAACCATCCGCTGTCAAGCGGCTGGCTGAACTTGTACAAACTGCCGTTCACCGACAGCAGGCACTTTCCATCAAGCCGTAACCCCAGGCACTCTGCGACCGCAGCGACCTTTTCTCCGATACTGCTGAAATCACATGCACTTTTTGCATCGTACAGGTCTATCGCAACAGAAAGCGCACTGGCTGAAGTTTTTTCAAACCGGCTCTTCCACGAAAGCTGAAAGCTGTGATGATCTCTGCCCTCGGTTATCGGAACCACCCGTTCCACGCCGTTGTGCCCCACGATGCCCCGGTCGATGAGACTTGAGATCACCCACTGTTCACTGCCGAGAGCTCCGGCAATGCTTTTTACCGCGCAGTCAAAATCCACATTCTCACCGCAGGTGAAAAGATCGACAGCGGCGTACTCATGCTCCGGCCAGGCATGCACGGCAAAGTGGGATTCAGATATGACCACCACTCCGCTTACACCCTGCGGCATGAAACTGTGAAAATGGCTGCTTATCACCGTTGCACCTGATTTCAGGGCAGAGGAAACAAAAATCTCCTCCATCTTTGCGGCATCAGTAAGTATCCTGGCGTCGCAATCGTAAAATTCGACAGTCATCTGCCTTCCCAGAGCGAACCCGCTCCGGGAAGACGGCAAATCGGGAACAGAACTGTTCATTTTCTTCAGTTATTCTGTCCGTTGCCGGTAAAACGGCAGTTTGCAGCCAATTCATCCTGCAGTGCCTGCATGGCAAGAGAGACTTTCTGGTTGCGGCACAGCATGATATACATCTCTTTCTGCTTTGCGAACTCTTTCATATCCGGAGCAGTACGCTTCACCAGACGTGCGATGACAGTTCCGGATGTCTTGCGGAGCGGAGCGGTAAATGCTCCGACATTGAGATTGAGTGCGGCTACCGCAGCTTCAGCAAAGGCTTCCGGCGGCTGCTTGCTCATCGGGATGAAATCAAAATCAGTGGTTTTGTATCCTTTGATCTTCGCCAGCAGAGCATTGACCTGATTGGGTCTGGCCCGGAGAAGTCCGGCGTGAGCATCCGCAGCTTTTTTGAAAGCAGCAGCTGCAGCTTTATCAGCAAGACAATCTTTTCTTACTTTGGCAGAAACCTCTTTGAGTTCAGCAGGACGCGGCATGGTGCGGGAACGCAGGAAACCGATGTAAACAGCTTTATCTTCGGGGATCGGATCAGTTACAGTGTTGCTGCCGACCAGTCCGGAAAGCTGTTTGACCAGCATCGCGGAATTGATTTTTCCGACGGAAGCAGCTCCGAAATCAGTACTGCCGGCTTCGATGACCACATACTTTGCTTTGGCAGCAAGATCACGGAATGTCTTTTCCTTATCTTTGAGCGGAACTTCAGCAAGAGTTTCATACGCTCTGGTCGCAAAATCATAAGCCTCTTTCATAGCAATTTCTTTTGCAGCAGCGTCGATAAAAGCAGTTCTGACCCGGGCTTTCACTGCATCGAAACCGGGATTTTTCACCTTATCGGTTTCAAATGCTTTGGGATTGCGGTCAAAGAACGCTTTCACAGCTTTCGCTGATGCCATTTTGGCAGCCTGTCCTTTGAACGCAGCGTAATCAAGACCGACGGCAAGGGCATTGATCCTGCCGGGGATCTGATAAGCCGAACGGCGGGAAGCGAAAAAGGTCTCAAGCTCCTTGTCGGAAACCTTCATACCGGCAGTTTTTTCTGCGGGGAATTCGATGACCCGGATGGTAAATGCAGTATTGAGTCTGCGGAAAAGCTCTTCAGCTTCGCCTTCGGTCGCAGTGATACCGCCGGTAAGTTCCTGCTGGAATTTGTTGATGATGATCTGCTGGCGGCAGGCATCATAAAGATCTTTTTCAGTAATACCGCTGCGGCGCAGATTTTTCACAGCATTGTCATAGGCACTCTTGTCAAACTTGCCGTCCCTGACGAAAACCGGAGCCTGACGGATGATCGCGGCGACCTCTCTGTCACTGGCAGAAAGTCCGAGTTTACCGGCTTTGCGGATAATGCAGACATAACTGAACATCGCTTCCTGCGGCAGTTCACGGGAGAGAGACACTCCGTTGAACACCTCGCTGAAAATCGACAGATTACGGCTGACATCACGCAACTCGCCATAAGTGACATCCTCTCCGTAAGCGGTTCCCATGGAGATCTTTTCCGGATTGCTCATATCTCCGAACCCGAAAGTTCCCGGAGTAAGAAACCCCAGAAAAGAGACGATGATCACGATCGTGAACGCTCCGAACAGCCAGCGGCTGTTGCGATGAAAGAAGGTGTTGAGTTTTTTGATAACCATTTTTTTTCCTTTTTTTATATTTAATTTATTCCAGGGTTATTTTACAACTTTGACTTCCACCTCGCCGGGAGTCACAGCTTTGACACTGACACCGTCTGCGGAACAGCTGCACCGCAGAGGTACCATGTAATTTCCGGGAGCATGGATATTTGAAAGATCCGCAAAAATGCGTATGTCTCCTGATTTCAACATGGATAAGCTGGAACCCACACCGCTTAAAACAGCTTCGGCTGTCTGTGCCGGATTAGTGAGTGCAGCACTCATTTTCAGACTGTTGTCGTGCATGATATGCACCGGAAGTCCTCCTAAACGTCTGGTTTCAAAATTTTTGACCACATCCACCTGCACCATTACCCGCGGCAGATTTACCTGTATGCCGGAGGGAATGACCAGTCTGCTCTCGTATTCAAACGGAGCGGTGACCGTTTCTGACAACGGGATCTGTTCGGTGAAGAGCGCATTGAGAGATTTCACCGTCATCTCCGGTCCGGACACAATAACTTCTGCAGGAATGACCCTGTCTTCAGCACGGCGGTACTCTTCCGGCAACCTGCCGGAAAACTGAGTCTTGACCGGAACACGTCTGGAGATCCTGCGCTGCAGGTGCAGTTTCAAAGGCGGAGCATTGACTATTTTCACTCCCGGCTTGGTCGTAAACATATCCGGACGCAGATAAACCACATAGTTACCGTCACCGGCAAAGTGTTCAGGTCCGACATACACCGTTCCCGCGAAGGCTTCAGGATTGAGATCCTTCAACGCCCGTGCCGCCCCCCGAACCGTCAGCATGACCTGATATGCCTGCCTGGTTATAAATGACAGTTCCGGAGCAAGTTTCACATCGACCGGCACTCCATGGACGCTGCGTTCTTCGTAGATTTGACCGTGGACACCGAAATACAGCAGCACGGCAAAAATCAGTGCCAGCAGTTTACGCAGATGATCCCGGAGAAAAAAAGCCTTGATTCTATTCATTTTTCAAAGCCTCCCCTGATTTATCACAAGCCGCCTCATCCTGTTCTTCCAGCATTTTGACGGTTTCGCTGAGCTCGCCGTCATCTTTCATAACGATCAGCTGTTCCAGCAGTTCTGCCAGTTCATCGGCTCCGAGATCACGGTGAAAAACTCCACGGTAAGCCAGACTTATGACTCCGGTCTCCTCGGAAACCACGATCGTTACGGCATCGCTCTCCTCCGAAACACCGAGGGCGGCGCGGTGCCGTGTTCCCAGGTGGCGCGAAACATGTTCGGCACGGGTGAGCGGCAGAATAGCTCTGGCGGCAACGATCCGGTCGTTCCGGATGATGACCGCTCCGTCATGCAGAGGTGAATTCGGATAGAATATCGACTCCAGAACCAGCGCATTGATCTTTATATCCAGCGGAATGGAGTCATCTATAAACGTTTGAAGATTGAGTCTGCGTTCAACTACGATCAGGGCTCCGCACCGGCGTTTTGCCATATTGCGCACACCGGCAACGATCTCGCTCACCACTTCCCGGCGCAGTTTGCCCTTGCGCGCCATGTAACTGCCAAGCTGGGCAAGAGCGCGCCGCAGCTCCGGCTGAAAGATGATAAGCATGGCGATAAAAAGCGAATTGCCGAACATGTCAAGAATGAATGACAGAACATCCAAACTCAAAAATTCGATACGGACCACGATCGCCATACTGATACCGAGGATGAATAATCCTGCGATCACCATGGCACCGCGGGTACCGCGCAAATAATAAAGCACCCCGTAGATCATCAGAAACAGAATTCCGATCTGGATGAAGGCACGGAAGATCTCGATCAATGCTGAAGCCGATCCTGTCACAGTTCTGTCTCCTCTGTTTTGTGTTCAACGGTATATTTCATTTTCAATGCATCGCGCAGCATCCTGACGTTATGAGTCCGTATGACGGCCGCTCCGCACGATGCCAGATGCAGTTCTCCGGCAAGAGTTCCGCCGGTACGCAGGGCAGGATCTTTTTCGCCGGTGATCTCACCGATAAAAGACTTTCTGGAAATACCGGCAAGCACATTTCCCAGACGTTTCACCATCCTCGCCGCCCCCTGCATCATAACAATTTGCTGTTCAACGGTTTTAGCGAACCCGAAACCGGGATCGAACCATATCCGTTCACGGCTGACACCTGATTTTTCCGCCGCCTCAAGCAGCTCATTGCAGACGATTTCAACAACGTCACCGTCATAGCGGCAGAACTCAGGAAAGCGCATATTCTGCGGAGTTCCTCTTGAATGGCAGAGCACCAGTATGCTTTCAGGATTTTCCCGCAGCACTTCAGGCATCTCCGGATCAAAGCGGAGCATGGATACATCATTGATGATCTTTGCTCCGAGTCCGAGCATTTCCCCGGCAGTTCCGGCGCGGCGCGTATCCACGGAAATGACTGCATCCGGAGCCTGACGGAGAATTTCAGAGATCACCGGACTCAATCTTGAGATCTCCACTTTCCCCGTCACATCTTCCGCCCCGGGACGGGTTGATTCCCCGCCGATATCAAGTATATCCGCCCCGTCCGCCAACAGCTGCAAAGCACGTTCCACTGCCGTTTCAGGAGCAGAAAGCCCCCCCTCGCTGAAGGAATCGCCGGTAACATTGACGATCCCCATCAGCAACGGCAGGTCATGTTTTCTGGAACTTGGACTCAACAGCATCTGACGGGCATGTTATAATATCAGGCGTTATCACTTTCTCCGTCACCGGCAGTTTCAACGTCAGCGGCGGCGGCTTCTGCGGGAACTGCTTCAGGAGCAGAAGCGGCTTCCACCGGAGCATTTTCCTCTCCCGGCAGTTTTTCGCCCTCTACTTTGACCAGTTTGGCAACACCGGTAATGCGTTCGCCTTCGCGCAGGTTCATGATCTTCACACCTTTGCCGACACGTCCGATACGGCGGATCTCGCTCACCGGGATACGGGAAAGCTGACCGCTGGCAGTGGTGATAAGGATCTCATCCTCATCGACGATCTGCAGTACCGCCAGCACTTTTTCGCCTTCGCGCAGACGGATGTTCACCACACCTCTTGCACCGCGTTTGGTCTTGCGGTAATTGCTGACAAAACTGCGTTTACCCATACCGCCGTCGGTGACGACCAGCACTTCAGGACCGATCCCGGTTTCAGAAATATCTTCACCATCATCACCGGTTTCGATTTCAGCTTCGGCAGAAACTTCCTCATCGGAATCATCTTCCACCGCCTCATCATAGGTGGGTTCCTTGATGACTTCAAGACTGACAACGGTATCGCCTTCAAGTTTGAAACGCATACCGGTGACACCGCGGGCACTGCGTCCCATGGGACGGACCTGCTCATCATCAAGATCGAAACGGCAGGACATTCCCATGCTGGTAGAGAGCAGTATCTCATTGCCGTTGGAAGCGATCGCAGCTCCGATAAGATCATCGTCATCTTCGATCACCAGCGCACGCAAACCTATGCGGCGCAGATTTTTGAAGAGAGACAGCTCGCTCTTCTTGATATAACCGTTTCTGGACGCCATGACGATATATTTGTTGGGATCTTCAAAATCATCCTGACTCACAGTGAGCATGGCACAGATGCGCTCGCCCGGTTCGATCTTTATCATATTGACGATCGCCTTGCCTTTGCCGGTACGTGACCCCTCCGGGATCTCATACACATTGAGCCAGTACATGAAGCCGCGGTTGGTGAAGAAGAAGATGATATCGTGACTGTCGGCGTTGAAGAGATGTTCAACGTGATCCTCTTCTTTGGTCTCCATGCCGATGATACCGCGTCCGCCGCGGTGCTGTGTACGGTAGGTCGCAGCCGGAACACGCTTGATGTAACCGGTATTGGAAACTGTGATGACGCAGCTGTGACGGGGGATCAGGTCAGCGATATTGAGATCGGAGTCATCCATGGTGATCTCGGTACGGCGCGGATCGGCGAAACGTTCCTTGACATCCAGCAGTTCCTCTTTGATGACGGCGAGACGTTTTTCGCGGCTTTCGATCAATCCCTTGAGATATTCGATCCGGACCATGAGTTCATTGTACTCGTTCTGGAGAGTTTCGATAGCCAGTCCGGTCAGCTGATGCAGACGCATATCAAGGATGGCATCAGCCTGGATCTGGGTGAACTCAAATCTGGAGATCAGACTGTCGGCGGCATCGCCGCGGGTACGGGACTCGCGGATGATCTGCACCACATCGTCGATATTGGCAAGAGCCTTCATCAAACCTTCGAGGATATGGGCGCGTGCCTCGGCTTTTTTGAGTTCAAAAATGGTACGGCGCAGAATGACTTCCAGACGGTGGTCGATGTAAGCCTGAAGAACTTCGACCAGATTCATCGTGCGCGGACGGTTGTGATCGACGACCAGCATGGTGCATCCGATGGTGGTCTCGAACATGGTATGGGTATAGATCTGATTGAGTACGACCTGTCCCATGGAACCGCGTTTGATGTCGATGACCACACGCAGACCGGCACGGTCACTGGATTCATCGCGCAAACCGGAAATACCGGTGATTTTCTTATCGCGGACAAGTTCAGCGATCTTTTCGATCTGCTGAGCCTTGTTGATACCGTAGGGGATCTCACTTATGATGATCTGTTCATGACCGTCTTTCTCGATGATATCCGCCTTTGCGCGGATCTTGACACTGCCGTGACCGGTCTGATAGAACTGACGCAGAGTCCAGCGGCCGCGGATGATCGCACCGGTGGGGAAGTCGGGACCGGGGATGAACTGCATGAGTTCATCGACGGTTGCTTCCGGATTATCGAGCAGATGCACAGTGGCATCGATGACTTCGCCGAGGTTGTGCGAAGGGATACTGGTAGCCATACCCACACCGATACCGGTGGTACCGTTGACCAGAAGCTGCGGAAATTTTGCCGGGAGGACGGCAGGTTCCACATCAGATTCGTCGAAAGTGGGAACCATATCCACAGTTTCTTTTTCGATATCGGCGAGCATTTCTTCGCCGAGCCGTTCCATACGGCATTCGGTATAACGGCTGGCGGCGGCGGGGTCACCGTCGATGGAACCCAAGTTACCCTGACCTTCTACGAGTTTGCAGCGCATGGAGAACGGCTGTGCCAGACGGACCAGAGCCTCGTAAATGGAAGAGTCGCCATGCGGGTGATAATTACCCATGACATCGCCGACGACCTTGGCGCACTTGACAGTCGGATGACTTTTTGAAAGTCCCATCTGGCGCATGGCATAGAGGATACGGCGGTTGACCGGTTTAAGACCATCGCGCACATCGGGGATGGCGCGTCCGACGTTCACGCTCAAAGAATACTGGAGATATGCGGTATGCATGATCTCTTCGATATTCAGCGGAATATCTTTGCTTGTAAGATCGCTCATTTTTTCCTGTTCTGTTGTTTTATATCAAAAAATACACTGAAAACCTGATTACTGCACTATAATACAATAGAATAATATACTCCATTTTTTTTGTTTAACAAGCGTTAAAGCAGTTCCGCGCGGCTTTTTTCCCAAAATTCTTCAAAAACGGCTTGACAAGCGTAACAAGCAGTGATATTTTATATTTCATACGCAGCAGCGGAGAGATGGCTGAGTGGCCGAAAGCAACAGTTTGCTAAACTGTCGTAGGGGAAACTCTACCGCGGGTTCGAATCCCGCTCTCTCCGCCATTTTTTTGCCTCGATTTCAAGGCAAAAAAACATGAAGCCTGAAAAGGCTTTGCTTCATACCGCATCTGCGGTGCTTCATATTTTGCGGCAATGCCGCAAAATGCTTCATACGCCGACTGGCGTGCTTCACCTAATCCGGACCAGCCTTTTCAGATGAAGCAACTTCGTTATGAAGCATTTTCCGTTTTACTCCAAATATGAAGCATTCGCTTCGCTCATATGATGTGAAAATGAAAAATGAGAGTTTCGGTTTGCAATACTTCATCACAGATATTATATTAACCAACGGATATTAAACAACAGTTGCTCTCAAATCCGGGTGATGCTGATAAAATCCATCAATACAGCAAAAGGTAATGATAAATGAAAACGAAAAGTATTTTCCAATATATCGGAGTGGTATTACTTGCGGTGTTGATATTCTTTGTTGGTTTTTACTGTGGCAAGAATGATTACCAATCTGAATTGATTGCGGTTAAACATATTGACGGTAAATACGGTAAAGCGTTTTACGGAGTG
>JAZSGR010000199.1:0-20838 GCA_045532825.1 Victivallaceae bacterium | reverse complement strand
TTGCACGCCTCTGCGTGTCAAGCACACAAAAGTATGAAGCATTTGCCTGCGGCAAATATGAAGCGCACCTCCGGTGCATGAAGCACTTGCTTTGCAAGTATTATAAGGACTGGTTTTATCTTCCTGCCCTCCATAGCCCGCAGGGCGGCGGAGGGTCAAGAAAAGCGAATAAGTTTTTGCTGACGCAAAAACGGCGTTATGTGCAGTATATGAAGCGTGTGCTTCGCAAGCATTATGGTGTACCCCAAAAGCCGGTTTCTGCGGCGCTTTCCTCCGTACTTTTCCGTACCTATCCGTACACATCCGTACCAACGCGCCGCCCCCTGCGGCTTGCATACCCGTACGGTTATACAGAACTTTTACATGATTACGGCAATATTGTGCAATGACGACCAGGAGTTCGATCAATGTAAAACGCTCCCTCTTGCAAGAGGGAGTACTGCCGGAGGCAGTACTTGAAAACAAGTTAAAAAGCTTCATAAAAAAACACTCCGTTTATTTTGCTTCTTTCAGGGTGATGTTTCTGAATTCAAGCACGCTGCCTTTGTGGTGAAGAATGAATATTTTTGCGTACTTTGCACCGTGGCGGAACTGGGTGGTGGTATGTCCTTTGGAGTATCCGCCGATGACATGGCTGAATTTCTGCCATTCCTTGCCGACCGTGACCGGTTTGCTGCAGACGTGCACTCCGCCGTCGCTGTGCAGACGGATGTTTTCTCCGGCAGGAAGGTTTCTGGTCAAAGGTGCAGCAAGTTCCACGTCAAGGATTTTTCCGTCAGTGACTGTTACTTTTGCAACTTTACCCACCAGATCGAAGTTGGGCAGGTCGGAGAATTTACCGGAGTTATCCGCACCGGCAACGATGTGCGCTTTTATTTTGGGGTTCCATTTGTGGATGGTTTTGACTGTTATTTTGGTGCTGCCGGCAGGAGCTGCTTTTACAAGTACCGCACCGGAACCCGGAACCACGATGACCGTATTCGGACGGATCACTCTGCGCTGACCGTCAAGCGAGACCATTCCAAGCTGGAATTTTGCCGGTTTGGACTTTTCTGCCGTGCGGAATTCGCCTTCCACGATATATTTTTTGGACGGATCGACCGGAATAAATCCGCGTGAGGAAAGCATGTAACCGTTGAATATTCCAATGCCGTTTTTGTATGAAAGGCTTTTGCCGGTAAACACCCAGTCGGTTATTCCTGCCGGAGCAACGGTCTCTGCCGCCATTGCCGCCGCAGCCAAAAGAACTGCAGAAAACATTGTGAGTACAGCCTTCATGATAAGTTTTTCCTTTCCCTGATTTTTGTTAAGTCGGAGTTTGTTTTGTTCCTTATATAGTTTATAACGAATCTTCGGTATTTTCAATGGCAGTAGATTGCATGTTGAAGCTGAATAATATCATAATGATGCTATTTTGCTTTTCGGGGGATAAAAAAAAGACGGGAACCGTAAGGAACCCGTCTGAATAATACCGGAAGATTTTTCTTTTTGTTCCATGCGTTCATCTCCATAAATGCTGAAATATCACCGATTTCAGGTATTACAAATAAAAGAGGCAATTTCAAAACTCCTCAAACTTGTCAAAGCGCCCTCGCTTCGATCTGCAAAAGGGAGCATTTCCACCTGTTGCCCAGCTGGCAGCAGGTAAAAATTACCCTTTACAGCTCTTTGCGAATGGCATCTTTGCCATTTTTTTGAATGACTTTTGAAATTGCCACAAAAATAATCAGAAAAACTGTAAATTTTCTTTGAATTTTACAGAAAACAATGTTATATTCCCGCAGTACAGAGGTATGCTGTATACAGCAGAGGAGTGCCGAAAATAATAAAAAGTAAATGAAAGGTCAGGCTATGAAAAAATATTTAGCAGCTGTACTCTTTTCCGCCGCCGCGTCTGTCTTCGCCGGAGTCGATTACGATCTTGATTCTGTAAAAGAATGGAACAATCCCAAAAATCTCACCCAGCTCGGTGACAACATCATCGTTGACGGTCCGGCCAGGATCGAAAGCAAAAAGATTTTTGATATAGATCCGGCAAAAGTGTACAAACTTGAACTCAAAGCTAAGAATATCGGTAAAACTCCGGTCACGGTCTATTTCGGATTTGCACCGTACAATGCTGCCGGTAAACGCGGGATCGTCTGCGAACATGTCCAGCCGGTGCCCGGAACTTTCTGCAAGCTGGCCAAGTCTGTCAAAAAAGGCGATACGGAGATCTTTCTTGACAAAGATGCCGCAAAATGGTCCACTAAAAAAGGTCTGTGCATCGCTATCAGGGCAAAAGCTGATCTTGCGGATCTGCCGAATTTCAATATCATTTACCGCAGCGCAAAGAGTATCGAGAAATCTCCGGAGGGATTTAAAGTTACTTTGAACAAGCCGATGACGCGTGCTCTTGCCGCCGGTACTGCCATCCGTCAGCATGTGGTCGGCGGTCACATGTACACCGCTGGTATCAGAAGACTTGCAGCCGGAAAGGTCATAGAAATGGAGGGATATGCTTCCGGAGTACACGACGGTACCGGTCTGGAAAAGAACAAGTGGAGCAAATATGCCGGAAAAGCCAGAGTGATCCTCGTTATCAGCGGGGCAAAAAGCTCCAAAGTCGAAATTGACGATATCGAACTTGAGATCGATGACAGAAAATAATTCAAGTCAGATCATCCGGCAGTTTTGCCGCAAGTTCCGGAGAGCAGGGGTTGAAATCTGCTCTCCGCTTCTTTTCCGGTGCAGTGCAGCAGAGTCAGACTTTCCAATCCGAGTTTTTTCAGATATGCCCCGGTTTCATCCAGACGCGCGGTGCTTGCGTGCAGCAGATGAAGTCCGCCTGTAATGCTGCGGATCTTTATTTGCGGAGCGCATTTGCGGCAGTGTTCGACTGTGTTGATGATCCCGGCATGACAGCACCCCTGTATAAGAGTTCCGTCTGCAAGCAGCAATGCCTGTTCATCGGTGATGAGATCCGGCGTATTTCCAGCCGCATCAAGGTAAAAAGGACCGCCGCAGTCCTCTCCGGAAAGCCGGGGGATCGCTCCGGTAAGATAAACGCCGTCGGCGATTCGGGTGAATGAAGTTATTTCGCGCTTATTTGCATGTTTTGCCAGAGTCGCACAGGAGTCTTCCGGCATGGTAATATCACGTACCGGTTTGTCCGGGTGACTGCTGAAACGCTGTACTTGAAGACCGGGAGCATAGCAAACTTCCGCCTGCGGCATCAGAGGCAGTATCCGGGCAAGACCGCCCGTGTGATCACGGTGTCCGTGGGAAAGTATCAGTTTGGTGAAACTCCCGGGATCGATACCGGCAAGTTTCAGATTTTCCGGCAAAGCTCTGCCTGCTCCGGTGTCGAACAGGATCTTCTCTCTGCCGTAAGTTATACATAAACTCAAACCATGCTCTTCCGAAAACGGAGAAGGCATGGTATTATCGACCAGTATCTTTATTTCTGCTTCCATTGGTGCCTCAAACGTGTTTTATTTAAAATAGCACGCCTGGGGCATGGAGTCAAATGTCATCCCTGCCGCGCAGATCATATTCCAGTCCGGCGGCAGGGATCTCCATAACGGTCAGGAAAGTTTTTCCGTTGCGTTCTGTTCCGCGATCTCGATCTCTTTGAGCTGGACAAGTTTTGAAGTGTTCCGTGCCGTTTCTGCAGTGGAACGCAGAACTTCTCCGGCAGCGGTGTAAAGCAGGCCGCTGATGAAAAATGATACGCAGAGCGCGATGTAAAATTTGGTTTCCTCCGACATCCAGGCAGCGAAGAACAGCACGATCGCAACTGCGAGGAAGACCATGCCCATGGCATCAAATACCCTTGATATCCATGAACTGCGGCTGTTTTGCTGCCAGACTGATATTTCACAGAGTGAACAGTTTTCTTTTTTGCCTTCCGGGTGATCGTGGTGTGGAACAGCGGTGTTTTCTTTCTTCATAATATCTTCTCCTCTTGTTTGCTGCGGATGGAAGAAGTCCACCCGCTTAAACAATATAAATCAGGCAGAAGAAATATCAAATACAGCTGCGGAGAAAATCCGCCAGCAGCGGAGCGTATTTCTGAAGAGAATAATCAAAAGCCTTTTTCCGCATGTTTTCAGACATGCTGCGGCGCAGCTCCGGCTGGAAAAGTTTGCCGACCGCTTCGATCCACCGGTCCGTACCGGCGGCGGTGAAGCCGTTTTTGCCGTTGTCTATGAAAAAGCAGTTTTCCCCCACCGGACTTGCGACCGCAGGCAGTCCGGATGCCGCGTACTGTATGAGTTTGTATGCCGATTTGCCCCGTGAAAAATCATCATCGGCAAGCGGCATGATCCCAAAATCACAGGTCGACAGCAGCTGTGCCTCATTTTCCGCAGACCATTCGGCACATACCGCATTTATTCCCTCCGGGACCGGAAGATCTTTTCCGGCGATCAGCAGAAATTCCAGCGGATACAAGCTGCATATTTTACGGAAGGTCTCCGCGAATGGCAGAAAACACTCCTGATAGGTGACCGGTGTACCGATCCACGCAACTTTCAATATTTTTTTTTCTGCCGGACGTTCAGCCGGAATATCGTATTTATCAAGATCCACCACCGTAGGAATAAGTATCACATTGCTGTTCAGCGGTTTTATCCGGTCGTAAAGCAGATGGTTGGCGGCGATCACTCCAGAGGCACGGCGGATGAGCTGATCGTATTTGTCACGCAGAAACGGGATGTTTTTATATTTTTCCCAGACGAAATCATCGAAATTGAGGATGTATTTTCTCTTCCCGATCAAAGCAAGTTCGATGGATGCCGGAATAAACGGAAACAATTCATATTCCACCAGCAGGGTATTGCGGTAAGAAAACAACTCAAAAAAACGCCCGACCAGAGCAGAAAACAAAGCAAATTTGGATTTTCCTCTGCCTGCGTAAAGACGCGAAAGATACGTTTCATCCAGCAGCGGATGGAACACCGGTTGAAAACCGGCTCTTTCCAGTTCCTGCCGGTAAAGGTAGTAACGCAGTCGGCTTGAGGCTCCCATTTCTGTATAACGGGTGCAGATATCCAGCCGGACTGCGGAGCAGGGTGTTCCGGTCATTGTGCTTTCTTCAAAGGTATATGCTTTTCTGTTTTTTGCCCCGGGGGCATCATTCTTCTGCCGCGCGGCGGAAACGGCGGCTTGCCGTTGAGGACCGCTTCGGTCTGGAATTCTATGATCCTTGCCGTGTTGGCTTCACGTTTGTTGAGTTCAGCTTCAAGTCTTGCCGCGCGGCGTTTCATCGCTTCAAGCTGTCTGCGGTTGGCGGCAAGACGCTTGGCAAAACGCTTGCGGAGTATTTCCCGGGTCTGCTGTTTTATCTGTTCCTTTTCTTCCGCATTTTTGCTGTTCAAATACCGTTTGGATAAATCCGTAAGCTGTTGGCGTTCCAGTTTTTCAGCTTTGAAGATCTCCTGCGCTTTTTTATTCATCTCTTCGCGGAATTTTTCCGGATCATTGCGCTGAAGCTCGTTCATCGCTTTGCGTTCCTCGTCGGAAAGTTCGGCAAATGCCCGCCAGATGGTGTGCTGCACGCGCCTGTTCCACTCCCGTGTCCGCCCGGTCGGCTCCGGTTTTACCGGTTTCTTTTCTTCTGAAAAGACCGGGGAAAACATGGCTGCAGCTGCGAAAATAAAAAGCAACTTTTTCATGATTTATACTCCGCTGAAGATCCGGTTTTCAGCGAACTCCGCCAACTGGCTGCTGCCGCTGTTTATTTCGCCGGAAAGGTTGTAATTTTCCTGTTCGATATTGGTCCAGTCTGCCATTGCCATCAGACTTGAGTATTCTTCACTTGAAATGTTTTTGCTGTTCTGCTGTGTCTGCGGCATGAAACTCAAGCCGGCTGCAATACATACCGCTGCCGCCGCTGCCGTGCCGCTCAACACCAGACGGAGTTTACGGCGGCGCAGTGATGCTCCCCGGCGCATTTTTGCAGCGGCAAGTATACGCAGATCCAGATCTTGCGGCACCTCCGCCCGGATGAGAGATTCAAGTTTCAGATACTTTTTCATTTTTATTCTTTCTGTTCGGACAACCTTTCTGTCCCTATAACGTAAGTTGTCTGCCGGTTATTTTATCAATGACCTGCTGTTTGTCAAAAAAACTCTTAAATTTTTTATCGCATAATGCATCCTGCTTAAAACCGTATTGAGAGAGCATTTCTGGATTTCTGCGATCTCTTTGAACGACAGTTCCTGCTGGCGGAGAAGAAATACTTCGCGCTGCTCCTGCGAAAGTGACTGTACCGCATTTTGTATTTCCCTGCCGAGTTCAATATTTTCCAGTTCCTTTCCCGGCTCGCGGTGGTCCGGTGCAGGCAGATCCGGAGCCTCTTCGCTGTCAAGGGAACGGAACACTTTATTTCTGTTGCGGCGGATGTGATCGATGAACAGGTTGTGCGCCAGACGGAACAGCCAGGCACTGAATTTGCCGTCATCACGGTATTTCGGCAGTTTGTCTATGACTTTAAGCCAGGTCTCTTCAAAAATATCGTCAGGATCGATACCGGAATTCTGAAGCATATTGTTGAGATAGCCGTACAGCAGTTTGTTGTAACGGTAATAAAGCTCCTCAAAAGCCTTGCTGTCTCCGTTGAGGTAGGCTTTTATCAATACCATATCATCTGCTGTTTTTGTGTTGTCTGTCATATCCCTCATAACGTATCCGGTGTGAAATATATTTTATTTACCTGTCAGGAAATGCCAGAATTTCCGGTCATTGGGCAGCAGGGGGATCCGGTTGAAGAGTTCATTTGCGGCAGCATCATCCTCCGGATCTATCCAGAAATACTGCTGACCCTCCCGGCAGGTTATTTCCGCTTCATCCGGAAGCACAGCCCGGATGAATTTAAGTTCGATCGCCGGAGTGACTGCACGGTAGATCTGATCGAGTATCACGGCATGGACATCAAGTTCTTCGATGAGTTCCCGGTAAAGAGCCTGCGCAGGTGTCTCACCGGGATCGATCTTGCCGCCCGGAAACTCCAGTCCGTACGGAGGTTTGTTTTCCGGACGGGTGGTAAGCAGTAATTTACCTTTGTGTCTGATAACTGCCGCAACTACATTTATCCGAACAGCCATTGCAGTACCGTAAGTTCAAAACCTGTTACAATCCGGGCTATCGTGAAAAGCTGATTGAAAAATACAAACAGCAGCATGATGAGGATGAAAACCGCTCCGCGGACAGCTTCTGAAGAGTCATTCAGAAAGTCGGGCAATATCGAGCAGAGTATGGTGTACCCGTCAAATCCCGGTACCGGAAGCAGGTTGAGTATGAACAGTACGACGTTGATGGCTCCGGCATAAAACAGCATGTTCACGGCAAAATCATCTCCTATACGGTTTTTATAGCAGATATAGGTGAGGATGACAAAAAAGAGCGACAGCATCATGTTGGCAAACGGTCCGGCAAAAGCGACCAGTGCCGGAGCAAATCTGCCGCGCATTTTTGCCGGATCGACCGGAACTCTGCCCCAGGCAAGTCCGAACAGACAGAACAGCAGAAGCGAAAACAACCCCATCTGTTTGAAGGGATTCAAGGTGAGGTGTCCGCGTTCGGCGGCCGTGTCATCTCCGGCTTTGAGCGCAGCAAACGCATGCATGAATTCGTGTACACAGATGGAAAACACCACGATGATACCCACGGTGAAAAACAGCCGCGGATCTCTCCATAAATATGTGATGAATAAATTCATGAAACTGCTGCTCCTTTTCCGGTCAAATGCTACTTCAGCAGCATGCAGTCACCGTAACTGTAAAAATGAAATTTTTCCCGCTTCGCAAGTTCGTATGCCTCAAGCACCTTTTCTCTGCAGGAAAAGCAGGATACCAGCATCAGCAGCGTGCTTTTGGGCAGGTGGAAGTTGGTGAGCAGCATATCCACAGAACGCGGTTTGTAGGGCGGATAAAGAAATATTCCGGTACTGCCGCTCTGCGGAACAAGTGTCCCATCCGGCTCCGCGCAGCTTTCAAGCACGCGCACCGTAGTGGTTCCCACCGCCATGACTTTATGTCCCTCTTTCCGTGCCCTGTTTATGATATTTGCGGTATCTTCCGGCAGGATGAACTCCTCAAAGTGCATCCGGTGTTCCTCTGCATTTTCCACTTCGACCGGTTTGAAAGTGCCGGGACCCACATGGAGCGTGAGCGACAGTGTGGTGACTCCTTTTGCACGGATCCTGTCAAGAATGTCATCAGTAAAGTGCAGTCCGGCAGTCGGAGCTGCCACAGCTCCGGGATGACGGGCAT
Source organism: Victivallaceae bacterium (assembly GCA_045532825.1). GTDB lineage: Bacteria > Verrucomicrobiota > Lentisphaeria > Victivallales > Victivallaceae > UBA1784. The sequence continues at coordinate 12,583 of JAZSGR010000199.1, read as the reverse complement.
AGACTGTCTGGTAACGTTCAGCATCGGACTCCTCTGCCTCTCTGCCGATATACGGGGGCAGGGGAATGTTGCCGTAACGCTCCTGCATCAATGCCGTGTCGGTGTTGGAAAAACGGACGATGTAACCGTCTCCGCGCTTTTCGATCACTTCAAAATAATCACCGTGAGCGTTTACTTTTCCTGAACTGTCACACAGTGCGACACAAGTTCCGTTTTTTGCCCGCTTGCCGGGTTTGAGCAGAACGTTCCATAAGCCGGGGACTCCGTTTTCCGGAGACACCAGCAGCAATTCAAACTTTGCTCCGTTTTCCACGTCCGGCATTTTTCTGCCGTACATCCTGCCTTTGAGCACTCTGGTATCGTTCCATACCAGAATGTCGCCGGGGGCAAGATAATTAACTATATCGGCAAAAGAACCCGGAGTTGCATTTCCGGTTTTCCGGTCAAGGATCATCATGCGGGAGGTGCCGCGGGTCTCCGCCGGATACCGTGCGATAAGTTCATCCGGAAGATCATAGTCAAAAAGTGATGTCGAAAGCATCGTTTTTATTCCTTATCTGCCGCGCATCTCTTCACGGGCACGGCGCAGACGGTTGAGTTCATATTCCGACAGACTGTTGATGCCTTCGCGTGAAACTTTGTCAAGCAGTGCATCAAGTTCGGCGGGAGAGACCGGAGCGCCTGATCTATCCTGCGGCGGAGGAGGCGGCGGGGGCTGACGGAACGTATACTGCTGATAAGTTTTTCCCGGAGATGATTTGCGGCGCAGCGGATCCCAGGCAAGGGTGTTTTTGAACCAGATTTTGACCGCGATGTATCCGCCGATAAATCCGCCGAGATGCGCCAGATGAGAAACACTTCCCTGGGCTCCTGACAACTGCATGAGGACCTCAAGGATCGTGTAGCAGATCACAAGTGTCGAGGTTTTGAGCGGAGTGAACGGCATGAAGATCATGACAAATTTCCGTTCAGGTTCCAGCGTTGCCGCTGCCATCATCACCGCACACACTGCCCCGGAGGCTCCGAGGAGAACACTGGCAGAACCCCAGCCGGAAAGCAGAAAGATCATATTTCCGCAGAGAACTCCGGTGATGTACAGCAGATAAAACCGGTGTTGTCCGGTATGCGGAAGCACCAGAGAACCGAAAAGGTAGAGACCCCACATGTTGAAAAGGATATGCGAAAATCCGGAATGGAGAAATCCGGAAGTTATCAGCTGCCAGATGTAAAAGTTTTCAGGAAAGCTCCACAGGGCAAGTTTGTAATACAATTCGCTGCCGGGTTTGGCAAACAGCAGAAAGAGTGCGGCATTGACCGCTATCAGCGTCCAGATCGCACTGCGGCTGTTCCGGTCATCCGGATCATTGCCGCGCATATAATCTCTATCGTATAATGACATAACATACTCTTTAATGGTTGTTTCAGGTAAACACACCCCATTAATATACACTGCTCCTGTTGTTTATTCAAATCAACAGGAGCAGGAGATATGCTTATTTCAGCAGAGAAACGGCATTTTTGATAATGGTTTCACCTACGGTACGGTCCGCAAGTCCGCGGCTCGGACTGGTCTCGTAACCGCCGATGCCGTAGTTTTCCGGCAATCCGACATAGCCGATCTCACCCATGCCCAGTGCCACCAGGAAGGTCATCGGATATTTTGAGGCTTTGCGGATGGCAAAACCGATCTCAACAAAGGCTTCGCAGGGCATGCTGACAAAAGCGATCGCATCACCGAAAGTGAGCACCATCTGGGACTCTATGCGTTTTCCGGTTATCGGGTTGTCACGGCATTCAATGGCGCGTTCTGCAAAAAACTTCATCACGAACGGAGTGCCTTTGGCGATGTCTTCACTGGTGAAGTCCCTGCCGCTTTCCATTACCTCATCTTTGTATTTTTCGTAAACGGCTTTGGCGTTGCTGTATTCTTCATCTGTAAGCTGGATGTAGGGTGCTTCAAAGGTGAGCGAGTTGGTTTTTACCGCAGTGTTTTCCTGCTTCGCAAGTTTGTATCTTGCGGCAAGAATAGCGGCGGCATAAGCCCTGCCGATACGTTTGGCTTCTTCGTACCCGGTCTGGTTCACCGGAGTACTTACGTCAAAGTGATTGATGTTTCCCTGGGGGGCGATGATGGTCATGACCGGCAGATCAAATCCGAGTTCATTCTGGATACAGGACTCCATTCTGCCCGGCCAGTCGGCTGAAACGATGTCACCGCCGATGGTGTCGGTATGATTGGATATATTTGCCATGAGCAGCACCGGCAGATCGTTCTGGCGGATCTCCATGAGCAGGATCGAGTGATCGACTCCCCCTTCCGGATGATCGATGTCAGGATTGAGTTTTCCGGGGTTGGTCAGCACCTTGCCGTTTTTCATGACAAAACGACGGTTGAAAGCAAGAGTTGTGCATTCGGTCGTTGTCGTATACATTTCTGCCGGAGCGAGAGCGGAAAAGGCGTTGTTCAACGCAGCAACGGTTTTTTCTTTGAGTATCTGCATGTAATCTTTGTCAATACAGTTGCTTGAGAACAACTCCGAGGTGTACGGTCCGGTATGGGTGTGAGTGGTACAGAAGATCACTTTCCCGGCCAGAGGTGAAGCATTTTTACGCAGTATCTCCTCCACATCATTGGAAAATGCGGCAGTGATGTAGCAGAGGTCATAAGAAACGACAGCTGCAAGATCGTTTTCACCGCTGCGGAACACTGCTGCTTTGACCGCAAGACGGTCGTATGCGCCCCTGTTGGGACGGGGGTTGAAGTAGCCGCAGAGCGGAATACCGTAATTTGGAGTGATGTCTTCTTTGGCGAAGCCGAAACAAAAAGTATTCATGATAATTTTATCCTTTAAAGTTGGTTAAGAATTCTTTCAAAGCATCTTTCCAGTGAGGCATCGGAGGCAGTCCGTTGAGGCGCAGCATCATTTTTTCCAGCTGCGAATTCGCAGGACGCGGAGCCGGACGCGGAAATTCATCTGTTGTGCAGTGTACGACTTTCTGTTTTTTGCCGGTGAGACGGAATATCTCTTCAGCAAATTCCGCCCAGCTTGCCTTTCCCTCACAGGTCAGGTGGAACGTTCCGGCAAGTTCCCGGCGGTTCAGTATGTTGCGCAGCTGTTTTGCCACGGCATTTGCACTGGTCGGATTGCCGGTCTGGTCGCTTACCACTTTCAGCTCCGGTCTGGTGCCGTCGGCAAGTTTCAGCATGGTGTGGAGAAAACTCGGACCTCCTGCACCGTAAAGCCAGGATATGCGGCATATCACATGATCCGGACAGAGACTTCTTATCGCCTCTTCTCCGGCAAATTTGCTCATGCCGTAAACAGTTCTGCCGCCGTCGGCATGGTCGAATTCGGTATAGGGACGGTCAAGATCTCCGGAAAAAACGTAATCTGTCGAAATGGCGATCAGCCTTATTCCGTTGCGGAAACAGGCACTTGCCACATTGGCAGAACCGCAGGCATTGAGCTTGTACGCAAGATCGGTTTCGGTTTCGCAGCGGTCGACCGCGGTCATTGCTGCGCAGTGGATGACGGCATCAGGTCTTTCTTTTTTCAGCAGAGCGTCAAATTTTTCCGCATCGGTTATATCGCCTTCGGGAAGGTCGGTAGGCAGCACTTCAAAATCCTGCAGTTCAGCAGTGATGGTGCGTCCCAGCATGCCTCTGCCGCCGGTAAGAAGAATTTTCATTTCAGATACTCCACTGTATTGTAATCAAACAGTTCGGCATCCTTGAACAGCGGATTTACGGTGTCCTTTGCCGAAAGAATGAACTTTTCCACCGGTACTTTCCAGTCGATCGCAAGATCCGGATCGTTGAAAGCTATACCGCGTTCATGGGAGGGCATGTAGGGATTGTCACACTTGTAGGAAAATATCACCTCGTCTGACAACACTGCGAAACCGTGGGCAAAGCCGCGCGGAATAAAAAGCTGACGTTTGTTTTCAGATGAGAGTTCCACTGCGACGTGCTTCCCGAAAGTCGGTGAGCCTTTGCGTATATCCACTGCAACATCAAGTACCGCACCGGATATTATCCTCACCAGTTTTGCCTGGGTGTAAGGAGCCGCCTGAAAGTGCAGTCCGCGCAGAACACCGAATACCGATTTTGATTCATTATCCTGTACCCAGCTGCAATCGATACCGGCATCTTTGAAAGCGTTCCGGTTCCAAGACTCAAAGAAGTACCCGCGGGCATCGTTGAATACCTTCGGTTCGATGATTTTTATATCGGGTATGGCGGTGTCGATGATGTTCATTTTTCGATCATTCTTATCAGGTATTGTCCGTATTCGGTTTTCAGCAGATCGGCACAGCTGCGGCGGATATCATCGTCATCCATCCAGCGGTTTTCATAGGCGATCTCCTGCAGACAGGCTATCTGCAGCCCTTGCCGGGTTTCAATGGTACGGATGAAGTTTGCCGCATCAAGCATGCTTTCATGAGTTCCGGTATCCAGCCAGGCGTAACCGCGTTTGAAAACTTCGACATTGAGTTTTCCTGCTTTGAGGTATTCATTGTTGACGGCAGTAATCTCAAGTTCTCCGCGCGCGGAAGGGGTGATTTTTTCTGCTATTTTTACCACTTCATTGTCATAGAAGTAAAGTCCGGTGACTGCGTAATTGGATTTGGGTACCGCAGGTTTTTCCTCGATGCTGACAGCTTTGCCGTTTTCATCGAATTCCACTACACCGAAACGCTCCGGATCGCAGACATAATATCCGAAAATAGTTGCTCCGTCACTGTTGGAAGCTGCTTTTTTCAGGACTTTGCGGAGATTGGCTCCGTAGAAAATATTGTCACCGAGTACCAGTGCCACCGGATCTTTACCGATGAATTCCCTGCCGATGAGAAAAGCCTGTGCGATACCTTCCGGTTTCGGCTGCACGGCATAGGAAAATTCAACACCGAAACTGGAACCGTCTCCGAGCAGACGTTTGAACGCGCTCTGGTCCTCCGGGGTGGTGATTATCAGTATCTCTCTTATTCCTGCAAGCATCAGAACGCTGATCGGATAATAGATCATCGGTTTGTCATATACTCCGAGCAGCTGTTTTGATACACCCATGGTTATCGGGTGCAGTCTGGTTCCTGCGCCTCCGGCAAGCACTATTCCTTTCATAAAATCACTCTCCTGCTCCGAGCCGTTCCATTTTGTATTCACCGCTGAGGACTCTGGCGCACCAGGTGTCTTTGTGTGCGATATACCATTCAACCGTTTTTCTGATACCGCTCTCAAAGGTTTCCTGCGGTCTCCAGTTGAGTTCCCTTGTTATTTTTGCCGGATCTATGGCGTAACGCATATCGTGTCCGGGGCGGTCTTTGACATGGACGATCTGTGTTTCGTATTTTTTACCGTCTTTGCGCGGAGCAAGTTCATCCAGCAGAGCGCATACGGTTTTTACCACCTCGATATTCTTCTTTTCGTTGTGTCCGCCTATATTGTAGGTTTCGCCCGGAACTCCTTTTGTCGCGGTCAGATACAGGGCGCGGGCATGATCTTCGACATAAAGCCAGTCGCGTACCTGAAGACCCTCGCCGTAGACCGGCAGCTCTCTGCCGTCCAGCGCATGAAGTATTATCAGCGGAATGAGTTTTTCCGGGAAGTGATACGGACCGTAATTGTTGGAACAGTTGGTTACTATTGCCGGCAATCCGAAAGTACGCTGCCATGCCCGTACCAGATGATCGCTTGATGCCTTGCTGGCAGAGTAGGGCGAACTCGGTGCATACGGTGTCGTTTCCCTGAAATAATCATCCGGGTCCTCAAGGTCGCCGTAGACTTCATCGGTGGAAACGTGATGAAAACGGAATACCTTCTGTTCTTCCTCTCCGAGGGATACATAATATTTTCTTGCCGTTTCAAGCAGAGTGTAAGTTCCGATGATATTGGTCTGTATGAACTCTCCCGGACCGTCTATGGAGCGGTCAACGTGACTTTCAGCTGCAAGGTGCATGATATGTGTGGGCTTGAAAGTTCTGAATATACTATCCATTGCCGCACGGTCACAGATGTCGGCTTTTTCAAAGCTGAAACGATCGGAATCTGATATTTCCGCCAGATTTTCCATGTTTCCGGCATAGGTCAGTTTGTCGACCACGCAGATTTGGTCAACTGTGTCTTTTACGATATGTCGGGCGACAGCAGAACCGATGAAGCCTGCTCCTCCGGTAACCAGGATCCTGTTCATAATCTTTCCGGAAAATATAATTGCAATCAAACTTACAGAGAATATATACCTGATTTTTCCATTGTCAAGTCGGCGGTCAGCTTAAATTTGACAGGAAAGTGATATTTTGTGGAAATTTCTTGAAAAAACGGCAGTAATGCGTTATATTAATAAGATAAAATGTCTTTCAGGGAAAAGTTTTAATATGGGCGGCACATATTCTGCATGGACCGCTCCGGAAATCGAGGATAGAAGCTATGAGAAGAGTAGTCGTTACCGGATATGGCGCAGTTTCCTGCGCAGGAAACAGTGTTCCTGAATTGTGGGATTCCATGGTCAACGGCCGTTGCGGACTTGGACCGATAACTAAATTTGATCCCGCTGAGTACCGTACAAAAATAGCCGGAGAGGTCCGGAATTTTGATATCACCAGATATATGACTGCCAAGGATGCCAAGCGTCTTGATATGTTCTGCCAGTATGCGATCGCTGCAGGAGATGAAGCCATGGCAAGTGCCGGACTTTCTCTTGATCCGGCAGAACGCGGGATCGACAACAACCGTTTCGGCGTGTTGGTTTCCACCGGTATCGGCGGTCTGATCGTGATCGCCGATCAGCAGGATACCCTGCGTACCCGCGGTCCCGGCAGGATCTCTCCGCTGGCGATCCCGATGATGATCGGTGACAGTGCGCCCGGATGTCTTTCCATCCGTTATGGAGCCAAAGGACCCAACTTCAGCCTGATGTCCGCCTGTGCCACCGGTTGTCACTCACTCGGTGAAGCATGGTGGATGATCCGCCGCAACGATGCTGACGTGATGCTCGCCGGCGGAACCGAGGAAAGCGTCATGGAGATCTGTCTTGCCGGATTTTCTGCAATGAAAGCCATGAGTCAGCGCAATGATGATCCGCTTCACGCCAGCCGTCCCTTCGATCTCAACCGTGACGGATTTGTCGCTTCCGAGGGTTCAGGTGTGCTGGTTCTTGAAGAGCTTGAACATGCAAAACGCCGCGGCGCAAAGATACTTGCCGAGGTCGTCGGATACGGTGCCACCGGAGATGCTTTCCATATCACCAGTCCTGATCCGGAGGGAACCGGAGATGCCAGAGCCATAAAAATCGCCATGGAACACGCCGGTATCAAGGCGGATGAGGTCGATTATATCAATGCTCACGGAACCAGTACCCACCTCAACGATCTTTACGAGACCAAGGCGATCAAACTTGCTCTCGGCGAGGCTGCAGCCCGCAAGGTTGCAGTGAGCAGTACCAAAGGTGTCACCGGTCATGCTCTCGGTGCGGCTGGCGGTCTTGAGTGTATCGCCTGTGTCAAGGCTATAGAAAACGGTATCGTTCCGCCGACCATCAACTACGAAACCCCGGATCCGGAGTGTGATCTTGATGTGACTCCGAACGTTGCCGCCAGACGTGATATCCGCATTGCGATCAACAATAACCTCGGATTCGGCGGACATAATGCCGCTGTGATCTTCAAACGTTACGAAGATTGAGCGTAAAGGAGGTTTCTATGAATCCGCTTGAATGGCAGGCTTCCCCTGACATGCTTTCGCCGCTGATGAAGCGCGGAAGTGATTTTCTCGGAGCCCGTTATCCGATCCTCTGCGGTGCCATGACCTGGGTCTCCGAACCCGGACTGGTATCCGCTGTCTGCAATAATGGCTGTTTCGGATGTATCGCTGGCGGCAATGCCCCCACTGATATACTGGCAAAGCAGATCGAAGAGACCCGCAGTCTCACCAAAAACAATTTCGGTGTCAATCTCATCACCATTGCTCCGTCTTACAAGAGTCATCTGGCAATGCTCAAAGATGCTCATGTTCCTTTCATCATCTTTGCCGGCAGTTTCCCCCGTGAAAGCGAAGTAGCCGCCGCCAAAGCGACCGGAGCAAAGGTCATGTGTTTTGCATCCACCATTTCCATCGCGGAAAGAATGATCCGTTTCGGCGCGGATGCCATCATCCTTGAAGGCAGTGAGGCAGGCGGACACATCGGTCATGTTTCTTCCATGATCCTCATCCAGCAGCTTCTTTTCAAGTATGCTGAACAGATCCCGATTTTTGTTGCCGGAGGCGTTGCCACCGGTAAGATGATGGCGCATCTGCTGATGATGGGAGCTGCCGGTGTCCAGCTCGGGACCCGCTTTGTGATGACAGAGGAGTGTTCTGTTCATCCGAAATTCAAAGAGGTATTTCTCAAAGCCAATGCCCGGGATGCCATTGCCACTCCGCAGTACGACTCCAAACTTCCGGTGGTCGCTGTCCGTGCCCTGAAAAACAAAGGTATGCAGGAGTTCGGCGCATTGCAGCTGCGTCTTCTGCGTGAACTTGAGGCCGGGACCATCCACCGCCAGCAGGCACAGGAAGAGGTGGAACGCTTCTGGGTCGGAGCCTTGCGGCGTGCTGCTGTTGACGGTGATGTCGATGGCGGTTCGCTCATGGCCGGGCAGGCAGTCGGACTTATGGATAAGATCATTCCGATCTCCGATCTTGTCTGCGAACTTCTGACTGATGCCAACAACGAGCTTATTGCGGTGAAGAAAAAACTCGGTTGAGGAAAAAATGATCCAGCCGTCTATCACCCGCCGTACTCTGCCGCTGGTGCTGAACGGATTTTTCAGTTCATTCAGCGACAGCGGATTCAAAGTGTGGGCGGTGCTGGCTGTTCTCGGCAGCAGTTTTGATTATTTCAGGGATTCGGCATTTCTGCTTTCCATTGCCGCGGTTTGCGTTCTGCCGCCGCTGTTTCTTCCGTTGTTCAGCGGTTTTGTATCCGACCGTCTTCCGAAGCGTTATGTCATTATTTCGGTCAAAATGCTGGAATTTCCGGTGCTTTGTACCGGAATATGGGCGATAAGCCGTTTGAGCAGCGGAGGGAATGCGTATCTGATCCTGGGAACGGTCATGATGTATTCCGTACTGAATACATTTTATGCTCCGGCTTTTGACGGATCGCTGCCTGAAACATTTTCCGAACCGGAACTTTCCAGAGCTTGCGGCAGGATACTTTCCGCATCAACATCCGGATTTATCGCAGGCATAGCTGTGATGCCCTGTGCATTTTACTTCCGTATTCCGGGATATATTCTGTTTTTCTCGGTGATATGCAGTTTTATTTCAGCTGTCGGTATTCTGCCTGTGATCTCTCCGGTTCAGGAAAAACGTGAACTTGCCTATAAATTCGGTGACACCCTGAAAAAAGGCTGCCAGGCATTTACCGGACGTTCGAGCATACTTGCCGCTGTGACCGGAGACGTGCTTTTTATCGGTATCGGTCTGGTGACATTTCCCCTGCTTGCTCTTTTCGGCAGGTATTCTCTGGGGATCGAAAACTCTGTCAGCATAACTCTGCTTCAGCTTGCTCCCGGATTGGGACTGTTGATCGGATGTCTGTGTGCCGGACTTATTTCCAGCAACAAGATCGAACTGGGATTGATCCCTCTCGGAGCTCTGGGGATGGCTCTGTCTCTGCCGCTTATGGTTTTTCTGCCGGGAGAGGGCAGGGCGCTTACTGTTGATTTTCCCGGCGGTTTGAAAGTAAGTGTGCTTATTTTTGCCGGAGCGTGGTTCTGGGCGACGTTTGCCGGATTTTCCGGAGGTATGCTGATCGTGCCGCTGCGGAGTTTTATTCTTCAGCGGTTGCGTCCTGAAGTACGCGGAGCTGTTCTTTCTCTGAAAAATGCCGCCGCTTTTTTTGCCGGTTCCATAGCCATGCTGCTTGCCGTATCCTGCGCCCTCGGCGGTGGAAGCGTACCCGGACTGCCGCCGCTGCTGCATGATATCACCTCTGTGATGCCGCAGATACCGTTCCAGGTGCTGCTTGCCGGGTTCGGTCTGGTGGTGTTTCTGCTTACTCTGGTCACCATGTGGCAGCTGCCGGATTTCATGCTGCGGTTTATCATCCTCACTCTCGGACACTCTCTTTACCGGCTGCGTATTTCCGGAGCTGAAAATATTCCTGAACGCGGTCCGGCTCTGCTGTTGTGCAATCATGTGTCAGCCATTGACAGTGTACTGGTGAGTGCCTGTACCAGCCGGCAGATACGTTTTCTGCTTTATGAGGATTATTTTTCTCTTCCTCTGCTGGGGCAGATCGCCAGAATGACCGGATTTTTCAAGGTTCCGTCCGCCGGAAAGGCAAAAAGTCTGGGAGTTCTGCTTGAGCAGATACGCAAACATCTGGAAAATGACGGTCTGGTATGCGTGTTTCCGGAGGGACGCCTGACTGCCAACGGACTGGTCGGAGAGTTCAAACCCGGATACGAAAAAATGCTGCCGGAACATACAGATATACCGATCATTCCGGTCAATATCTCCTTTGTCTGGGGCAGTATATTTTCCAAATTTTCTCCGCGCAGCGGCGTGAGGAAAAATTTTTCACTGCCGTTTTTTTCTGCGATCACTTTCGGTAAACCTCTGCCGCGCAATACTTCGGTGTTTGAGGTCAGGCAGAAAATAGTTGAGCTGGGTGCCGAGGCGGCGGAACATAAACTGCCGGGAGAACTTACTCTTCATCATGCGGCGGTGCGGCTGGCCAAAAAGCATAAGTTCCGCAAATATTTTTCAGACCGCAACGGCAGGGAACTGTCGGCTTTCCAGCTGGTGCTGTATGCGGCACTGCTCAGCCGTTTCATCCGGCGCAAGATCCCTTCCGGAGAACTTTATGTCGGCACTCTGCTGCCCAATGGTACATTTGCCGCCAAGGCTCTCCTCGGTATCCTGATGGCGGACCGCACTCCGGTGCCGCTCAATTACAGTACATCGCAGGAGGTTTTTGACTCCTCGGTTGCCAAAGCCGGGATAAGCCTGATAATCACCAGTCGTGATTTTCTGTCGAAAATCAGGGTTAATCCCGGAGAAAAAGCTGTTTTCATCGAAGATATAGAACGCAGTTTTTCCCTGTTCAGCAAAATAATAATGAGGACTGGTCTTTTTGCATTGCCGGATGGTGAATTCATGAATATGCTCTCACCGGTTTCTGCGTTTGATTTGAAACGCGATGCCGTGCTGCTGTTTTCCAGCGGATCGACCGGCAATCCCAAGGGTGTGTGTCTGACGCATCATAATTTGAACAGCAATGCCCGGGCGGTCGCTTCCGGACTTGCCATAGATGATCAGGATCTCATCGTCGGCAATCTTCCGTTGTTCCATTCTTTCGGACTCAATGTCTGTTTCTGGCTGCCGGTGATGCGCGGTGTCCCGGTAGCTTTTGTCGGCAATCCTCTGGATTCATCAGCTGTGCGCGAGGTCATTTCCGTCAAAAAGGCGACTCTGCTTTTTGCGACTCCGTCTTTTCTGCAGAAATATCTGCAGCGGTGTACCGGTGAGGAACTTGTCAGTCTGCGTCTGATAGCGACCGGTGCGGAAAAACTCCGGGCGGATATTGCATCGAAGGTCCGTGAGCTTACCGGAGGCAGACTGGAAGTCATCGAGTGTTACGGATGTACCGAACTGTCTCCGGTGGTGTCCATAAATCTTGCAAAAAACGTTGCGGATACCGGCTGTAAAGCCGGATGCCGGGACAGTATCGGACTGCCGTTGGAAAATGTTTCGGTAAGGATCCTTGATCCTCTGCGTTTTACTCCGGTCGAACCGGGCGAGGAGGGTATACTCTGTGTCAAAGGTGCGCTGGTCATGCGGGGATATCTCAAAGACGGACCGCTGACAGAAGAGGTCATGGCAGGTGAATACTACAAGACCGGAGATATTGCCAGAATGGATAAAAACGGTTACCTGCACATCTGCGGCAGACTTTCGCGTTTCAGCAAGATCGCAGGAGAAATGGTTCCTCATGAAATGGTTGAAAAGATCATCAACGAGATGTGTGCCTGTGAAAACCGGGTGGTTGCCGTATGCGGCATACCTGATCCGGTCAAGGGCGAGGCTCTGGCGGTGCTGTATACTGAAGAGATGCCTTTTACTCCGGAGCAGATAGTCGATCAGCTCCGGGAGCGCAGTATTTCCAACTTGTGGATACCCAAGGCGAAGAATTTTTATCCGGTGGAAAGTATTCCTCTGCTGGGCAGCGGAAAACTTGACCTTGCCCGTCTGGGCAGACTGACGAAAAAAATTTCCACCGCAGATATTGTTGAGTAAACAGAATATATCTCAAATATTGTTATTGTCCCATTTTTCGTGAAAGTTGTTCAAACTGCGGTGGCGCATGCATGTGATTCAGCGGTACACCTTGTCACGGCGCAGTCCCGCAGGGCGAAGACGGATCCCGCACCGTACTCGGCGCAAAAAAAAGACCTTGCTCCACGCTGCATCCACCGATCGCAGACAGAACCGTTTCTTGAGCTTGAAAAAAACATGCTGTGTGATATATTTTTATTGAGAAAAACATATCTGAATAAGGATAAAATATAAATTTTTCACAAAATTTCGGACATTATC
>JAZSGR010000121.1:0-2568 GCA_045532825.1 Victivallaceae bacterium | reverse complement strand
TGCGATGATGGGCCAGCGCATTTACAAACAGGATTTCACCGTAAAAAATATCTCCTTCGATGAGTTTCCAGAAGAAAAAACTCCGGAGATCCCGCTTGGCAACCATCTTGACGGCTGCCGCGTCGGCTTCGACCTCGGCGGGTCCGACAGAAAATGCGCCGCTGTGATTGACGGGAAATGCGTATTTTCCGAAGAGATCAAATGGGATCCTTACTTCCAGAGCGATCCGGAGTATCACAAAGCCGGTATCCGCGACTCCATCCAGCGTGCAGCGGCACACCTTCCGCGCCTGGATGGTATCGGCGGCAGTGCTGCCGGTGTTTACGTTGACGGTCAGCCCCGTCTGGTCTCTCTGTTCCGCGGAGTCTCCGAAAGCGATTTCAAAACCAAAATCTGGCCGCTTTTCGATGAACTTGCAGCAGAATTCAAAGTTCCGTTCGTGGTAGCAAACGATGGTGAAGTGACCGCCCTTGCCGGAGCGATGTCGATGAAATCCGATTCTGTTCTCGGCGTTTCAATGGGAACCAGTGTTGCAGCAGGCTTCGTCAATGCCCGCGGAAACATCACCGATTATCTGGATGAACTTGCCTTCGTTCCGATCGACTTCAAAGAGAACGCCCCGGCTGATGAATGGTCCGGCGATCTCGGCTGCGCGGTGCAGTACCTCTCACAGCAGGCGGTCGCCCGTCTGGCTCCCGTTGCCGGATTCGACTTCCCCGCCGACATGCCCTTCCCCACCCGCCTCGAACTGGTGCAGGAAGCCATGAAAAACGGAGATGCCCGCGCGGAAAAGATCTTCTATGCGATCGGTATCTATCTCGGATACGCAGCTGCACAGTTCGCCGACTTCTACGGTCTGGTCAAAAAACTGCTGCTGTTGGGACGTGTCAGCTCCGGCAAAGGCGGAGATCTGGTCATCGAAGTCGCACAGAAAGTCGTCAAAGAGGAATTCCCCGAAATCGCGGCACAGCTTGAGTTCAAGGTTCCGGATGAGGAATTCAAACGCCACGGTCAGGCGATGATCGCGGCAAGTCTTCCGGAACTGGGAAAATAAGGAGTTTTTTTGATGGCAGATAAATTCATTATCAGCAACGTCCGCATCATCTCCCCCGGAGTGGATAAGTACGGCAGTGTGATGGTTGACGGCGGAAAGATCGCTGAAATTTTTGATGCAGGCGCCCCCCTTCCCGGCGGCATCGAATCTGTTGACGGCAGCGGCAATATGCTCATGCCGGGGTTCATCGACGTCCACTGCCACGGCAAAGCCGGAGCGGACTTCTGCGACAGTGCAAGCGGTTCGCTCAAAACGGTTGCGGATGCCAAGATCCTTGAAGGTGTGACCAGTGTTTTTGCGACCACGCTCACACTGCCGGAAACAGATCTTGCGGAAACCTGCAAACAGGCAAAAGAGTACGCAGCCAACCGCACCGGAGCGAAAGTTCCCGGAGTGCACCTTGAGGGTCCATTCATCAATCCGAAGTGCCTCGGAGCGCAGAATCCGGATTTCGTCCGGGTTCCGGATGCAGAAATGGTGAAACGTTTGAGTGCGATCTATCCGGTAAAGCGCATTGCGTATGCGCCGGAGTGCGGCAACGGTCCTGAGTTCGCGGCGCAGATGCTTGAGCTGGGCGTGGTTCCCTCCGGAGCCCACACAGCGGCAAAATTTGAAGAATTCAAAGCTGCCCATGCCAAAGGCCTGCGTCACATGACCCACTTCTGCAATCAGATGACTGCGCTACACCACCGTGACATCGGCATGGTCGGAGCCGGACTGCTGCTCAAAGATACGGTGATCGAATTGATCTGTGACCTCATTCACGTATCGGCACCGATGGTTCAGCTGATCTTCCAGGTCAAGGACTGCGACCACATCATGCTGATCTCCGATGCCATGCGTGCAGCGGGCATGCCCGACGGCAGCTACACGCTCGGCGGACTGCCGGTCACGGTAGAAAACGGAGCGGCACGTCTGACCTCTAACGGCGCACTTGCAGGCAGCACCCTTGCAATCTGTGATGCGCTCAAAAACGTTGCCGCTGTCACCGGACTTCCGCTTTCAGAGCTGGTCAAGACCACCTCGTGGAACGCTGCAAGAGAGCATGGCCTTGAGGGACTCGGCAAGGTTGAAAAGGGCTTCACCGCCGATTTGGTGATGCTCTCCGGCGACTTCAAGGTGCAGCAGGTATACATCGACGGAAAACGCTGCAAGTAAAAGTTTTCTGACAACTCCCAACGCAGGAGCGGAACTCACCGTTCCTGCGTTTTTTGTATCCCCGTTGCTCATACTGAAAAAAATCACACTGCAGAACCCCAAAATTCATAAAAACTCAAAAAAACGATAATGTCCGAAATTTTGTGAAAAATTTATATTTTATCCTTATTCAGATATGTTTTTCTCAATTAAAATAATCACACAGCATGTTTTTTTCAAGCTCAAGAAACGGTTCTGTCTGCGATCGGTGGATGCAGCGTGGAGCAAGGTCGAGTTTTGCGCCGAGTACGGTACGGGAGTGTACCTTTGTACACGACCAAACCGGCACAGGCGCTAGGCTCGAGATTGCCCGCGAT
>JAZSGR010000153.1:0-20882 GCA_045532825.1 Victivallaceae bacterium | reverse complement strand
AAGCGCGATCCTGGAACAGTATTTGGTGTCGGTAAAATCCACCTTGCCGCCGCGTGAAAGTTCATAAACAGCTTTGGGCTTTTTGTAAAGCTGCAGATTGCCGCGGTTGGGAACGCCTTTTTCCATGACCATTTTCCACGGTCCGAGATAATCTCCGTAGGTGCGCTTGTCATTGATGACAAAGTAATAAGAGGTGTTTTTCCATTTGCGCTCATAGCGGAGAAGTCCATGAGCGTCGGTGTCGGAATTGATGGTAAGATAACGGCGCAGTTCCCGTTTGAGCTTCCAGGAGTCACGGTAGATCTTGGTCTGGATCTTATCCGGAGCATCTGAACGTTTCAGCTTTTTGACCAGTACCTGCGGTACGATCTCCGGACAGAGATCGGGATCGCCGATGACGATACCTCCGCGTTTCTGGAAGTCCTTCACTGCTTTGACTATGCTTTCAGTCAGTACATCGCAGTTGGGCATCGCAAGTATTTTTATTCCGTCAAGCGCATTGTGTTTCAGTACATTATCTTCATAAATCACACGCGGATTCAAACCTGCGTAATGCAGCATGAGGTTTAAATCATCTTCCCATCCGCGCCAGCCCCAGGTGCCGCGTTCAGCAAGTATCGTTGAGGTGAAACTTTGCAGGACTCCCACCTGTGACGGAACTTCCGGCAGACGTTTCAACATTGGTGCAAGCGGATTTACCACCTCCTGCATCATCTTTTTCATGGTTTTCTGCGTGTCTGTATTGGTGAGGGTGTATTTTTGTTTCTGCTTCTTTTTTTTACTTACTGCCATCAGAGAAGCCTGTCCGTGGAAGAGCAAGCCCTTGACCGGACGGGCAATCATGGTCCAGATCGCCTCCTGGAGACTGTCCGGAGCAACGGATATATATTGCGCTTTGGGATATTTTTTCGCCCATTCCGGAACGACTTTGGGCTTTACTTTCAAACTGGTGGTGCGGCTGCGGTAGGCGATGATCTGGGTCATCGCCCAGATGTCCTGCCCGCTGTGACGTGCCATTTCGATCATACAGTCGATATGTGAAGTTATGCGGCAGGGTTCAGGATTAGCATAGGTCCAGTGGTTGATGATATCGACGTTTCCGCCGCTGCCGGGCAACGGAGGCGTGCGCAGTACCGGATCATACCAGCAGATGAAGCCGGGAGAGGCGTTTTTGCGCAGGGCATCGATCATGGTGTTGTTGAGCTTGTTCCAGCCGTCACCATTGCGCCAGAACCAGCGGTAATATTCGAGGATGTAATGGTTGTCAGGCACAACTCTTGAAGCAGGGAAATTTTTCAGCTGCTGATAAGGAACGCCGGTTTTTTCATTGACCTCAGCCGGAACGTCTTTGCCGGAAAATTTTTTGTATGCCTCCACCTGATGCGGAGCAAAAGAGGGTCTGGTGGCTGCACGGATCTCGCTGTTGAGGATCGCTCCTGCCGCTGCCGGATGCCAGCGCAGTCCGGTCTGCTTCTTTATCAGTTCCATCATACGTCTGGTCGTTTCCGGATTGGATGCATCAACTCCATGTGGAGCGATATTGCCGTTACGCATGATATTTTTGATCTCTTTGCGCAACCCCGGATCCTGGTTGGTGGTAACACTGCCGTAATAACGGAAACCGTCGGCAATGGCATCTTCAAAACGTTTGAAATTTGCCGGATTGTCGCTAAGACTGGGGTAATATAGTCCGCGGTTGATGCCAAGAGCCTGCAGTGCTTTGTGACTGCCTTTGAAGCCCCAGATCAGTACCGGCATGTCATCAGGCAGCTGCGGTCCGATGCGGTAGCTGAAAGTGTATTTTTTACCGTCAAACTCAAGAGTTCCGGAGTATGTTCCGGTGAAAAGTCTGGTTTCGACCGGAAGTTTGAAACTGTTTCCCTTTTGCGGCATAGCGATTGTTTTACCGTTCCACACCGCAGTTTGCGGAAGTTTTGCCGCATCTTTCACCTGAACTTCAAGGCAGGCGTTTTTTTCATCGCGGATAAAGCTCTGCCTTCCGGTCAGCACCGGTTCCGCCGCAAAAAGCGGGAACACAAGGGTGGAAAGAATAAACGAAGGTAAGATTTTCATTGTTATTTCCCTTCTATAACGTAAGTGATGCTGGCTGGATTGAGGTACAAAACAAAATATTCAGTACTTCCGATCAACTCTTTACTTGTTTTGGAAGCGCAATTTCCGGTAGCAAGCAGGAAGTTGCAGCGTTTGTTGTGACGGGTATACATCATACCGTATTTCTCATTGTTGCCATAGAGCAAATTTGAATTGGAATCATGTTTGGTCACACTGTACTTGTCGGCAGTTATGATAATTTTAGAGATAGGTATCTTTACGCTGGCATCATTGTTCTTCGGCAGTGTCTGTGATTTGAAAAGCGGTATTGCACCGTTGTTGTCACTTGCCGTACCGCAACCGAGTGCGTAGGTGTTGTAACCCCGGTTTTTCAGGTGTGTCGGGTTCTGTTGACGGACAGAAAAAGACCTGCGGTATCAATGCCGGATCCCGTTCTGTATCATCTGCCATAGCCTTTAGCTTACTGTAAGAAATTCCGCCGACGTATCCGGAAAGTCTGGCAATACCGCTTAATCTGCCGTTTCCATCAAGATTGAAATGTCCGGAGCGGTGGAGATACCAGCCGTTATAGTCATTGGCATACATCTGAACTGCCTGACCGATCGTCTTCAGATTGCTGGTGCAGGAGGCACTTCTGCCCTGTTCCCGCGCCTGCTGCAAGGCAGGCATCAGCATCGCCGCAAGTATCGCGATAATGGCGATAACAACGAGAAGCTCGATAAGGGTGAAACTGACAGACGTGCAAGATTTTACATTGTTTTTACCTGTCATACTTTTTAACCTTTCTGATACAGTTTATTTGAGAATAAGTTCGATCACCGGAACCGTTACATCCGGTGCCATCTTCGGCAGCTGCAGTACCATGGTGTCTGCGGCTGTCTGCGGAGTCAGATTGTTGTGCGCCTTCGGCGAAGGCATCATCATGACTTCGCTGTGATCGTTGAGAAAACGGGCAAATTTTACCTTTCCCGCCAGTCCCGGCAGAAAAACAAATTTTACCGGATATGAATACAAGTGCAGATAAAGACGGTTTTTCTCTTTGTTGTAAGTGTATACCGCATTTGCAGGTTCCTCATATTCCGGCGGAGCAACGGTGCAGTTGTAAATACTGTCACTGTGTTCATCCATCCAGTCGGCTATCACTTTCAGTGCCGCTTCTGCCCGTTTATCCAATCTGCCCCGGGCATCGGGTCCCACGTTGAGCAGCAGATTGCCGCCGCGCGCAACGTGATTGCTTATCATGGAAATTATCTGATGAGGTGTTTTCCAGGTGTTTTCATCACGGGCGTAACCCCAGGTGCCGGAGAAGGTCTGGCATCCCTCCCAGGGGATCAGGCGGTCATCGCTGTCACGCATGCCGTCACGCGGAATATATTGCTCCGGACTCTTGAAGTCTCCGGCACCATCCAGTCCGAGACGGTTGTCGATAAGTATGTCAGGCGCAAGTTCACGGATGAGTTTTAACAACTTTTCCGCTTCCCAGTCTGCAGATGATTTTCCATCCTCCCGGTCATAGGTGAAGTCAAACCATATCACATCGATCTTGCCGTACTCTGTCAGCAGTTCGGTCACCTGATTACGCATGTATTGGCAATATTTGCGCTGATCGCGGTTTTTGTTGACTTCTGCGCGGTCGAGTCTGCTGAGCGGATGATTGCAGTCGACTGTGAATTGATCGTGATGCCAGTCAAGCAGGGAATAGTACAATCCGGTACGGATGCCCTCGGCACGGAAGGCATCAAGCACCTCGCGCACATAGTCGCGTTTTGCCTTGTAGTCAGTGAATTTACTGTTCCACATACAGAAGCCGTCATGATGCTTGGCGGTAAATACCATGTATTTCATTCCGGCAGCTTTGGCAAGACGCGCCCATTTCTGCGGTTCAAAACGGTCAGGTTCAAAATTTTCGACGTATTTACGGTACTCTTCGCAGGTGAGTTTTTCGATGCTCTGGGTCCACTCGGACCTTGCGGCAACGCTGTAACCCCCCCAGTGGATAAACATACCGAACCGGGCTGCCTGCCACCAGCTCCGGTCGCCATGCTGATATTGTTCTGACATGAAATCTCCTGTTTTGTAAAAGTGGCATGTCTGCTTTTGATATTGTGTATGTCTATATTATATCCGGTATTTAGGCTTTTTGCAACAGTGTTTCAGGAAAAGTTCTGTTTTTATTGGCATGCCTGCTTTGACATATCCGCTTGCGAGTGATATATTATCTGTCAGAAAACCAATGGAGGGCTTCCATGAGCAAAATAAATGATCTTGCCGCAGAATTGCGCGGCCTCTTGTCTACCGGCGCATTCCCGCCCGGCTCCCGCTTTCCCTCTGAATACGAATTGCAGGAGCGTTTTTCCGTATCCCGGGTGACCGCAAATAAAGCAGTGGCACTTCTCGCCGCTGAAGGTCTGCTCTGCCGCGGCAGACGCGGGAGCGGTACTTATGTTCAGAAAACCGAAGTCTTTCCCCGCGGCTGGATCGCCGCTATCGAAGACTTCAAGCATCCGTACAACATGGGCATGATCTCAGGAGCCGCCCAGGAGGCGTTTGCAAGAGGATACATGCTTTCAGTATTTCCGCCTGAAAAAGATGACCTTGCCCGGCTGATAAAGCAGCTGCGCCAGTCGGACTGCATCGGAGTGCTGGGCTGTGCTTATCTGCTCAAGATCCTGCCGTCTGATTTTCCCAAACCGGTGATCTATCTTGACGGCGGTATCGAACCGCATGAGGAGGGTATCGCTCACTCAGTGATGTGCGATAATTACGGTGCAGCTGTTGAAATGATGAACCGGATCATCCAGGCAGGAAAAAAACAGATCGTCACCCTGGGCATCGAAAAAAGTCTCAACCGCAAGCTGCGTATGCAGGGGTTCCGGGATGCCATGCGCGATAACGGTATCAACGATGTTGAAAAACGCGAATTCATCATGCATCACGGGTCACGGCATGATGTCAGGATCGCTCTGCTGAAGATCATCAGCCTGTTTCCGGATGTCGATTTCATCGCAACCGACAGCGATGATATCGTTTTCAGCATCATGAAAATATGGGGAAGCGAAAGGAAGAACTGGCAGCAGATGACCGGGGTCAGCGGTTTCGGCAATGTACACGGCATCTCTGATCTGCACCATATCCCCTCTGTGGAACAGCATCCGTGGCACATCGGTTCCGAAGCAGTAAAGGCAATGATCGAACTTGTCAGCAGCGGCAGCAAAGCCCAACCGTTTCAGATACTGGTCCCCGCCGAAGTGGTCAATGCCGAGTTTATCTGATCCCCGCTGCCGGTCAGCAGATGAGCCTCCGCTGAATGACTTTTTGAAATCACTCCGGGAAATATTTTATTTTTTTCAACACCAGCTTGACAAATAAACTGTCCGGTGCTATTTTACATGTAAAGTTAACATGACAAAAAAGGTTTTGGGTATGAAAAAGGTTTCCAAAGCGGATCCGCTGCGTAATGCGCTGCTCATGAAGATCCAGAGCGGTCTGATCATGCCCGGCGAATTCATTCCGTCGGAAAAGCAGTTGTGCATGATCTATCATCTTACGCGTCCGACGGTCCGCAAGGTGCTTGCCGAGCTGTGCGGAATGGGACTGCTGGAAAAACAGCCGGGAGTCGGAGCCGTTGTCAAAGCTCCGCATAAAAATGGCTGCGACATGGAAAAAATCATCCGGATAGGCAGTAATTCGCTTTTCGGCGGTTCGGAGTATTATGCCCGACCGCTGTCATACGGCGTCCAGCACAGTCCATACGGCAAACACTGCTTTTTTTCTCCGCTGATGATAGAAGACTTCAATGCGGATGATTATTCTCATCTGGATGCGCTGCTGTTGAGCAGGATCCCTGTTGAAATAAAACCGCAGATCGTCGCATTCAAAAAGCCTGTGCTGTTTCTCAATAATTACATGACTGCGCCCAATATCGGAAATATTTACATTGATAATTACTGCGAATCCAAGCGGGCGGTGGACTGTTTGATAAAGTACGGTCACCGGAGGATCGCGGTCGTCGGCGGCAACGGTCCGACTGAAAATCTGCGTTTGCGCGGATATGAAGATGCTCTGGCTGAAAACGGTTTGCCGCTGCTGCCGGAACTGCTGCTGACCGGAGAGGGTTTTGATACTATTGAAAAGATGGAAAACTTTCTCCGTAAAAACAAATTCACTGCGATTTATTTCAGCAACGGATCCGCGTTTTTGAAAACTTTTCAATTTTTCCGCGCGAGGCTGGGCGGGAATTTCAATAACTGCAGCCTGCTGATATTTGACGATATAAGCAAGATGAATGTTTTTGACGGTGTTCATGCCTCATTCATCCGCCAGCCGCTTAAAGAAATGGGCGATCTTGCGGCAGAGTATCTCCGTAAAAAAGTCTGTAATCCGGAGCATCCGGTCATAGACAAGTGCCTGAAATGCACTCTTTTGATCAAATAACGGGGAGTTTTACAAATGAAAGCCGTTCACCGGATCGACAGCATTTGCAGCAGAAACAGCTGCAATTTGACCGCACAGTAAAATTAACCGTAACCAACAGGAAAGGAAAAACATGAATAAAAAAATCAGAATGTTATTGCGACATTTTTCACCTGTCTGCAGACAGGTGAAGCTGTACAGCTTCACCTTAATAGAGCTTCTCGTGGTCACTTCACAACTCTGCCGTGATTTTTTCAAACGCTTTATTTGTACGGATCAGTACGGATGTGTACGGAAACATACGGAGAGTGCCGCTCACAAAAATACACCGCATCATACTTGCAAAGCAAGTGCTTCATGTACTGAAAGTGCGCTTCATATTTGCCGTCATTTCATAACACAAACTGTTTTTGCGCCAGCAAAAACTTGTTCGCTTTTCTTGAAAGGGGAATGGGGTTTGGGGAAAGGGGAAAACCTCTTTTCCCGGGAAAAGAAGTTTTCCCCTTTCCCCAAGAACGCCTTTACCTTAATAGAGCTTCTGGTCGTTATAGCGATCATCGCCATCCTGGCGGCGATGCTGCTGCCCGCCCTCAACAAGGCAAGAGGCAGCGGCAGGATGTCCTCATGCATGAATCTGCACAAACAACTGGGACTTGCATTTCAGCAGTATGCAGATGACAATAAAGGTTTTCTGCCGCGCAAGAAACCCAACTACAAGATAGGCAATACGGAAATCACCCACTGGTATCAGATACTGGAATACACCGGTCACTTCAAAGATGCCAAACGGGACCTCCGTTGTCCGGATGGAAACGTAGGCAGACCCAACACCATGTTTTCCATCGGTTTGAATCTCACCTATTTCTGGAAATGGCGCAAACAGACTTCGATCCCCAAACCATCATTATTGATAATCAGCGGAGACTGGTATCATCCGACAAACAACACCGGAGAACTTGGATTCAACTTCCGTGATGACACCAATCAGCGTTATCCGCTTTTCAAACACAACGGCGCCGATGCCATAAGCGGCAGGGATGTCGTCGGGTGTGTGGATGGACATGTCGAAACTCTTTCATATTATGAATTTCCGGCAACCACCAGCAGTTCCACACTGAAAAAACGGATCAACCAATAAGTACAAATAAGTCAGGAGACTTCTTATCATGAAAAAAACATTTCTTACCTGTTTATCGGCAATATTGCTTGTATTGCAGGCTTACGGCAGTGAAATTATTTTCCAGAGCGGATTTGACACGGCTGAAGATTTTGCACGCTGGAAAAAGATCCCGGGGTGGAGCCGGTCTGAAAACGGCGGCAGAAACGGTACCGGCGCAGCGGTACTTTCGCGGAAAAACTTTTCCGGTCCGCTGACTTCAGCAGTTCTTGACTCGCTGAAGCCAGGCATTCTTTACCGTCTGACGGTATGGGTAAAACCGGAAAATCTTAAATCTGACGGAAGCAGCCGCAACTATGGTGCGTTCTGTGTTGAATTTGTCAAAGACGGCAAATGGATGTCCGGCTATTATCCGCTGTCAGCCGACCAGACCGGAAAATGGCACAAATGCACCCTGGATTTCATCCTCAAACCGCAGGCGGAAAAAACCTCGCTGGTCCTCTATCTACGCAAAGGATTCAAAGGAACGCTTTATTTCGATGATGTAACTTTGGAAAAGGCAGGTGATCCCCATGCAGCGATACTGGTGACTGCACCGTCACAACTGACATTCACCGGCAAATCCGGAGAGTTGAAAATCACCGGATGCACCTCAACGCAGAAGAGAAAACACCTGACCATCCACATCAGCGGCAACGGTTTTGAACTGAAAAAGCAGCTGAAAGAAAGTTCTCCGGGTGAATTCCGGCTGCAGCTGAACGACCTGAAACCGGGCGAGCTGAATGTCAACATGGTTTTACGCGAAGAAAAAAACAACAAAATCACAGCAAAATCATCCTGCAAACTTTTCGTAAAAAACCGCGCCGGACTCAAAACCAAATTCGATGAGTCAGGCAATATGTACACAGACGGTAAAAAGTTTCTCCCGATCGGTATTTTCGGCGGTATCAACAACGTTCATGATCTCAAAAAAATCTCCGATGCCGGTTTCAACACCATACTGCATTACTCCAGCTTCGGCATGACTTTCGGCGGCAACGGCAGAAACCGGGCGGAAACCATGCGCAAGGCACTGGATGTTATCCGTCAGCACAAATTGAAACTGATCTTCTCGCTCAAAGATCAGTACCCCGGCATGCGCTACGCCAGGACACAACTGGATGGTGTTAAAGGCATAACTTCTGTGACGGAATACACCGTAAACAAACTCAAGGATCATCCGGCACTGCTGGGCTGGTATGTCAGTGATGAATTGAGCCGTTCAGAATTACAGTCCATGGTCTCCCTGCGCGAACTGATCTCCAGAAATGATCCGGATCATCCGACTGTGACTCTGACTTTCAGGGAGGGTGATTTCCCTATCTACGCAAACGGCGGGGATGTGGCGGCGGTGGACTACTACCCGATCGTTGATGAAAAAAACAAAGATCTTGCACCGATGCAGTCTCTGATAAAGGCGGCAACACTCGGCAAAAAACCGGTCTGGATGGTTCCTCAAATCTTCAATTGCGGCGTATTCCGGGCAAAAAATGCTGCCGAATTTGAAAAATTTGTTTATCCTGCGGAAAAAGAGATCAAGGCTATGATCGCCCTGTCGGTCATCCACGGATGCAAAGGATTCATTTTTTACAGTTATTCAGATATATGCGGAACAAGAGGCAGAAAATACCATCCGGAAAATGAAGAAAAACAGTGGCGGAACACCGTTTCAGCCGTCTCCATGATAAAAAAGCTGGAACCATTCATCCTGACGGATACCCCGCCTGAAACGATTATTGACAACGCATTGGAAACAGCAGCAAAACTCCGCTCCGGCAGCGGCAAAAATATCATTATTGCGGTCAGAAAAAACCTCGGCAAAAGCAGACTTGCCCTGCCCTGCGGCAGCAGTTACACTCTGATCGACGGAAGTGCGGAATTCTCAGGAAACAACTGGTTCTTTACCGGAAAAGATGTAGATTTCTGCATTCTCCGGGAAAAATAAAACTTTTCATCAACAGAAAAAAAGAAAAGACCGCCGGTGAAAAAACTTAAGAAATCAATGCAAAACATATATTTTTTATGATTTTTTTGATTTTTTATTGGTAAAACACAAAAAAATCATTGAAAAATTATTTTTCAGGGATATGTTATCAAAGTGGAACGTATGCAAATTTCACTATATGATACATCCGTTCTGCAGCAACAGTAAATAAAATTTTATTCAATAGTATTTTTTTGACGGAGAAAAGAGAAAGATGAAACAGGACTTCATTCAATTTGTGACCAAAGATTCAGTCATGACTTTGGGAGGGAAGAATAAATTGGAGGTTATGGACCATCTGATCAGTCGCGCGGCAGACCTTACCAAACTCAACCGGGACACGATCTTCAGATTGATCTGGAAACGCGAACAGATGATGACCACCGGTGTCGGAGGTATGCTCGCCCTGCCCCATATCCGTATCAATGACATTCTTCACCCCTATGTGCTGATCGGCGTGTGCGAAAATCCGATCACCGATTATCAGGGTCAGGATGATCTTCCGGTGCGTGTCATCGTTCTCACCGTCGCCCCCGATGAAGATCAGGAGGCTTACCTGCAGCTGCTGAGCGGCATTTCCCGCCGTTTCAGAGATCCCCGGCTCATCGATTCCCTGATCGATTCTGTGGATAACACCGCAAAGATCTACGAGATCATCCGCGGTCTGGAGGAGCAGCAGTGAGCAGCGAAAAAAACAACGAACTTGCCGCCAAGGCACAGATCGATTTCCACTGTCTCGAAGATGGATGTGCGGAAGTTGTAAAATTCAACCTTTCCGACATCGCTTCCAGAGATTTTCAGGCAGTCTGCCCCAAATGTCACAAAGCATACCAGCTGGATGATGCTCTCAAAGACAAGCTCTCCCGCATGCTTGAACTGGTCCAGTCCATCCGCCGCGCCGAGGACATCCTCGGCGATGCAATGGTATCGGTGAACGTTGCAGGCGGCGATGTACGTATTCCTTATGTACTGCTGCTCACCAGACTCAACACCCTGATAACTCTTGATTTCGGGGATAAAAAAGTTGACTTTCATCTGTGGATAGAACCCTCTTCGCAGGATACTTTCCGCTGATATCGCGACTCCCGGGTACTTTTTCTGTGATTAAAAAAGCTGAAAAGGCATCCGGGATGATTAGTATTCCGGCACCGGGGGGATGCAAAAAAACGAAGCATCGCCGGAAAGTTTTAATTTTCAAGGAGTTACAATAATGCTGTCTGCTATTTTCAAGTCCATATTCGGGACCAAGTCGCAGCGTGACGTAAAACGGATGCTGCCGCTTGTCGCCAAGATCAACCGCATGGAACAGGAACTGCAAAAGCTTTCAGACGATGAGCTTAAAGCAAAAACACAGGAGTTCAAAGACCGCCTCGCCAAAGGAGAGACCCTCGATGACATCATGTGCGAAGCGTTTGCAGTAGTAAAAAATGCCTGCCGCCGCCTGGTCGGCAGCGAATTTGAAGTATGCGGACAACCGGTCAGATGGGATATGATCCCCTTTGATGTCCAGCTCATGGGCGGTATTGCACTCCACCGCGGCAACATCGCTGAAATGGCGACCGGTGAAGGAAAGACCCTGGTCGCCACCATGCCGCTTTACCTCAATGCCCTCACCGGTAAAAACTGCCAGCTGGTCACAGTCAACGACTACCTTGCCATGCGCGACTCCTCATGGATGGGACAGCTTTACAATTACCTCGGACTTTCCGTCGGATGTCTGCAGAACATGCAGCCGCCTGATGTGAGACGTCAGCAGTACGCCTGCGATATCACTTACGGAACCAACAGTGAGTTCGGTTTCGACTATCTGCGCGATATGGGCATGGCAAGCGACAAAGAGGAACTGGTCCAGCGCGATCATTACTTTGCGATCATCGATGAGATCGACAGTATCCTCATCGACGAAGCGCGTACTCCGCTCATCATTTCCGGTCCGGTACCGATGTCCGACAACCAGTACGGCGAACTTCAGCCCAAAGTCGCGGCTCTTTACAGCAGTCAGAACCTGCTCTGCTCGCGTCTGGCAAGGGAGGCGCGCGCCGTACTCGAAGATGAAAATGCAAGTGCCGAAGCTGTGGATGAGGCAATGATAAAACTGCTTCAGGTCAAATTCGGTATGCCGACCCACAAACAGCTGCTCCGCATCCTTGAAAACGGCGAGATCGTGCGTGAACTTGAAAAGGTCGAATCCAAAGTCCACAGCGACAACAACCGCGGCATGCTTCAGGAGGTCCAGGCGGAACTCTTCTTCACCATCGATGAAAAGACCAACGAAGCCGACCTGACCGCCCGCGGCAGAGAGGCGATCTCCCCCGGAAATCCGGAGGACTTCATCATGCCGGATCTGCTTCAGGAGATCCACAGGATCGATACCGATGAGTCACTTACTCCTGAAGAACGTACCGCAAGACGCAACCAGTTCCAGGAGGAATTTTCCGCCAAGAGCGAAAAACTCCATGATCTGTCTCAACTGCTCAAGGCATACTGCCTCTTTGAAAAGGATGTCAACTACGTCGTGCAGGACCGCAAGGTCATGATCGTTGACGAACACACCGGCCGTCTGATGCCGGGACGGCGTTTTTCCGACGGACTCCATCAGGCTCTGGAAGCCAAAGAAAACGTTCCCATCGAACAGGAGACCCAGACGATGGCGACGATCACCATCCAGAACTACTTCCGTCTGTACAGGAAACTTGCCGGTATGACCGGTACTGCGGAAACTGAAGCGGCAGAATTTCATCAGATCTACAAACTTGATGTGATCGTGATACCGACCAACCGCCCCTGCATCCGCAAAGACGGCAATGACTCGATTTTCAAGACCAAACGCGAAAAATTCAACGCCATCGTGAGCGATGTCGAAGAACGTCATAAAATGGGTCAGCCGGTACTGCTGGGTACGATCTCGGTGGAAGACTCGGAGATCCTCTCGCGCATGCTCAAAATGCGCGGTATCGCCCACAACGTCCTCAACGCAAAAAATCATGCGCACGAAGCGGAGATCGTCGCCAAAGCCGGTACTCCGGGTTCAGTGACTGTTGCCACCAACATGGCTGGACGCGGAACCGACATCAAACTTGCTCCCGGAGTCGCTGAACTCGGCGGACTGCATGTCATCGGTTCATCCCGTCACGACTCCCGGCGCATCGACCGTCAGCTGCGCGGCAGATGTTCACGCCAGGGCGATCCCGGTTCGTCCAAGTTCTACGTTTCCCTTGAAGACAACCTGATGAGACTTTTCGGTTCCGACAGGATCGTCAAGATCTTCGACCGTTTCGGACTTGAAGAGGGTGATGAGCTTCAGCATCCCTGGCTCAACAAATCCATTGAAACCGCCCAGAGACGTGTTGAACAGCAGCACTTCTCGATCCGTAAACGCACGCTGGACTTCGACGATGTTATGAACAAACAGCGCGAGATAATCTACCAGCTGCGCAAGGATGCTCTGGTCTCTGAAAAGCCGCTTGATGTGCTTATGGGGGTGATCGAACAGGATATCGCCAATGAGATACAGTCCTGTTCCGCCTACGGTGAGCGCAGAAAAGACGGAGTGACGTTTGACTCCGCCCGTCTGGCAGCCTATCTCAACGACGCCTTCCCGCTGGAATTCAAAGCGGAAGATCTCACTGAAGGCATCACTGACGGCAAACTCACCGATGCCGATAAACTTACGCTCCAGATCTCCGACCGTATCGAACAGGCATACATTGCCAGTCACAATGATCTTCCTGAAGAACAGCTTGCCTATCTGGAACGGCACACCGTACTTGAAGCGATCGACCGTCTCTGGCAGGAGCATCTTTACGCAATGGATCAGCTGCGTTCCAGCATGTCCCTGCGTGTCTATGCCCAGAAAGATCCGCTGGTGGAATACAAACACGAGGCGTTCGGCATCTTCAAGAGCATGATGGATCAGATCTACCGCGATGTGGCGCACAACATGTTCCGGGTCACCATCACCAGACTTTCATCATTTGAAGAGCTTCTGGCATCCATGCCGCAGGAGATGATCCACCAGACCTTCGGTCAGTTCGACGGCAGTTTCCCGCAGGAGCTTCCGGCGGAGCAGCCGCAGGAATTCCGGGAGGAACCTGAACCGCAGGTGACTTTCCACCGCGAAATGCCGAAGATCGGCCGCAACGATCCGTGTCCCTGCGGCAGCGGCAGAAAATACAAAAACTGCTGCGGCAGAAACTGACAGGGGAGACTGAATCAATGGCATCCGGTATCGTTGAAAAGAT
Source organism: Victivallaceae bacterium (assembly GCA_045532825.1). Taxonomy (GTDB): domain Bacteria; phylum Verrucomicrobiota; class Lentisphaeria; order Victivallales; family Victivallaceae; genus UBA1784. The sequence continues at coordinate 7,015 of JAZSGR010000153.1, read as the reverse complement.
CCTGAAACTCAAACAGGATAAAGGGGCGGTCATACTTGCCCACAATTATGTGAACGCCGACGTGCAGGATATTGCTGATTTCACCGGCGATTCCCTTGAGTTGAGTATCAAAGCCAGAGACTCCCGCGCCAAAACGATAGTTTTCTGCGGCGTATCTTTCATGGCGGAAACCGCAAAACTGCTTTCACCTGATTCAACAGTGCTGCATCCGGTGCGTGAAGCCGGCTGTGCCATGGCGGATATGGCGAAAGCGGAAGATATCGCAGCTTACCGCAAAGCCAATCCTGACACAGTTCTGGTAGCCTACGTGAACACCACGGCGGCGGCAAAAGCTGAAGTCGATATCTGCTGCACCTCTGCCAATGCTGAAAAAATCGTAAGATCCATTCCGGCTGATAAAAAGATCATGTTTCTGCCCGACCGCAATCTCGGAGCCAATGTCCGCAATGCGACCGGCAGGGATATCGAACTCTGGCCGGGATTCTGTCCGACTCACAACAAGATTACCAGAGAAATGCTCATCTCCGCCCGCAAAGCGCATCCGGAGGCTGTGCTGATGGTGCATCCGGAATGCAATCCGGAGATCGTCGCGCTGGCGGACCTCGCTCTTTCCACCGGCGGCATGCTCAAAGCGGTGAAAGCGTCGGAGAAAAAAGAGTTCATCATCGGTACTGAATACGGGATCCTGCACCGTCTGACCAATGAAAATCCGGATAAAACATTTTATCCGATAGAGCCGCTTCCGGCATGTATCGACATGAAGGCGATCAAGCTGGAGGATATTCTCAACTGCCTTGAAAACGGTTACGGTGAAGTCACCCTTGATCCGCGTATCATCCGTGATGCAAGGCTGCCGATAGACAGAATGCTTGAAATTTCCTGACAAAAAGAGGTTTTATTATGAAGTTCTTTGCTGTTCTTTTTTTATGTGCCGGTATCATCAGCGGTCTGTTTGCCGCAGGCGGGACCCAGATCGCGATCGTGAACACCGGTAAAAATGCTGTACTCAAAATCAAGGATCGCGGTGAACTGAAGATTTCTGAAAAAACCTACCGGGACCGTAAAACCGGCGCACAGACATTCCGCTGTGTGTTTTTCTCCCTGCCCGGCAAAAGCGGAAAAGATCACAAAATAAATCTGACTCTTGAGGCCGCCAACGGCGACATGACCATATACATCGGTAATCAGAAGCTGGACTATTTCACCTGGAGTTCTTTCAAAGTCGACGGAAAAGACATGGTTGATAAAAAGTCGGCAACATTCAACACAACGCAGTTGAAGATCGGCAAGATCGACAAGCTGAAAGAGATCAGAATCGAAGGTTCCTGCCGCCTTGCCAGCAGAAAAGAGGCAAATGCGGCGGAAAAAAGCCGGAAAGCTGCCAAAAACAGCAAGAAACGGACGAAAAAATCCAAATAACCCCGCAAGGACAGTGAAAAATGTCAGTCAACTGCTGCCGGAGCATATCAACACCTGAATCGCTTGGCATTCCTTCAGAAGCTCTTATAAAACTTCTTGAAGACTGGAACACCTTTGAACATATCCACAGTTTCATAATCAGGCGCAACGGAGTCGCGGCGGCAGAAGGCAGCTGGAAGCCTTACGATCCTGAAACGCCGCATCTGCTTTTTTCATTGAGCAAAAGTTTCATCAGCTGTGCAGTCGGCTTCGCCATTGAAGAAAAGCGTTTCGGACTGGATACCCTGCTGCTTGATATATTCCCTGAATACAAACATGCGGTCACAGATGAAAAGTTCAGCAGAATGACGATCCGTCACCTGCTCACCATGTCGACCGGTCACAGCGGTTGTGCGACACAATACTTTGCCCGTCAGGGAGAGATCGATTTCAAGCGGGACTTTTTTGCCTCTCCGCTGGAATTTGAACCGGGCAGCCGTTTTGTCTATAATTCAGCGGCGACCTTCATGCTGTCATCAGTCATCCGCAAGGTCACTGGGGAAAATCCGACCGTTTATCTGCGCAAGCGTCTGCTTGATCCGCTTGGTATCGGCGACCGGTACTGGGAAAAAAGTCCGGACGGAACAGATTTCGGCGGCTGGGGATACCGTCTTACCATCAGAGAGATCTCTTCGTTTGCCGAAATGATGCTCAATGGCGGCAGAGTTGACGGAAAGCAGATCGTGCCGGCAGAGTATTTCAACCTTGCAGTGAACAAACAGATCGACAACTCCATGAACATTCCCCCGGACTGGAAAGTGGGATACGGTTTTCAGTTCTGGCGCACCCGGCACAACTCTTTCCGTGCAGACGGAGCTTTCGGTCAGTACGCTCTGGCGATGCCGGATCAGAATATGAGTATCGCAGTCACCTCCGGCGGCAAAAATATGCAGCAGATACTCAATATGCTGTGGGATGATCTGCTGCCGGAGCTTTCGGATCATCCGCTGCCGGAAAATCCGCAGGCATATACGGAACTTCAGCAGAAGATCGCAAATTTATCACTGCCGGTCCTCAACGGCAAAACTCCTGTAAAGCAGTATAAAGCCGCTGTGGTTTACCCGGAAGCTCCGAACGGGATCTGCCAACTGGATATAACTCTTTCTCCGGAATGCTGTCAACTTGCTTTCAAACGCAAGGATCTTCCGGATGAAGTGATATCTGCCGGTTGGGGAACGCCATGCACCGGCATGACCGGTCTGGAAGATGTTCAGCCGTATCCGTATTCAGCAACTGCTGCGATCGAAGATGATATCCTCAAAGTGAAAGTCTACAACTGCGGTGCTCCGTTCTGTTCGGATTACCTGTTCACTCTCGGCAGCGGAACATTATCCTTTGAACGCAAGCGCAACCTGCTCTTCCGAACTCCCGAATGGGGAAAAGCAAGCGGAAAAGCCTCGTCAGACATAAACAGTTTCGCCGAAGTATATTGAGGCAGTTTCAAAACTCCTCATATTGAATTTTTCAGCGCACAGCTGTTTCCGGAACAGAAAAAAACACATCTGCACTTCACAGCCAAAACACACCCGTTTCAGGATTTGTTCCCGGAATGAGTGTTCTGTTACCCATGCTGCTCATCCTGAAATCAGCTGTATTTTTCAATAAAAAAAAACGATCTTCATTTTTTTACAATATAAAATTTGTTTTTTTATTAACAAATCTATTGACAAAAAACCCTCATGGTGTTATTTTAATTCCAATCAGAGACAAAATCATTCCAAAGACAGGTTAAAAAATGGATAATGTCCGAAATTTTGTGAAAAATTTATATTTTATCCTTATTCAGATATGTTTTTCTCAATTAGAATATATCACACAGTATGTTTTTTCAAGCTCAATAAACGGTTCTGTCTGCAATCGGTGGATGCAGCGTGGAGCAAGGTCGAGTTTTGCGCCGAGTACGGTGCGGGATCCGTCTTCGCCCTTATGGGCTACGCCGCGACAAGGTGTACCGCCAAATCACGTGCATGCGCCACCGCAGTTTGAACAACTTTCACAAAAAATGGGACAATAACAAAAAATGAAAACATCAGTAACATTTCTGATATGTTCGGGGATCGCCGGCGTTTTATTCCCCATCGGGAACCTGCAGGCGGCAGCTTCAAATACCGGAAATGCCGACCGGAATATAAAAAAAGCAATGATAAAACAGGAGAGCTGCAACATGGCTGAACCGATCAACAGAAAAAAAACATGCACTCCGGAGTCATTGGGTATTTCATCAACCGCATTGATAAAACTGATCGATGCCTGGAATACTTATGAACATGTCCACAGTTTTATAATCAAGCGCAACGGCAGAACTGCGGCAGAGGGTTTCTGGAAGCCCTATGATCTGGACACACCGCACATGCTCTTTTCGTTGAGCAAAAGTTTCATCAGCTGTGCCGTCGGTTTCGCTATTGAAGAAAAGCGTTTCAGTCTGGACACGTTGATCCTCGATATATTTCCTGAATATAAAAAAGCGGTCACGGATGAGAGGTTCAACCGGATGACGATCCGTCACCTGCTCACCATGTCGACCGGGCACAACAACTGTGCGCTGCGGTACTTCAACCGCCAGACCGATCCCATTGACTTCAAGCGTGATTTCTTCGCATCGCCGCTGCGTTTCGAACCGGGGACCCGTTTTGTCTATAACTCTGCGGCCACCTATATACTTTCCGCAGCGGTCCGCAAAGTCACGGGGGAAAATCCGTCGGTATACCTGCGCAAACGTCTGCTTGATCCGCTGGGTATCGGAGAACGCTACTGGGAAAAAAGTCCGGATGGAACCGATTGCGGCGGCTGGGGATACTGCCTTACCACCCGTGAGATCTCTTCATTTGCCGAAATGCTGCGCAACGGCGGCAGGATCAACGGCAGACAGGTGATCCCGGCAGATTACTTTGCCTCCGCCGTAAGCAAACTTGCCGACACCTCGAAAAATGACGCTCCCGACTGGAAGCTCGGTTACGGATTTCAGTTCTGGCGCACCCGCCACAATGCCTTCCGAGCGGATGGTTCATTCGGACAATATGCCATTGTGATGCCCGATCTTGACATGACCATTGCCATAACTTCCGGCGGCAGTGACATGCCGGGAATCCTGGACATTTTGTGGGATAATCTTCTGCCTGGCGTTTCAGACAAGCCGCTGCCGGAAAATCCGCAGGCATACGCTGAACTTCAGCAGAAAATCGCAAAATTATCCCTGCCGGTCCTCAAAGGGAAAGCCCCGGAGTCCACTCACAAAATCACAGCATCTTTCACCGGTGCCCCCGGAGGCATCACCGGATTGGAAATAACCGTTTCTCCGGAAAACTGCCGTCTGGATTTCCGGCGCAAGGACCGTCCGCAGACTGCGATAACAGCCGGTTGGGGCCAACCGGTCAGAGGCACAACTGATATTGAGGACGATCATCCTGATCCGGTTTCGGCGACGGCAGAGATCAGTTCCGGTACACTTAAAGTAAGAGTGTACAACTGCGGTGCTCCGTTCTATTCGGACTATACTTTCACGCTTAAAGACGGCGTACTGTCACTTGACCGGCAGCGTAATCTGGTCTACCGTGACAGGAACTGGAAAATATTCAGCGGCAAAGCCGTATCGGATATAAGCAGCTTTGCAGAGATCCGCTGATACTGTCAACTGTTTTCAAACAACCGGAAAGGGATAAAAAATGGAAATCAATCATCTTGAAAAATTCAAATCGACGATCGCATCGGGCAAAACTGCGATAGGAGCAGTGATCTCCCTGTCTGATCTTGCCGTCTGCGAGTGTGCCGGAGACTGCGGTCTGGACTTCGTGTGGATCGATGCCGAACACAGTCCGCATACCCTTGACATCATCAAAGGACACGTGACCGCCTGCCGGGGAACCGGCTGTGCTCCCTTCGTCCGGGTCTGCGCCAATGATCCCGGAGTGCTCAAACCGGTACTGGATCTTGCCCCTGCCGGAGTCATCATCCCCATGGTCAACACGGCGGAAGAAGCGGAAGCGGCGGTTTCCGCCTGCCGTTATCCTCCGCGCGGCATCCGCGGCTGCGGAGTGCGCCGTGCAGTCCGTTACGGCAGCACCGATCTGTTCGAATACCTGAAAACCTCGGAATCCGAACCGCTGGTCATCGTTCAGATCGAACACATCGATGCTGTAAAAAATCTGGATAAGATCCTGAAAGTTCCCGGCCTTGACTGCATTTGCATCGGTCCATGCGATCTCTCCGGCAGCATGGGAATACTCTGTAAGACCGAAGATGCAGAACTCAACAAAGTGATAGATGAGATCTGCCGCAAGACCAAAGCCGCCGGAAAAATGCTCGGCACCGCCTCCGGACCGCTTTCCCGCTGGCAGGAGCGCGGCGTTGACTGGATAGCCATGGGCAGCGACTGGGGCTTCATGGCACAGGGCTTCCGCAGTATGCTCAAGGAACGGGACGGCAAATGAAAACAGTTCTGATAACAGGCAATGAAAATTCAGTTCCGGCAGAGTATCTTCAGCAGATACGTGATGCAGGAATCACCCTTGAATGTAAAAAATGCAGTTCTCCGCAGGAAGTTGAAGAGTTTTCTCAAGATGCGGAACTTGTCTGGATGTTCGGTCCCAATCCCGGCTTGACCGGAGATGTTTTGAAACGCCTGCCACGCTGTAAAGGCATATTCCGCAGCGGCAGCGGTATCGATGCCCTGCCGGTGGCAGCAGCGCAGGAGCTGGGAATCGAAGTCATGAACACTCCGGAATCCATTGCCGGGTGCGTGGCGGAACATGCGGTCGCGCTGCTGTTCTCACTGATACGGCGCATACCGCACTATGACAGGAGTGTACGCGCCGGCAGCTGGGAGGAGCCAAACGGTATGAACTGGCATATATCCGGACGCACTCTCGGTCTGGTCGGATACGGCAGGATCGCCCGGCTGGTCGAAGAAATGGTAAGCGGATTCAGAATGAAGGTGCTGCATTATGATCCCTTCGTTCCTGACTCCATGGATCTTGATGAGCTGCTGGCACAGTCTGATTTCGTTTCCCTGCACTGTCCGCTCACGGATGAGACCCGTGATCTCATCGACGCGCGCCGTCTGGGACTGATGAAAAAAAATGCCCTGCTGGTAAATACTTCACGCGGTCCGGTGGTGGATGAAGCGGCGTTGCTCGCAGCTCTCAAAAACGGAACCATCGGCGGTGCGGCACTGGATGTGCTGTGCGATGAGCCTCCGGCGGAAGATCATCCTTTCTTCGCGCTGGATAACGTGGTGCTTACTCCGCATATAGCGGCGTTCTCGGCTGATTTTGAAAAGAATTTCTGGAGCTGTTCCGTTCAAAAGATCATTTCAGCTCAAAAAAAATGGATAATGTCCGAAATTTTGTGAAAAATTTATATTTTATCCTTATTCAGATATGTTTTTCTCAATTAAAATGTATCACACAGCATGTTTTTTTCAAGCTCAAGAAACGGTTCTGTCTGCGATCGGTGGATGCAGCGTGGAGCAAGGTCGAGTTTTGCGCCGAGTACGGTGCGGGAGTGTACCTTTGTACACGACCAAACCGGCACAGGCGTGAGGCTCGAGATTGCCCGCGAT
>JAZSGR010000020.1:0-4650 GCA_045532825.1 Victivallaceae bacterium | reverse complement strand
CTCCGCGCAGACCATCATGGACTGTCGGGAATTCTGATTCATAGGGAACGCCTTCCAGACGGGCATTGATCGCCTGTGCAAGATCACGGTAGATGTTGCCGAATGCTTCGAGGAATCCCTCCGGATGTCCGGCGGGGACGCGGCTCCATTCGGCTCCGACACCTGCCCAGTTGCGGCGCATGATCTGCATCGGACGGTCATTGTATTTGACGATCAGGGATTCTGCATCCTGCTGATTCCATTCGATCGCGGCTTTGGTTCCGTAAACGCGGATCTTGAGGGCGTTTTCTTCGCCGACTGCGATCTGGCTGGCAGTGAGACTGCCGATCGCGCCGTTGTCGAACTTGAGCAGCACATCGCCGTCATCATCGAGGGTACGTCCGGGGACGAAACTCTTGATGTTGGCGCAGAGTTCGGTGATCTTGAGTCCGGTGATGAACTCGGCAAGGTTTTCAGAGTGGCTGCCGATATCGCCCATACAGCAGCTGACACCGCTGGTTTTGGGGTTGGTGCGCCATGAACCCTGCATGTTGTCCGGCTTGACCACATCAGCCAGCCATCCCTGGGGATACTCCACCATGATGCGGCGGATCTCACCCAGATCGCCGTTGCGGACCATACGTTTGGCAACACGGCTCATCGGATAGGCGGTGTAGTTGTGAGTCAGACAGAAGATCAAACCGGTTTTTTCCACTTCAGCAGCCAGAGCTTCCGCATCTTCAACGGTAAGCGTCATGGGCTTTTCGCAGACGACATGGAATCCGCACTGCAGAGCCTTCATTGCGATCGGCGCATGCAGGTGGTTCGGCGTGGTGATGGAAACAAAGTCCATACGCTCGCCTTCGGGCAGCTTCATTTCCGCCGCGAACATTTCGTCATAAGTGGCATAGCAGCGAGATTCGGGCAGAAACAGAGATCTGCCCATTGCTTTGCTTTTTTCGGGATCGACATCGAATGCACCGCAGACGAGATCGATCATGCCGTCAAGCCGGGAAGCCATCCGGTGGACATTACCGATGAATGCCCCCGGACCGCCGCCGACCATACCCATTCTGATCTTGCGTTTCATTATCTTCAGCCTTTCAGCATGGCGTCGAGGATGTAGTAGTTCAGCTCTTCATAATCGCGTTCTGCGGTGAGCTGTTCGATCTTGCTGTCATCCAGAGAACGGGAGATTTCCAGCAGCTTGAGGAAGATCTTGCGGCTGTAATCCAGGTGCTTCATATCGACACCCTCTTTCTGGGTTCTCATGACTTTGACGTCCAGACCGACCCATTCGCCGTCGTTACCGAAGCCGTGACGGTCGAGGACACGGACCTGGTTGAGGGCACGGCGGGGATCCACTGCACCGAAGGTCAGATCCTGGTCGAATTTGAGACCGTTCTGGTCATTGAGGTGAACGCTCCACAGTTTCTTGTGAGCCATGGCGAATCCCATTTCATCGGAGGGAGACAGGTTGGCAAGCAGAGCGTGAGCGGTTTCGATCAGACAGCCGACGCGGGAGGGATCGGTGGTCATCAGACCCAGAGCAATGGCGTGACCGATGGTCGGGATGTAGGTGTGATCCATGGGCTCGTTGGGTTTGGATTCGATCATCACGCGGATGTTCTTGTCATAATCCAGCATGGTCTGGAGGGCACCGGCGATTCTTTCGGTGGCGACCACGGGATCTTTGGCTTCGCGGATGTAGGTACCTTCACGGGCGAGCCACAGCACGATATTACGGGTTCCGAGGGCGTTGGCGATATCGATGGTGCGTTTGCTGCGTTCGATAGCGTATTCGCGGCATTTCGGGCAGTTGTTGGTGTATCCGCCGTCGATGGTTTCGGGAGCAAACCACATGCGCGGTGCGACGAATTCAGCGGTGAGACCGTGGTTGTCCAGAACTTTCTTGAGTTCGGTGGCTTCTTTGATCATCTCTGCAGGAGAGAGATTTGCCATGTTCGGAACGGCATCATCGTCATGGAACTGAACGCCGTCAAAGCCCATTTTCTTGTAGGCTTCAAGTTTCTTGTTGAAAGGGATGCTGTTGCGGACTTCGGGACCGAACGGATCGGCACCTTCGTGGATGTTCCAAGGACCGAACGAAAAACGGAATGTTCCCTGCATGATTTTTTCTCCTTATGTTTTTTTTTCCGGATTTTTCCGGGACTGTTTTCAATATATCCCATTGAAAATAAAAAAACCTTGACTATATTATGAAATATTAGCATTATTTTACGAATACAGGAAAGTTTATGAAAACAGTAATCGCAAACCGTTCAGATTTCTTCCCCAAAGACGGGTGTCCGGTGGCATTGCGGATGATCCGCGGAGATATGCCGGTACAGCATGAGGGGGATCTTACAGACATCCGGCATACGCACGATTTTTCTGAACTTATCATCATCACCAGCGGGGGCGGGGAACACTGGATAAACGGAGTTACATATCCGGTTACTGCCGGGGATATTTTTCTCATACAGGGAAATACGGAGCATTATTTTGAAAAGCGTCATAATCTCGGAATGTTCAACATCATGTTTGATGATTCTTATCTGAGGGAACACTTGAGCAGTCTGCGTTCACTTTCAGGATTCAATGCTTTTTTTCTTTTTGAACCGACTTACCGCCGCAGTCATAAATTCAAGAGCAGGCTGCACATAACTCCGGAGTCGATGCGGGTGCTGATGACGGATCTTCAGACGATGCTTGATGAGTTTCAGAATGCTCATCCGGGATCTGATTTGATTTTGCTTGCCAAAGCTCTGGAAATATTTGTATACATATCAAGAGAATATTCACGCAACAAAAATCCCATGGCGCGTTCGCTCTGCCGTCTCGGGGAACTTATAAGCATGCTGGAAAACAATTATAATGAACCCTGGACGATCCGGCGGATCTCCCGTATAAGTTCGATGGCGCCCAGCACCCTGCTGCCGGTGTTCCGCAAAGTGACCGGGTTTTCCCCGATAGATTATCTGCTTCATGTGCGTTTATCCAAGGCGGCGGAACTGCTGGCAAGGACGGAAAATCCGATTTCTGATATAGCACGGGAATGCGGATTTTCTGATTCCAATTATTTTTCGCGTCAATTCCGTAAACGTTACAATGTATCTCCGCGTGACTACCGCAAATCAGACGGAGTTTCTGCAAGAATGGAGAGGTGATAAAAATGTATCCTCAAAAGACAACGACCCTGCTGCCGCCGGGCAGACCTTTCCGTTATTCTCTGCTGGAGTTTCCTCCCGGCAGCGGAATACAGGAAATGGAGTTTCACGGTACAGCGCACTTCGGAGTGGTGTTTTCCGGAGACCAGAATTTCCGTCTGGTGGGGGGATGCCGCATACTTTCCCCGGGGGATCTTTATCTTATCGCTCCGTGGGAGGTACATTTTCAATGGAGCAGCAGCCGCAGCGGATGCCGTCAGATAGAATTGGATTTCAATGCTGATGAGGTGATGCGCTGTATGCTGGGACTTCAAAAGACATTCCAGACATTTTTTCATCTCACCAGTGCCACCAGGCATCAGCTGCTCAATGCGCCGCGTCCGCGTGCGATCGGACATGCGTATGCACAGAAACTTACCGGAATGCTGAAGGATCGCGGGGAGACTGCTGCGGTGCGCCAGTTCCTGACGATCGTGGAGATGTTTTCGGAGATCATTGCAGCGGTCAACAAGAGAAAATTTCCCAAAGAGGAATTGCGGAAATACGAACGTATACGTCCGGCACTTGAACAGCTTTCATCGCGTAAACGTCTGCCGTTCAAAGAGGCGGCAGAGGCGTGTTCGTTGAGTACCAGCCGGTTCAGCCATCTTTTCGGAGAGGTGTTTTCCATTCCATACAGTGATTATGAACGCAATTTCAGACTCAATCTGGCAGCGATGGATCTGCTCGGCAGAAAACTGGATGTGAGCGAAGCGGCTGAAGAATGGGGATTTGCATCAGCCAGTCACTTTGTCAAACTTTTCAAAGAAACTTTCGGACAGACTCCGGGAAGCTACCTCAAGAGTTTTCCGGGATATTGAGCCGGGGGGACGGTAAAAAATCTCACAGTCAGTACCTGCGGGTAAATCTGCGCACCGCTCCTTTGTGATATCAGGCTTGACCGGCTATACAAAACTTACGCTGCGTTACCGGTGAGGTATAACAGCTCTTGTGCCGCCTGGGCTAGCATACCTGACCGGTTATGCACCAATGCAGTATGACCGCTGCGGTATGACAGCCGCTTGGTGGCGGCGGTTTAAAGAACTATGAAAACTATGAAAACTATGAGAGCTCTGCGCCGCCAGAAATAAGCCGTGCGGGTAAAAAATCGCGCAGTCAGTACCCGTGGGTAAAATATCGCGGCGCACCATTTACCCATTACTCTCATAATTCTCATAACTCTCATTATTCTCATTTCATGCGCCGCCCCCACGGGCAGTCAGGCATGACCGGCTATACAAAACTTGCGCTGCATTACCGGCGAAGCACCGTACGCTCAAATGTAAAAAAACAGCAACGCTTTGGCTGCTGTTTTTCTACTTCGCTCCCGGCGAGAGGTATCGCTGTCTTGCGCCAGGGATGCAGATAGCACTCTGCGTTGCACGCAGAGCTTATATTTCGCCGCCATTTTAAGGCGGCGACCAGCGTTCCGCCGCTGGAGCACGTCCCCGTAAGCACGGGG
>JAZSGR010000134.1:0-14956 GCA_045532825.1 Victivallaceae bacterium | reverse complement strand
CGAGTTTTGCGCCGAGTACGGTGCGGGAGTGTACCTTTGTACACGACCAAACCGGCACAGGCGCAAGGCTCGAGATTGCCCGCGATGCGCCACCGCAGTTTGAACAACTTTCACAAAAAATGGGACAATAACTATTTTTTTTATTTTTCTCTGCGCAGGATAGTGAGCGACTCAAAATGGGAGGTGCAGGGAAACATGTCAAACAACTGCGCAGAAATCACACCCATTCCGGCTGCAGCAAGTTTTTTTATGTCACGCTGAAGCGTATCCGGACCGCAGGAAACATATATCATAACTTCCGGCGGATTTTTGATGATGTTTTTCATCAGATTTCCATCCAGACCGCTGCGGGGCGGATCGACCAGCAGCAGACGGCAGTTTTGCTGTTTACGGTAAAATTTCGCCGCATCTCCGGCAGAAAATTTACAGCGTCCGGATAAACCGCGCATCTTCGCCGCTTTACGGGCAGTCTCTATGGATGAAGCGTTTATCTCCGCTCCGCCGGTGTGCAGTCCGGAAATTTTTTCAGCGGCGCAGAGCGAAAACACCCCGGCTCCGCAATGCAATTCGATCAACTCTTTTATTCCGGACTCTGCGATATTTTCCACCACGGCATCTGCCAGCAGAGATGCTACCTGCGGATTGGTCTGGAAAAATGCACCGGCAGGAACCGGAAAATCTCCGTAACCGGGAAGGGTATCAAAAATCAACTCCTGACAGTTGCTCTCATCAAGCCTTACAACTCCGTTCGCCGGAGTATAACGCAGTTCGATACTGCCGCTCTCCGGAATGTCCATCTCCGCCAGAAAACGGTTTATCTCTGCGTTCACCAGCTGACAGGATGTCACCGGAATCAGAGTGCGGTTGTCCTCCCCGCGGTAACCGCAGATGCCGTTTTCAACGGCAAGACGGATCTTGTTGCGCCAATTATACCGTTCAGGCGAAGGAACCGGATGACGGATGACGGACTTATCCACGCATCCGGTGCCAAGCAGAAAATGTTCAAAAGAATTCTGTTTCCAGAAAAGTTCCGCTTCATAAGTTATGTGTCCGAACGAACAGCCGGGACAGGTATCCGCATACGGACAGCGCGGAACTATCCTCTCCGGTGCGGCACGGTTGATCTGTATCAGCTTCGCACGGATAAATCTTGCATGTTCGGATATGACTTCAACTCTGACGTTTTCTCCGGGAGCCGCTCCGCGGACAAAGCATCCTTTGCCGGATGGATGCACTCCATAAGCCGCTCCGCCGAAGGCAAAATTGCGTATATCTGTATCAAACTGCTCCATGATCTAAAAATAATTGTTGTACAGCACCCAGCACAATGCGGCGATCAATGCGGTAATGATGATGAGCAGATAGTTTCTGTTGATAAACAATTTTGATTTTTTCAGCGTGGATGCCCGTTCCGCCTTGGTCGCAAAACCGGATGAATAAGCAACGATCTCCTCCTTCAACGCCTGTACAGAAGCGTAACGGTTCTGCGGATGCGGAGACATCGCTTTGAGTGCAACAGCTTCAAGTGATTCCGGAACATGCCAGAATGACGGGGCTTTTTCCGACGGTCGGGGTATTTTTCCTGAAGCGGCAAGTTTGAATATTTCCTCAACCGGCATGCGTGCACAGGGCGGTTCAAGGGCAAGTATTGAGTAAAGTATAGCTCCGAGTGCAAAAATATCACTGTAAGTGCCGAGCGGGATGCCGGTCCTGGTATCAAACTGTTCCGGAGGCATGAATCCGGGAGTTCCGCGCGCGCCCGCCTTGGCGGAAGTCACTCCGCAGCTCTTATCCAACTTACGGGCAAGTCCCCAGTCGATGACAAAAGTTTCACCGAAGTCACTGATATTGATATTGGCAGGCTTGAGGTCAAGATGACAGACTCCGCGGGAATGAGCAAATGCCACAGCGTTGCAGATGCGGTGGAAGATCAGCAGCAGACGGTGCAGTGAATACTCCCCCGCCTCGACCGTATTGCCTTTATGGATACGCTGAAGCAACGTTTCCAGTGAATAGCCGCGCAGATATTTCATCGTGAAAAACGGAGAACCGGAGTCATCTATACCGATATCATAAATCGGAACGATGTTGGGATGTTCAAGTTTGGCTGTAAGATAAGCCTCGTTGGCAAAACGCTCCAATTCCCCGGTGGTGCGCTCCCGGAAATCCGGCATGATCGCCATAGCCATTTCACGGTCGGTGTCCCGGTCGTGGACCAGCAGCACACCTTTCATGCCGCCGAAACCTATGCTGCGGATGAATTTGTAACGCTCCTGCGGCTTTCTCGGCAGATTTTTCAGGAATTTATCAGCTCCGACCTCTTCAGGCGCAGGAGCCGGAGTTATCAGCATCGTTTTGCCGTTGAAAACCTTTGCTGTACTGTTCATTATTTACCGGAGACTTTCACCACAGCTTTTTTCAGTCCGTTGACCACATCTGCAGTGATCTTGCAGACACCGCCGGAACGCTCCGGCGCTTCGTACATCACGTCGAGCATCAGCTTTTCCATTATGGAACGCAATCCGCGCGCTCCAGTACCGCGGGCAATGGCAAGATCAGCCAGCGCAAGCATCGCATCTTTGGTAAAGTCAAGTTTGACATTTTCCATGGCAAGCAGACGCTGATACTGTTTTATCAGAGCGTTTTTGGGTTCGGTCAGCACTCTGGCAAGATCATCACGGTCCAGCGGCGCAAGCGAAGCAAGCACCGGCAGACGGCCGATCAATTCAGGGATCAGACCGAAATGGATCATATCTTCAGGTTCACAGCGGTCAAAGGGGTTCTTTGCAACTGCTTCATTTTCCTGTTCAACAGCAGTTCCTTCATCATCGACCAGACGTTTGAAACCGAGAACCTGTTTGCCGCAGCGGCGGCGGATGACCTTATCAAGTCCGACAAATGCTCCGCCGCAGATGAAAAGGATATTCGAGGTGTCGATGTGCAGACACTCCTGCTGGGGATGCTTCCTGCCGCCCTGCGGAGGCACATTGGCAACCGTTCCTTCGATGATTTTCAAAAGTGCCTGCTGTACTCCCTCTCCGGATACATCCCGGGTGATCGAGGCATTTTCGCTCTTGCGGGCGATCTTGTCGATCTCATCGATATAGATGATGCCGATCTGGGTGCGTTCGATATCACCATCAGCCGCCTGATAGAGGCGCAGCAGAATGTTTTCCACGTCCTCACCGACATAACCGGCTTCGGTGATGGTGGTGGCATCGCTTATGGCAAAAGGCACGTCAAGCATCCTGGCAAGGGTACGCGCAAGAAGAGTCTTGCCGCTTCCGGTGGGTCCCAGCAACATCACATTGCTCTTGTCAAGTTCGACATCGGCATAAGGATCATTTTCATCTTTTACCGATGACTTCGCCGCCATTGCAGTTTTGATGCGTTTATAGTGGTTATGCACCGCAACTGCAAGAGTCTTTTTGGCGGACTCCTGACCGATGACGTACTTATCCAGCTCCGCAACGATCTGTGACGGAGAGGGAACATTGAGCTGGAAACTGCGGGGCCTGCCGGCACGTTCCTGCTCGGCTTCGCTCATGATCTCTGCGATTTTGTGCGAACAGTCGGAGCAGATAGCCAATCCCTCGTACATGCTGGGGATATACAACTCTTTGCTCTGTTTGGAGTTGCGTCCGCAGAAAGCACAGACAAAATGTTCTTTTTTATTTCCTGCCATGATCGTCAAGCACTCCGGTTACTTTTTTGCTTCACCGGGGCGGGAAACCACAGAGTCGACCAGACCGTATTTGACCGCCTCTTCCGCGCTCATGAAGAAATCGCGTTCGGTATCTTTTTCGATCTTCTTGACCGGCTGGCCGGTATGGGTGGAGAGGATGCTGTTGAGCATGGATTTCAAACGGAGGATCTCTTTCGCCTGGATGTCGATATCTGCCGCCGTACCCTGTGCTCCGCCCCATGGCTGGTGGATCATGATGCGGCTGTTGGGCAGCGCAAAACGCTTTCCGGCAGCTCCGGCTGCCAGAAGCACAGCGCCCATGGAGGCACACTGTCCGAGGCAGTAGGTCTTGACGTCGCAGGAAAGTACCTGGATGGTGTCATAGATCGCCAGTCCTGCTGTGACTGAACCGCCGGGACTGTTGATGTAAAGATCGATATCCTTTTTCGGATCTTCCGCCTGGAGAAACAGCAGCTGGGCGATGATGAGATTGGCAACGTCATCATCGATCGGAGTACCGAGCAGAATGATCCTGTCCTTGAGCAAACGGCTGTAAATATCAAAAGCACGTTCACCCTGACCGGTCTGCTCAACCACCATCGGAACCATGTAAGACTTGGTTTTCATAACTGTTTCTCTCCTCTCTCCATTAGATTATTACTTGAGTGCGGTGCCTACCAGTTTATCCAGCACCTTGGCATTGGCGATGTCAGCGCGGAATTCATCGATGGCACCGTTTTTCTCCATCATATCTTTGAGTTCTTTGGCTTTGTAGCCGTACTGATAGCTCATCATGGAAAGCTGGGCATCGAGTTCAGCGTCTTCAACGGTGATGTTTTCCAGTTTGGCGATCTTGCGGAGGATCAGGCTGCGGCGGAGCGCGGCTTTGGCGGCAACTTCAGCTTCAGCACGTTTGGCTTCAAGTTCTTCCTTGAACTTGGCGGCATCTTCTTCGCTCTTGACCTGCTCACGGGCGATCTTCTGCAGTTCCTTGTTGGTCTCTTCGGTCAGCAGGGCGGGAGGCAGATCGAATTCACCTGCCGCTTCGTCCAGTTTCTGATAGACGGCATCGGCGGCTTTGGCGCGGCGTGCCTGCTCGTTATCGCTTTCCATAGCCTTACGCAGACGGTCACGGAGTTCATCCATGGATTTGAGCTGAAGTTTTTCCAGCAGAGCGGCATCTTCCAGTTTGGTGCGGCGCTGGATATCTTTGACAGTGACTTTGTAGTTCACGGTCTTGCCGGCGAGAGCGGCTTCGCGGTAATCTGCCGGATATTCGGATTTGAATTCATATTCCTTGCCTTTTTCAGCACCGGTCAGAGCGGCGATGACTCCGGGCATGGTCTCGGGCTCGTTCAGCCAGATGAAGCTGTCAGTTGCAGCAGCCTGACGTTTCACGGATGCACTGGCATCTTCGGCGGGAACAAAGTCACTGCTGTAATCGACTTTGAGCATATCTTCAGCTTTGGCGGCTTCTTCGATTCCGGCGTAGGAACCGTACATGCTGCGGTAGAAGTCGATGCGCTCATCCATAGCTTTTTCGTCGATGGCATCCAGCGGAATCTCAACGGTGATGGCGTTGTAGTCGCCGACGTTGATCTCGGGAGAAACGTTGGCTTCAAAGACGAATTCGAGATCGGCGTTGATATCGATTTCACCGACCGGCTTTTTGAAGACCAGGGTCATGACATCGAGATCTTTGTTTTCACCGACTTTTTCAAAAGCGGCAGAAAGAACACGGTTGCGCAGTTCATCTTTGATTTCGGCAGCGTATTTGCTCTTGACCAGGGCAAGCGGAGCTTTACCGGCACGGAAACCGGGGATCTGGACCATCCCGGCAAATGCGGAGGAGACACGGTCGGATTCGGCTTTGAGCTGGTCTGCGCTCACTTTGAATTCAAAGTCACGGATACAGTTCTGCGGGGCCTTGATCTCAAGGTCAATGGAAAGTTTCTTCGCCATTTTAAATTTATACCTTTCTGTATTTTAACGGATATTTTATTCTTTAATAAAAATTGTTCTACATTCAGAAACAATAATATAGCACAGGAATGTTGTTTTTACAAGGCAGGATACCCGCCGGAGAGGTCAAAAGCCGGAATTAGTGTTAAAAACTGTGTTCCGGTCCGGGAAATCTTCCGTTCCTCACGTCGTCGGCATAGGATGCCAGCGCAGTGGTTATCACATTGCCGGTCTCTGCATAGCGGCGGGTGTGTTTCGGTACAAAACCGTCAAACATGCCGATGATGTCGTGGAACACCTGCACCTGACCGCTGCAGTCGGCTCCGGAACCGATGCCGACAGTCGGGATAGATATCGAATCGGTAATGAGTTTCGCAGCATCTCTTGAGACACATTCAAGCACGACACAGAAAGCTCCGGCTTCCTCAAATGCCCGGGCATCCGCCAGCAGACGTGAGGCATCATCACCTCTTCCGGTAACTTTGTAGCCGCCGACAGCCTGTATGCGCTGGGGGAGAAGTCCGATATGCGGCATGACCGGTATGCCTGCGCTGACCAGACGGCTGATGAGCGGAGCGTATTCTGCACCGCCTTCAAACTTGACCGCATCGGCTCCGGATTCTTTCATGGCGCGTCCGGCATTTTCAAGTGCCTGTTCGATGCTCACCTGATAGCTCATGAAGGGCATGTCAAAAACGATGAAGGAATCGGGAGCTCCGCGCCGTACCGCGCGGGTATGGTGGATCATTTCATCCATGGTGGCGGGCAGAGTGTTATCATATCCGAGCACAGTCATGGCAAGGGAATCGCCGACCAGCAGGATATCGATCCCGGCTTTGGCGGCGGCGGCGGCACCGGGAGCATCATACGCGGTGACCATTACCAGTTTTTCTCCGGCGGCATATCTTTTGGCAAACGTGGAAACTGTGATTTTTTTACCCATGACAAAAACTCCTTGTAAAATGGCAGGTGTCGAAACAGTTATTTTCCGGCAGACTGCGTTTTTTCATCCTGTGATATTTTTATATCAGCCGGAAAATACCGGACAGTCAACTCCCCGCAAGTGAACTTGCTTTCCGGTTTTCTGCCCGGAACCGCAGGAAACGGCCGGTCAGTGAAACTTATACAAACTATATCTTTGCGTTTTTTGGTATTGAGCAGTTTGATGTATTCCTCTTTATCCAATTTCAGACGTCTTCTGCCCTCTGCCGCGGCACGCTCATCGGCGTACTCCACTTCACCGACCGACCGGTAAAGCTGGAGATCGCAGGTCTTGAAGCTCCACGCCGCCGCATGCATCAGCGAGGGGCGGGTCACGATATGAACACCGGACCGGATACCGAGCTGCTGTTTGATATCCTCCAATACCGGACCGGGCATCTTGTACTCCTTTAAACGCCAGTCGATGAAAAAAGGAACGACCATCGCCGGAAGTACAAAAAGCATGGCGAAAAACCAGAGCCGGACCCTTACCGGTTTCTTCGCAGAAAGCAGCAGCATGACTCCGGCTGCTGCGGCACTTGCTCCGGCAGCAAGCACCAGCGGCGCAATGCATGAACACCGGGGATACTGCTCAAAGAAAAAGCGCATGATATATCCCGCCGGAACCGCCAGTATACCAACAGCGGCAAACAACCAGCCGCATACCGAAAAGAGTATCTCAAGATTTTTTTCACTGCGTCCGTAATTTCTCAAAGCCGTGGCAACTGCCCCTGCCATGAGGATAGCCACGCCGGGGAAGCATGGAAGAATGTATGTCGCAAGTTTTCCGCTGGAGCAGGAGAACAGGATGAGCGGCAGTATTGCCGAACAGGCGGCAAAACGGTAAAGCGGCTGCGGCTGCATCATTTTTATCACAGCTTTGACACTGCCGATACAGGAAACCAGCAGCAGGGCGGCGGGGAAAGCTCCGATGACAAAGAACGGAAGCAGGAACCACCACGGTTCGGGATGCTGTCCGCTGGTGTCTCTGGTAAATCTCTGGATATGTTCGATCCCGATGAAATATCTCCAGAAATCACCGTCTGCGCGGTGGACGCATATTGCCCAGGGCAGTATGGTAAGAACTGTGAACAGCAGCGGAAGCCAGGGCATGATGAGAAATTCTTTCCAGCGTTTCTGCCAGACGATGAAACCGGCTGTTCCGAGCGCAGGAACCACCCAGGCGGGAACTCCTTTTACCATGAAACCGAGTCCGCAGAAAATTCCGCACAGGATCAGCATGATGATTTTTGAGACAAGCGGACGCTCTTTCTGGAGATAGAGGAATGCGCACAGTGCCGCACCGGTGCTGAACATGGTAACCTGGGCATCAAGAACGGCGAAAACTCCGATACCGTAGACCATGCCGCAGCAGAGATACATCACCGCACCGAGGACCGACAGACGTTTATCGCGCAAAGCGGCGTAGATCAGCAGGCCGGTAAAGAGTGCGGTGATACCGGTGAGGAACGCTGATGGGAAACGGATCGCAAAGGCATTGAAACCGAAGAGTTTGAAACTTGCCGCCGTAAGCCAGTGACCGAGTGCCGGTTTTTCAAAATATGGATGTCCGAACATTTGAGGGGCGGCAAAATTTCCGCTTTCGAGCATCTCGTAAGGTATCTGGGCATAACGGAACTCATCAGGAGCCACCAGCGGACGTCCTCCCAGGGATACCAGATAGAACGCGGCAAAAAACAGAAACAGCAGCAAGGCATTTTTCATTATCAGTCATCTCCATAAATTACAGCCGTAAGACGGCCGGAACGTACGATCGTTTTATGCGGCGGAAGTTTGACGGTCTGTTCCGGAGAACCGGTCAGAATAACAAACTGCCGATGTGATTTTTTTGATTTCGCAAGTATTTCCGGCAGCTTATCCGCCGCCGGAACTTCCGGGATCGTGCGTTTGAAGACCCAGGATGCCGCAGGTGACAAAATACTGTCCGCCGTCACAGCGGCATCCGGCGACAGATGCGGCAGCACCGCACGGCGGATGAAGGCTGTGTGATCCATTTCGCGGATGATCTTGAAAGGGATGACATGATTGACTGTGAGCATGATAACTGCGCAGCCGATGCAGAACCAGATGAATTTGCGTTCTGGAAAACAGTCCTTTTCTTTTGCCGCCATATTGAACCACAGCAGCATGACTCCGGCTCCCAGGATAGCCGGAAGCAGTTCCACCCGGGTGTACAGTTTGTATTTTCCCGGTATTGCCGGAAGCAGATGCCAGACCGTAAACACGACGAACAGACAGCCTGCCGCCGCACAGAACCATTGCAGAGTTTTGCCTGCAAGGGAGACAGATCCTGTTTCCGGAAGTTCAGCTGCAAGCATTGCCAGTATCACTGCCGCAAAAGGATACGATACGGTGATGTTGAAAACCGTATCAGTCTTCAATAACGGCAGCAGTATGAACCACAGAACGACTGCAATAATGCTGAACAGAAAAAGATCATCGTTCAGAAATTCATGCCGTTTTTTCCGGAACGCCATAACTCCGGCGGGAGCAAGCAGCAGCCATGGAAACAGACCGCAGATCAGTACCGGAAGATAAATCACAAATGTCTTCAGATATCCGTTTGCGGAAAAAACAGCTGCACCGCTTTTGAACAGATGCGGTACAACCGCATATACCGCTGCCGATGAAAGCAGAATGGCGGCAGGTACAACAGCTTTGCTCCACTTTTTCCTGATGATGACAAACATTGCTGCCGCCGCAAAAACAAGTACCGGAGCAAGCGGACCGCAAAGCAGAGCACCTGCGGCGGTAAAAAAGAGTGTGACAGGCAGATAAATCAGACTGTTCCTTATGCCGTTTTCCGAACAGCAGAGAAACGCTCCGGCAGCAGCGGCGGCGGTAAAAAACGCAGATCGCGGAGAAGGACCGGCGAATGTTCCTGCGGCAAAAACCAGAGCGGAACTCCAATAGATCAGAGCTCCGGCAAAGGCGGTCTTCCGGTTCCTGATGCGCAGAGCAAGCAGAAAAATGACCGTTCCGGTAAGCAGTGTATACAACACTGACGGCAGACGGACGGCAAAAGCGTTTTCCCCGGCGGTCTTCATTGAAAGAGCCGTAAGCAGACTGTAAGCGGCGGAGCTTCCGTCCCGGAACATTCCGCATGCGGTCAGGGCATTGGATATTTCATCCGGCGCAAGCAGAGGACGGTGCCAGATGCTTCCCGAATAGACGATAACGGCACAGAAAAACAGCAGCAGCACCGCTCTGCGCGGAGCAATAAATGCTCCGGAACGGTTCGCTGAAGTCAGCAAAGTTTCTGATATGCTGTTTTTCCGCTGCATGATTTCCTTTTTCCTGCATTATCCGGTGGACATCAGGAATTAATATAGCACAGGTTTGCCGTGACTTCAAAAATAATTGCGCCTATTGTGCCAGTTTGCGGCAAACTTTGCGTGCTCTTTCCAGGATTTCCTCTTCTCCCGGAACATGACGGTCACGCATCAGGACCCTGCCGGCACAGATAACGGTGTCGATAACACTGCTGTCGGCGGAGTAGACCATGTTGGCAATAAGATTGTAATCGCCTACCATGAGCGGATTATCGAGATCGACCAGAACGGCATCGGCAAGTTTTCCTTCGGCAATGACTCCGGCATCTATTCCGAAAGCCTCCGCGCCGCATCGGGTGGCAAGATCATAAATGACCGTATCCCTGCCCGCCTCCGGAGAACCGGTCACCATTTTTGCCAGCATGGCGGAAAACTTCATCTCTTCAAGCATGGAAAGATTGTTGTTGCTTGAGCAGCCGTCAGTACCGATCGTGACCCGGCAGTTTCCGTTCAGAGCTGCGACAAGATCGAATGAGCCGCTGCACAGCTTCATATTTGAAACCGGCATGTGGGCAATAACACTGCGCCGCGAAGCTATAAGAGCAATATCACCGGCAGAAAGGTGGGTGCAGTGTGCAAGAAGCGTTTTTTCAGAAAGCAGTCCCAGACGGTCGAGATAAGCGATCGGTGTTGCTCCGTGCTGTGCGATGCAGTCAGCGACCTCTTTTGCAGTTTCTGAAGCGTGGATATGGATATGAGTGCTGTAATGTCCTGCGATCTCTCCGGCTTCACGGAGAACTTTTTCGCTCACGGTATAGACTGCATGCGGAGCGCATGAGATCATGATCTCCTCCGGCAGCTGCCCGATCTTATCCAGAATGAGCTGATTGCTTTTCCGGTTGCGTTCCAGCAGTTCTCCGTTGCTGTCACAAATGAAAAGCAGTCCGATCGAAGCCCGGATGCCCATTTCCTCCGCCGCGCGTATGGTATCGTTCTGATGCCAGTACATATCGGCGAAAAAGACGGTGCCGCTTTTTATCATTTCGAGAATGGCAAGGCGTGAACCGTCGTACACATCTTCTCCGGTGAGTTTGGCTTCCGCAGGCCAGATGTGGTTCTGAAGCCAGGTGAACAGCTCCATATCATCGGCATATCCGCGCAGCAGTGTCATCGCCGCATGGTTGTGCGTATTGTAAAACGGCGGCAAAATGGCAAAACGTCCGTGCGCATCAATGACTTCATATCCTGCAGTATCCTGATCCGGGGCGATCTTTGAAAAGCGTTTCCCCTGAATGGATACATCGGTGACCGTACCGTTGAGTACGACGTTTTTCAGCATTAAACGGTTCATTTGTTTTTTTCTCCAAAATATTCTACGACAACTTCACTGTCGGAAAAATGATTACGTACGCCCTGTATTTCCTGATAATTTTCGTGTCCTTTGCCTGCGATGAGCACGATATCGCCTTTTCCGGCAGAAGCACAGGCATGGCGGATCGCCTCCCTGCGGTCGGTTATAACCCTGTAAGGAGTACCTGCCGGTATGCCGGAAATTATATCTGCAATGATACGGCCGGGGTCTTCATTGCGCGGATTGTCACTGGTCACGACAAGTTCATCCGCAAGTGCCGCTGCCCTGCCCATTCTGGGACGTTTGCTTTTATCACGGTCTCCGCCTGCTCCGAAAACACATATCAGACGTTTCTCTGTGAGCGGACGGAGTGTTTTTATGATATTTTCCAGCGCATCATCGGTATGGGCATAATCCACCACAAAATCCGCTTCGGACGGAACATCGGCAAACTGCAGTCTGCCGGGAACGGTGATCTTTTTCTTAAGTGCCATGCAGATACGGTCTGCACTCATACCGTTTGCCATGACTGCGAGAATGGCTCCGGTGAGGTTGCAGGCATTGAATTTTCCGGCAAGATTTGAGGATATGCGGAAAGACCCGTTTCCGGAAAACAGATCGAAAACGCTTCCGCTGCGGCTGCTTATGAAATTTTTTATCTGCCAGTCGGAATTGCCGGAAAACGAAAAGGTCACGGTCTTTCTGATCCCTGAAAGCTCCTCTGCCAGTCGTTTGCCGTAAGCATCGTCAACGTTGATGACAGCGGTTCCATCCGGCAGCAGCAGCCCGGTGAAAAAGCGTTTTTTCGCCTGATAATAATGCTCCATATCTTTATGGTAATCAAGGTGATCTCCGGTGAGGTTGGTGAAGATCGCAGCTTTGAACCCTGCTCCGTATGCGCGGTTCTGATCCAGAGCATGGCTTGAAAGTTCCATCGCTGCTGAAACAAGATGATTTTCCCTCATCTCATGGAGTATGCGGAACAGCGTTTCCGGATCGGGAGTGGTATGAGTTGCCGGAACAGCGGTCCTGCCATTGCGGAACTCAACCGTCGACAGCAATCCGCATTCCGGCAGCAGATGTGCAAGGATGTATGCGGTGGTGGTTTTGCCGTTGGTTCCGGTGACGCCGTAAAGATCAAGCTCTTTATCCGGCTTACCGTATTTTGCCCGGATCAGCAATGATGCCGCAACGGAACTGTCTTTTACCAGCAGATAACTGCGGTCCGGCAGATAAGAGTCAAGTTCACGGCTGTGGATTATCACCGCAGCTTTTTTTTCCGCTTCCGGAATAAAATCATGCCCGTCACAGCGGGTTCCCGGAATTGCAATGAAAACCCCGCCGGGCAGAAGTTTTCCGGTGTTGGAGGTGACACAGTCCGGCAGTTCCGGATCACCGCCGCGCATGACAAGTATTTCATTTTTGAGAATATCCCCGCACCGCATAACTTATCCCACGGATCAAAAAAATATTTTTTATCTTGCCTGTTGAGGCAAAGCGTTTTCCATTCCGATGCCGCGTGAACCCTTGGCAAATACGGTGTCGCCCTTCCGGATGATCCCGGTCAGCCGGTCTGCAAAGTCGGCAGGTTTTTCACAGAACGGAACTTTGTATTTATGTGCAGCGGCGGCAAAAGGGGCGCCGAATGCAAATATTTTTGCTCCGGGGAAACGCTTCTGTGCAAGATCAAGCAGCTGACTGTGCATGGCATCGGAATTTTCTCCGAGTTCAAGCATTCCGCCGAGAAGCAGAACCAGTTTATCCGGAACCGCAAATTCTTCAAGATAATCCAGAGATGCCTTCATGCTTGCCGGATTGGCATTGTAGGCATCGTTGATGAAAGTAACATCATCCAGCACCGTGATTTTTGACCTCATTCCGGGCAGAACGGTAAGCGGCAGAGCCGCACAGATGTCTTCTGGAGATACTCCGAGACTCCACGCCGCAGCCGCCGCAGAAGCGGCATTGACCGCCTGATGCCTGCCGGAAAGATGCCAGTTTATACGGAAAGTTTTTCCGTTTTTGAAAGCCAGTTCAAATGTACTGCCGCTGATATTTCCGCCGAGATAAGCCGCCCGGACATCACAGTTTTCACCGGTCCCGAAAAACACAGTACGGTGCGGATATGCGGCTTTGACCAGGATCTCTGTCTGCGGCAGTCCGTCAGGTATCACCGCCGTACCGGAGCTGGAAAGTCCCTTGAAAATATCGCCTTTTTCCACTGCGATACCGTCGAGAGAACCGAGATGTTCGATATGGCAGGGCGCAATGGAGTTCACTATGGCAACATCAGGTTTTGCCATGAGCGTGAGCGGCAGTATTTCCCCCGGGTGGCTCATGCCCATTTCAATAACGGCAAATTTATGACTTCCTGATAACTTCAGCAGATTTTGCGGCACTCCGATATGGTTGTTGGTATTGCCTTCCGTTGCAAGAACGGCATCTTTTCCGGCAGCAAAGCTGAATATCGCACGGAGCATTTCCTTGACACTGGTCTTGCCGACACTGCCGGTGACTGCGGCGGTTTTGAGTTCAGGGATGCTATGTCTGCAGTAAGCTCCGAGGGATTGATATGCCTTGAGAGTATCCTCCACTTCAAGGACCGGGATGCCGTCCGGAACTGCCGCACCGCGTCTGACACAAAGAGCAGCGGCACATGCGGAAACAGCTTTATCCAGAAAATCATGGGCATCGAAGCGTTCACCGGCAAGTGCGAAGAAAATCTTTCCACTGCCGTCGATACGGGTATCGGTAAAAACACCGCCGATGCTTTCAGGCACGGAGTTTTTCCATACTCCGCCGGTCGCCGAAGCGATGATATCTGCTGAAAATGTCATAGGAAACCAACACCTTGCAGTCAGTACTCAAGAACCTGACGAACCACATCCCCCCGGAAAACCAGACGTATGGTCTTGCTGTCGCTGATCCAGTAGATCCAGGTATCGTTTTTCACATCAGGGGTACGCATCGCAGGCGGCGGTCCCCAGGCAAGCAGCACCTCTTTACGGGTCATGCCGGGAACGACTTCACCGCGGACGATCCGGAGCTTTGCCTTGTCGCCGGCATCTTTGAGCTGATCATCCAGCGGCTTTTTGGTGAAAGTATAAGCGATGAAATCGCGCATCGTACAGAGACGGATGCCGTTATCAAAGTTGATGACAAAGGTTCTGCCCGCCGCTTTAAAGGTGATCTTTTCATCGAATGCATCGGTACTTACCGGTTCGATCACGGTTCCTGCGGGAATAAAACTGCCGGTCTGCACGTTGCGGCAGTCGATATTCTGCGGATCGGTGTACCAGATATTGTAAGCGGTACGGATCTTTTCATCTCTGCCCTGTTGGAACACTTCGGCAAAAACTACCGGTTCAACATTCACGCAGCCGCTGAACAGCATGGCGGTCAATACTGTAAAAAAAACAAAAATCAGATTTTTCATTATGGTTCATCCTTGAATGTAAAATGTAAAAACATGCACTCTGCATATTATAACCGCCGAAAAGCAATTCTGCAAGAGAGAATTGAAAAAGTCATTCAAAAAAATCAATAATGTCCGAAATTTTGTAAAAAATTTATATTTTATCCTTATTCAGATATGTTTTTCTCAATTAAAATATATCACACAGCATGTTTTTTCAAGCTCAAGAAACGGTTCTGTCTGCGATCGGTGGATGCAGCGTGGAGCAA
>JAZSGR010000131.1:0-13543 GCA_045532825.1 Victivallaceae bacterium | reverse complement strand
CTCCCCGTGCTTACGGGGACGTGCTCCAGCGGCGGAACGCTGGTCGCCGCCTTAAAATGGCGGCGAAATATAAGCTCTGCGTGCAACGCAGGGGGCTTTCTGCATCGCTGGCGCAAGACAGCGATACCTCTCACCGGGAGCGAAGTACAAAAACAGCAGCCAAAGCGTTGCTGTTTTTTTACACCTGAGCGTACGGTGCTTTGGCGGCATGCTGCGCAAGTTTTGTATAGCCGGTCATGCCTGACAGGTTCGTGGGGGCGGCGCATGAAATGAGAATAATGAGAGTTATGAGAATTATGAGAATTATGAGAGTAATGGGTAAATGGTGCGCCGCGATATTTTACCCATTGGTACTGACTGCGCGCTTTTTTACCCGCACGGCTTATTTCTGGCGGCGCAGAGCTCTCATAGCTCTCATAGTTTTCATAGTTTTCATAGTTTTCATAGTTCTTTAAACCGCCGCCCCAAAGCGGCTGTCATACCGCAGCGGTCATACTGCATTGGTGCATAACCGGTCAGGTATGCTAGCCCAGGCGGCGCAAGAGCTGTTATATCTCACCGGTATTGCAGTGCGCCGCGCTTTTTTACCCCACCGGTACTGACAAGTGCGCTTATTTTACCAACACGCTACCGCTGCGCAGAATTGCGGTCAATCCAGCGGCACGATCTCAAGGATACCGGAACCGGCTGACGGCAGATAAATTTCAATAGTGTGTCCAAGACTTGCCCGTATCTCCGCTTCTGCACCGTTGAATTTCACACCGCGTTTCCTGCCGTCAGGTGCGGAAAAAAGTACCACACTTCTACCGTTGCCGCTGCCGGTCAGGGTGACTTCGGCAGAATATCTTCCATCCGGATGCTGCTGTTGAGAATTTATCCAGCAATCAAATCCCCCGGTCAGGCGGGAAGGTGCAAAATATGCTCCGTACCAGTTAAGGACCGGAGAGGACAAGCCGCCAAAGTGACAGCATCCTGCACCACGGCCCGTGGATATCGAAAAATGCTCAAAACAGCAGAACGACTGATCGACCTCATTTTTCCAGACATCAAGCGCAGTTTCCGCAATTTTACGCGCAAACTCCGCCCTGCCCGCAGAAAGCGCACTCTTCCAGAAAAACCATTGATGAGCCATCCAGACACATCCGTTCCAATATCCGTCGGTACGGTAATAAGGAGCACGGCGGTCAACAGTTGAAAGTCCGGCAGAAGTCCACATCGCTTCAGGATCTTCAAGCCGTGAAAACATGGCGTTTTCCAGTTCCGGTGAACAGATACCGGCAACCAGCGGACTCAAACCATCCATTCCCAGATTGAAATTCACCCCAGTTTCAGGATCCCGGAAAATTCCGGCAAATCCACCATCGCTGTCATGCATGACATAACTGAATATCTGCTCCTCTTTATCGTAACTGTAACGCATGAGAGCATCGCTGAATTTTTCCGTGTCAGAATCGTAAACTGACACATCTTCAGAATATCCGAGCATACACGCAGCCTGACGGAGAATTTTCGCAAAACGGATGGCGTGTGCAGTCGTCACCACCGGTGCGATCTCCATACGCCGCTTTTCAAAAATGTACCATTGCGGCGGATAATCATCCCAGCCGCCGGAATTGTAGAAGTAATCCCACGGCCGCAGAAGTCCGGTTTTTCCCGAAGCAAAAGTGGATGACGGAATGCGTCCGGTGATAAAATCATAAAATCTGCGCAACCGCGGATAGAAAAACTCCAGCACATCCCGGTCCTGCCACCGGTTCCATATTTCTGCATAAAGATAAGCCTGTATCGGCATGATGGTTCCATGAAAAACAAAAGCATTTTCATCATCATCCGGTTCTGTCACAT
Organism: Victivallaceae bacterium; assembly: GCA_045532825.1. Lineage (GTDB taxonomy): Bacteria > Verrucomicrobiota > Lentisphaeria > Victivallales > Victivallaceae > UBA1784. The sequence goes on along the minus strand of JAZSGR010000131.1, from coordinate 11,698 downwards.
AGACATTGAGATTTTCGACCGCCCGTTTTTTATCCAGTTCCAGAAAACCGAGTCCGATAAATCCGGAATCCCAGCTGTACAGACTGTTGAAATACTTATCCGGCACATGATGACGGATGTTGCTGCCGCGTGCCTGGATCGGAAAATTCACATTGGTAAGAGATGCCGCCGCCATGAGCTGCTGACTGAAATGATACTTTTTCCCCGCATCAGAACTGAATGAAACTGCCCGGCGCCTGGCATTTACAAATGCTTTTTCCAGGGCTTCTGGCGAACGGTCAAAACCGGAAAGCAGACCGTTGACCGCCGCTTTGGAATCAGCAAATCCGTACAACGTGTAGATCACCCGGCTGCTGTGCGCCGGAACTTCGATCGGCAGAATATAGGAGTCACGGCAATATTCATCATTTTCCCGGTTGCTGCCGAATGTTTTATAAAGCGGATGCCGCAATCCGTAAGAGTAATTTACCAGTTCAGGCAAACTGCGTACCCGGTATTCACGTCCGGTCACCTCCGGCTCACTGTGCCAGGAGATGAAACATGACTGCATACCGTCAAAACTGAAAACGGTACTCTCCGGAGTTTCCCCGGCTTCGGCACACGGAGCAAGAGCCATACCGACCGGAGCAAATGTTATTCCGTCCATTCTTCCGCTTCCGCAAGTTACCGCAAAGCCATCGATGCGGAACCCGCTTCCGTCAGATGCAGAGCCGATGCAAAACTCCACAGTTCCGGAAAGCTCACCACGGAACACTGACACCAGTTCAAATCTGCCGGTAGCGGTAAACTCCACCTCTGCGGCATCACCGTTCACGGATACATTCAATACGATTTTCTCCCCCTGCTCTCCACGGATGCGGAGCAGGATCTCCTCTTCGTGAGGCAATGCCTCAAAACGCCACACGACACGGTCATTGCAATGCGCGCCGAAACACGGCAGCTCTCTGTTGTAAGACGGCTTACCGATACAGCGCCCATCCACAGTACCGGGATAATTCTGTTCTTCGCCGCGGCGGCCGGCATTGTATGTCAGATTGTGATCAAAACGCTGATAAGCATAATGCAATTCCCGGTAATCCAGAGCCGGGATCCAGCGTATATTTTCCTCCATCACCGGCATGACCTGATCCCGGGGGGCAAGGCGGGTATAGAGCAGAAGCGAATTGGCGCGCAGCTCATCTGTGTTGTTGACAAACTCGATCCTGCCGAGCCAGAGATCATCCGAAATCATCGCATACGCAGTGTCAGAGTAGAAATGATTTTTTCCCTCCATCTGCTGACGGAACATGAAATAATCAAGTTCAGGAGAAGCCTCCCAGGGGGAACAACCGCACTCCCTCAAAGTTTCCGGCGGGAAAAATGCACGGCGGAAAATCCCCGGAACCATAAAAAAATCAAGTTTAACACCGAGTTTCCGGTCAAAAACACGCGACAATCCGTAAAAATCACGGGCATACGGTCCCCAGTCTGAAAGCGACAGATCATGAGTGTTGCGAAGGTAATTACAAGTGTTCATAAATCAGAATGCTCCGGCAGTTACAGTTTCAGGATGATCCTCAACACAAGGTCACATGCGAATTGTAATATAACACTCCGGAAAAAAAATGCAAGTCTCCGTTCCGGTAAAAAATCCCCCGGGAAACCGGGTCGTTCAGACATTAACGGAGCTTTTCTTCTGCTTGCGCCACTCTCTCGGAGACAGACCGGTACGTTTCTTGAAAGCGTGTGAAAAGGCAAATCCTGAACTGTATCCGAGCTGCACTGCGATATTCTGTATCTGCATATCCGAGGCAAGCAGCTGTTTTGCCAGTTCAAACTGACGTTCTTTGACATATCTGCCGGGAGTCACATTGTATTCTTTCACGAACAACTGTTTCAGGTGCCACGGCGACACATTGAGTGACTCTGCCAACTGGGAAGTTCGTATTTTACTGGGAAACCTGGTGTATATGAACTCCGAAGCCAGCGTCACTTTGCTGTTCACCGGCTCCAGCTTCTGCCGGCAGGAGAGTGCAGTAATGAACTCCGTGCTTTTGCCGACCAGCTGCGGCAAACCTTCCGGATCACTGTCACGCAGTATTTTACGGACTTCCTTGAAATATTGTATGGCAAAATCCACTGAACCGAGCTTGAGCAGCCTTCTGCTGCCCAGAAGTGAAATACACATGGAGTGTGCCAGAGCTCCGTGAAAAGAAAACGCAAGTTTATGAAGCACTCCGCTGCCCTGATAGCTCAATTTGTTGTACTCATGAGCCGGAAGAAACATGGCATACCCAGGCGGAACCTGCGTAACACCATCCACACACTCTACTGTAAGTACATTATCTATCGGCACTTCGATCACGTTATACTTGGATGCCTCATGGGTATAACTCCACCCGGCAGAAAGAAAAGACTCCGACAGATTACGGATGTGAACAGGAAAAGATTCCAGCAAATCATCATGATGATGAAACCAGCGGAGTTCACGTCCGAAGCGCAGTGTGGTCTTGACAAATTCACCCATAAACACAAATATTTTCAAAATTATTATGTTTTTTAACAAATATATCATGTTTCCGGCAAAATTTCAAGTTGCACAATTTTCTGAAAATGATATATTTTTCATGAAAACCGGTTATTATACAACATTCACAAAAAAATACAAAACGGCTGTAAATGATGTTTCTGCAGCGGAAAGGATAACTATCATGAGATATTTACGAACCAGATTTTTTCAGACCGCCAAACGGCTCTGCTGCGCGTTTTACCGCAGTGCCGCGAAACAGGAATTTGCCCGTCCGGGAGGACTTTTCGTCTCTTTATTGTTCTGAAATTTTCACCGGACATCAGTGACAATAATTGTTAATCAAATACAGATGGAGGCTGCGCAAATGATTCAACAAAAAACAAAAAATGCAGACACAAGGTTTTCCCTTAAAACTTGCTGCCCGGTTACGAATTTCACATTGATAGAATTGCTTATAGTAATAGCCATCATTGCGATTTTGGCTTCGATGCTGCTTCCCGCATTGAACCAGGCCAGAGTTATGGCCCGGCAGCAGGATTGTCTTGGAAACATGCGGCATACGGCTATGGCCTGCCTCAATTACAGCGATGCTTTCAACGGGTATATTTTTCCCGGCTATCAGGATGACATTACTACACAGAGATTTATTCTGATTGCCCGTCACGGTGCCGGCATCAGGGAGCCGCAAAAGAATATGCAGGGGTTGTTCGGATGTCCGGAACAAAATATCGGCTCGATGGAGGCCAGAAGTATTTACACCAAATCAACCGCCTCAAACGGATCAACCAACAATTGGATCAGCGGAAAAGACGCCAAGGTGAGATGCCATCCGAACAAATATCTCAGCGATACGTCAGCCACGTCCCCAACCACCCCGAAAATCACCACGATCACCAATCCGTCCAAAGTTGTACTGGCGGGAGATGGAATGTACAGGATGATATCAGAAAGCTCGAGTTCCTTTCCCACCGTATTCCGGCATGGAAGCAAAGTCGGGATCGGCGAATATACCACCGGCAGCAGCGGATCCCTGAATCTGTACAAGGCAGCCTGGCAATCAAATATTTTGAACGGGAGAGCAAATCTGGCGTTTCTGGATGGTCACGCTTCCTCCTGGGGATTCCATGAGTGGCGCTCTGAACTGGGAAAGTCTGTGAAATACAACTGGCGGTAAACTGAAAACAGGTGTTGAGGTAATTTATGAAAACAAAGATCATGACCGTCATTGCAAGTGTAATGGCAATCAGTGCATTCTGCGGGGAATATTATACCCGGAGAATAATTATGAATGAAGTGGAAAACCGTAATCAGGTGGATGTAAAGACTCAATGGGGCGCTTCAACCATCTCCAATGCTCCGTTCTGGAGTGCGGAAAAACGAGTTGAAAAGAAAATTCCGCCAGGCGATTACCGGATCTATATCCGGGTCTATCCGTTTTCAGTTCACCGCTATACCGTAACCATCGGAAAGGATTCGGCTTTTCTGGATTTGGATACCGGGAAAGAAAACTTCCATCATTCCGGATACCACGAAATGAGAATAAAGGTGACAGAACCTTCGGATCTGGTAAAGTTCTCCTGCCGCAGACTGACGGATAAAGCAAGTAAAAGCGTCTGGTATGAAACTGTTATCACCAACGACCGGGCAGTGGTATACTATCCGGGGTTCCGCGGAGGAACACGGAAATCCAACAAACTGCGCCGGCTGGAATCCGCTGAACATGCTCCGTCCGGAAATCTGATCCCGAATTCCGGTTTTGAGGAGGGGCTGAATTTCTGGATGAGCGCACCTTACCGTTTGGGACGTACCGTCCGGGAGTTCCAGTTGAATGACCGGAAAGCCGCGCATGGAACGGTATCGCTGGATCTGGCGGGACAGCCGGTCCAGTCGGATTATCTGGTTCTTAAACCCGGGCAGGAATATACCCTGAGTTTTTATGCCGATGGACCAGTCAGGGCAACCGTCAGCTGCGAAAAGATGGATTTGAACCGGGAACAGCTGCTTTTTACACTGCAGAACCCGGGAGGGAATGGAAAATGGAAACGGGTATCAGGAAGTTTCAAGGTTCCCGGATTGCCTATTTCCTCCGGACGGATCCGGATCCGGTTTGCGGCCGGAAAGAAAACGGCTCGCGGCGAAAAAATCCATATTGATTCCATCCAGTGCGAACCGGGCAAAAAAGCATCCGATTATGCACCGGTCAACGGAATTACCGCCGGACTGGTTTCCAAAACCTTTGAACAGATCTTCCCGCTGGGGAAAAAAGCTTCTGCCCGTTTTTGCCTATATGCAGCTTCCGGAATCAAGACAGGACAGGCGGAACTTGCAGTTTATGATTATTTTGACCGCAAAATTACGGAAAAAAACATTTCAACAGACTCTGAGATCACACTGCCGTCGGACCGGGCAGGTTTTTTCCGCGCCGTGGTTTCCGTTCCGTATTCTTCCGGCGGAAAGGTCCGTTCCGCTTTTTCTGAATTCCGTTATAATATCGTCCATGAAACAAAACCGCTGACCGGACGGGAAAAATCCCTGTTCGGCGTGTATCTGGTCAATGCACCTGTGCCGGATTACGGTTATGCGGAAAGTTTGAGGAAGTTCGGTTTCCGTGAGATGAATACGCTGGGCAGTCAAGTCATGCGCTGGCTTGCCAATACCGATAAAAAATCGACTCAGGACAATGTCATTTACAAATGGGCAGCAGCCGACCGGGAAATTGAAAAATTGCGGGCGGCAGGTCTGAATACAGTCTGTAATTTTCACATTGCCACCGGTTCAGGCTATGCTCCGCCGAAATGGGCGCTTTGCCCCCCGGATGCTCCGCAGAATTCGTATTATGAAATCAAAGGCCGGGCAAGCGGTTATGCAAGAGTTTCCAAAAAAGCCTGGTTGAAATATCTAAAAGATTATGCTGCCAGGTACAAAGGGAAAATTTCCAAATATGTCCTTGAAGATGAAGTCGGATATTATTTCCGGTCATTGGCGGATTACTGCCGTTTTTATCTGGACAGCCGTGCAGCTATCCGCAGCGTGGATCCTGATACGCCGGTATTTTTCAATGCATTTACCCAGGGAACGCAATGCATGAAGGCTCTGAACGAAGTCACCGGAGGACAGGCTGAAAAACATCTGGATGGGATCCATGCTTATGTGGAAAGTTTGCACTGGGGAAAGGCAAGTGCGACGGCTCAACCGGACTTCCGCCGTTTTCTGCAAAAACATCGTATCCCGCTGGTGACAGCGACTTGTTTTTCAAGTTTCACGCGGCTGCCCGCCATTTTGGATGAAAACGGTGTTCCCCGTGCCTGCCGCAATATGGAATTTCAACCTGTCCAGTATTTTTACGACGGCATCATCTGGGGAAATTCCCGCTGTCATTATTTCTACTATGGAGTCATGCCGGGAGAAGATTGGGGATGTTTTGTGTTCGATTCAGCCGGAAGGATCAATCCCGGTCTGCATTCCTATTCGGCAGCCAATAAAATCCTCGGGAACTACCGGCAGGTCCGCTCCATTGACAGTTTCCCGAACTTCAGGATCGGCATCGCGGATTTGGAAGACGGCAGAAAACTGGCCATTTTGTATTCGATGGACGGTCGTTTTTACTCCTCCGATATTCCCGGCGTAAAAAAGATTTACGACTGTTTCGGAAATCCGGTCAAGGATGCTGTGACCGGTCCGTATCCGGTCTTTTTTGAACTGGAAAAAGAACCGGACTGGACAAAGGCAAAATTCCGGGAATTCCTGCAATTCCGGACTGCCTTTGAGGAAACCGCCAACGGGGTAATGCTGCGGCTGTCCATATCCGGCGGAAACATTTCATCCGCGTTCACGTATTGGCAATCGACGGATTTCAAAAATGCATACCCTGTTACATCTGAAAGGGAAGGCAATGCCGTGATCCTGCGTCTGCCGCTGAATCAGCCCAACGGTCATCCTTTTACGAAAACCATACAATTGCCGGTCACCACTCCCTGGGGCGATTGTTTTCCTGAATTGAAACTGCAATATCCCGGCAGTTCCGGTAAATAACCGGAGAATGGAGCAGAAATATGGCAAACTGGTGGAAACAAGGTTTTTTTGCCGCCGGGGGCTGGCATCCCCTGGCGGCGCGAATTCGCCGGACTGTAAATCAACCTGAAACGCTGGAACGTGATTTTCTCTGGCAACACAGCGAAGAGCGGATCCGGCATCTGGCTGCATGCGGAATCGATTTGATTATTGATCAGTTTGACAGGGGGTTGGGAGACAGCGATGCTGCACCTGCCCATGAGGCGGCTGCCCGGATGGCATCGCTGTGTCACCGCTACGGTATCCGTCATGGAGTTTATCTGGCCAATTCTGTTTACTACGAGTCCATGCTCAAGGATGAGCCGGAATGCGAAGATTATATCATCCGCAATGCCCATGGTGATCCCGCCTATTACGGCGGAGAACAGACGTTCCGCTGGATCGTCTGTTTCAACAGTGATTCCTGGAGAAAACGGATGAAGCGCATGATCCGGAAAGCAATCCTGGAGGTAAAAACCGATCTGCTGCATTTCGACAATCTGGCAGTCTGGCCGGAACCGGATGCCTGCCGGTGTCATTACTGCCGGGAAAAATTCATTCAATATCTGGAGCAACGCTATCCCGATGCGGAATCTCAAATCGCCCGTTTTGGTTTTACCGGTTTCAAGACTTTCCGGATCCCGGAATTTTATACGGCATTCCAGCCGGCCTGGAGTTTTGAGCGTTTTTCCAATCCGCTGATCCAGGATTTTATTGATTTCCGCTGCAGGACCGTCACCGATTATATCCGGGATATGGCATCCTATGCGCGGGAATTGAATCCGGACATTGTAATTGATTCCAACGGTCAGTTTATCGGAGGGGAGAACCGGGCATTCCTTTACGGTACGGATGCGGCCGCTCAAACCCCCTGGGTGGAAATGATCTGTAACGAAAATGCCGATTACCGTCCGGATCCGGAACCGGACCGGATTCCTCCGGTCATCGTCAAACTGCGGGGCTTCCGGCAGGCCCGCCAGAAAGGGAAAGCTGTTTTTTCCGCCTTCCGCGATGAAGAACAATTGGCGTTCAATCTTGTATTCAGCGGATCTCCGGGAATCTTTGTTCCATGGGGGTATGCGGAAGGAAACCATCAGGAGCAGACACCTTTACCGGACAGGATCATTCAGCTGCTGGATTTTTACCGCCGGCACCGGGAATGGTTCGGTCTTCAGAAATTGGATCCACGGATCGCGGTTTGGCGTTCGACCCGGTCTTTACGGTATATTTCCGGAGCTACTCATCTGGCAGCTGCGGTGACGGAACAGTTGCTGATCAACCGCAGACTTCCGTTTACAATCGTTACGGAAGAAGAACTTGGAGCTTGTCCGTTGCTGATCATTCCCGCTGCGGAATACCTGTCTGACGGGGAAGAGCAGACGATTACCGGACTGGTCCGGAACGGAATGTCTCTGCTGCTGCTCGGTCAGGTCGGAACTTACAATGGAAAAGGGCGGCAACGGGCGACGGAACCCTTCAGGGAAATTTTCGGAAATTCTGCAATTGAAACCGGAGAACAGGAACAGGCAGTATTTGATTCCAGCCGTCAGTTCGATTGCCGGGATACTGTTCTTCCGAATCAGGAAGCCGTCTTATACGGAAAAGCCGGCAGAGGAAGGGCAATATGGATCCGGAAGACAGCTTTCCGGCATCAGCCGTTCTGTTTTAAAAGCAGATACAATTGTGTTTACCGTGGAATTGACAGCCGCTATTGGAAAGAGCCCGGCAATGCGGAAGAAATTCTTTCTGCCATCCGGAGCCTGCTTCTCACGGAAGAAATCCCCGAATTTACCGGAGAGAACGATTTATTCGTGGAATATCTGGAAAAAGGGATTTTGTATTTCCGGTCCGGAACAGGAAGCCCCGGTCTTCCGCCGGAAGAAGTACAGTTCAGTTGGCCGGGGGCAGAACGGTGCGCATTACTTTCTCCGGACCGGCAGGAGGAGACGATACTCTCTCCAACGGAAAATGGAATTTTCCGTTTCACCGCCGGAAGAATCGGAATCATCCGGAAAATTGAATAACAGGCAGTAATTTATGGAAAAGAATTTCAGAAAACATCGCAGGATCGCTGCCTTGCAATGTAATTTTCAAAGTTCCGAAGGTATTTTGCTCATGCCGGAAAAGTGGCAGGCTATGGGGTTTGACACCGAGCAGCTTCTTCATACCCATGCGGACAGTTACAGCGGCGTGTATGATCCGGAACTTCATGCCGGACTTTTGAGGCAGTACATGCAGCGCATGAAAGAGCTTGACATGAAGGTCGTGATGTATATGAATTGCCATATTCTGGGACCTTCGCTCCAAGAACATTATGACGACTGGACGGCCCGGATGGCGGACGGAACAGTTCAAAAGCGTTATTATACCTATCCGGTGTGCTGTTTGAATTCCGGATGGCGGGAATATTTTTTTGAATGTATCCGTTCCCTGGCGGAATTTCAGATCGAAGGTATTTTTTTTGATGGGCCTCTGGCTGTCACATGTCATTGTCCGGTTTGCAGGGAATTGTTCCGCAAAAGATCCGGACACGAAATGGATCAGGCTTCAGAAATGGAATTGACCGGTTTCCGGGATGAGAATCTGGAAGAATTCAAACATTCTCTGTGGCATCATGTCAAGTCTGTAAATCCGGACTGGATCATGTATTTCAATGAAAGCATCTGCGCCGGCCGGCATAATTCGGAATCCATGAAAAGGATGCTGCAGTATAATGATTGGATCGGAACCGAAGGGGGATTTTTCTTTTACCAGGAACCGAAATTGCAGCCTTACTGGCGTTGTTCTTTCTATGCAAAAATGGCAGAAGCGGTGGCTGACGGCCGCCCCACCGTGATATTTTTTGCCGGCGATCACAAATACTGGGCATGGTTCATGCATACGGAAGCCGAATCAAAACTCTGTTATGCCGCATCGCTAGCCAATGGAGCTTCAGTCTGGTATGGTCTGCATTCCAGTCCCGCAAATCTGGATACTGCTGCCGGACGGGCCGTCGCAGAAATGGTACATTTCGATCGTGACCATTCTGATTTATACGAGAATACCTGCAGTCTGGCTGAGATCGCCGTTTATTACGGCTATGATACGGTATCCAACTACCGCCGGTCGGGCGAAACCAGTGACTTCTATGATTCTGCCGGGAATGCTTTCTCCGCTCCGTGCGACTGCAGTACTTCCATACAGGGCGCACTGGCTCTGCTGGAACATCTGAATCTGCCCTACGACATGATTACTGATATCAACTTGAAAAAACTCTTCCGTTATAAAATTCTGCTGGTTCCCTCCGCTGCAATGATCCGAACCGAAATTCTGCATCAGCTGACGGATTTTGTCCGGGCAGGCGGGATCCTTATTGCCGATGGCGAGTTTGCCCGTTACGATGAGAAGGTAAATCTTTCCGATCCGGAAGAACTTGCTCCACTGCTCGGCTCAGCCATTCCCGGCAGCGATTTGAATATGAATCTTTTTAATTATCTTTCGGTGGATCCTTCTGTTTTCCAACCGGACAATGTATCCGGTTACATCCCATCTCCATCCTGGTGCCGGTCACTGCGCCAGATACCGGAAGATGAAATTTTTATGCGGGCAGTCCCCCCCATGGATGGTCCCATTGAAAGGTATCCGGGGAAAACGGAGATCCCCGTTGGTATATCTCGTAAAATCGGAGACGGCCGGTTTTATTTATTATCCATGGCGTTTTTTGAATTCTATTTCCAATTCCAGTTTTTGGCATACCGCCAACTGTTCCAGCGGATATTGGAGAGGGAAAGCAAATTCGCATACCGTCTCCGAAATGCGCTGCCGGGAGTTTCTGTCACGATCCGGGAAACTCAATCCGGAGACTTGCTTGTTCACCTGCTGAACTATGTCGGCTCGGTTCGGCCGTTGGAAAAACTGCCGGAACTGCATGGATTATATCTGCTTCTGCCTCCCGAGTGGAAAATCCTGACCGATTTGCGGTCTGGTGAAAAATATACGCGACACGACTGCGGCGGATTCCTGCTGCCGCCTCTGAATGATTTTGCGGTGTATAAAGTTCAGAAATAAAAAATCATATCCGGAGTTTTGTAAAAAATCTATATTTCATTCTTATAGGGCAACAGGTGAAAAATACTCCCTTTTTCAGATCGAAGCGAGGACGCTTTGACAAGTTTGAGGAGTTTTGAAATTGCCTCAAATATATGTGAATTATTCCGCAGCCTGTCTTGGCATTACAGGATCCTGTAAGGAAGCACATGTGCTTCCGCAGACAGTTTTTCACGTTGATCGAGCTTCTGATCGTCATAGCGATCATTGCCATATTGGCGGCGATGCTTCTGCCGGCTTTACAGAAAGCGCGTATGCAGGGCATAATGGCAAGTTGTCAAACACAGATGAAAAGTTTAAGTCACAGTGAGCACATGTATTCCGAAGATTTCAACGGCTACATTCTGCCGACTCAGACCCCGGTGACAAAAGTATGGTTTCAGTTGCTTTTTGAATTGAAATACGATACACTCTGCCGGCGCATGACAAAAACAGCCACTCCCGGCTGGGTCGGTGCAACACCGTTATGTCCCGGCGATCCTCCGGAAAAATCCTTTATCAGTGGAAATTCAGCGACCGCCACCTGGAAACTCTGGGAGGACAGCGGAAACAGAACAGGTTATGCAATATACAATAACGGCGGTTACGGACGGGGCAGAAGCCTCGGTTACTGGACTGCCAATGACGGTTATGTATTCCAGTTGAAAAAGATGACACACGTCCGCACACCTTCAGCAAAATACAGTTTCTTTGATGCCGCCAATGCCATTGTGGCGGAAAAATACATTTACAGTTACTGGAACAACGGTTTCTGTACTTCGCCGACCAACAACATTATTTTCTGGGCTGCTCATCACAGAAAGATCAATGCTGCTGCACTGGATGGTCACATCGATATAATACAGCACCGTATAGACAGCAAAGCTGCAATCGAAGACTATTGGAACAAGCATTTCAATTTGGAAACTCCGCTGTAATAATTCAGGCGGCGGCCGGTTGCGTACCTGCATCATAACGCCGCCGGCAAAAAAAGAAAAAAATAAAAATATCCGCCACCGGGGGCTACCCGGACGTGATCAAACGGCGGAACGTTTGACCCCGCCTTAAAATGGC
>JAZSGR010000082.1:0-22971 GCA_045532825.1 Victivallaceae bacterium | reverse complement strand
GGCTGTTGCTATTTCCGCAGTAAACTGCACTGACACAGTTTGAGTCTTGCCGGCATAACTGTTCAGAATGTAGGCACTGAATGCTCCTGCGACCTCTCTATTGGGGAAATCCAGGAAATACCAGGTTTGCCCGAAACGTTCTTCGGTTCCTTTTATTGTAATGTATCCCGTCTGCAATAGTAACGTCAGCGGGTCGATATTATCGATTTCAAAGGCATTGAATGCAACTTGCGGGACAGCTTCTTTCAATGCTGCCTCAAAGTTAAAGTCTTTCTGCTTGGTTAGTTCCATCAGAAAAGATGGCGTTCCGGTAGAAAACCAATAATTATTGAATTCTCCACCATTTTCAAAGAAGTACGCCAAAGACACGGGATTATAAACCGTTTTTGCATTTTTGTGGAATCGATAGCCGTTATACCAATTTTTGATTTCAGTTTTGTATACTTCTATATCCGTCTTTCCGGCAAGAGCCGCAATGCGATCTCCGAAGTTCGCTTCCAACTCGTTCTGGGTATAACCGAACATCGTTGCATAACGGGCATCCATGGTAATGTCAAACAAATTATTCAAATCAGAGAACAAAGATACATGGCTGAATTTACTGACTCCCGTAATAAATGCAAAACGCAATTTATCTTCAAAAGCTTTTATGACGGAATAAAACGATTTTAAGTCTGCTAAAATTCGCTTGGATTCCGGCTTCCCGATGTTATTCAAAATAGGTTTGTCATATTCATCCAGTAAAATCACAACCGGAGAAACAGACGCCAATGATCTGATTAACTGTCGGAACATTTTTTCCGGAACATCTTCTTGAAGTTCTATATGATGATCTTCAGCACTTTCACGCACTAATCCGCATAAACTGCTGCGCAATTCATCGTGAGTGTTAAAATTCCACCCATTAAGATCCAAGTGAATCACTGGATATTTTTTCCAGTCATACTGTTTATCATAAATAGCAAGTCCTTGAAACAGCTCTTTCTTACCCTCAAAGATTGCTTTTAAGGTAGATACGGTTAATGATTTTCCGAAACGTCGGGGACGGGAAAGAAAATAGGAGCCCCCGGCAGGATTTATCAAATTCCAGATATACTCCGTCTTATCGACATAGAGATATCCTTCCTGCCGTAATTTTTCAAAACTGTAAACGCTGCTGGTAATATCTTTCATGGTATCTACTCCTGTTGTTGTAATATACACCTTTGGAAATGCTTTTTCAATAGCTTGCCCCTGAAAAACAGAAAAAACGCTCCTTCTTAAAAAGATGAGCTGAAACGGAATTGTTTTGAATAAAGCTTGCTTTTGCCCGTAAAGAAACTGAAAAAGAGTTGGGACGTTACATTGCCGGCAGTGAAAATTATTTTTTAAACAATGATCTGCCCGGTTTTACAGCGGAATATGAGGATAAACAATAAAACACCGGTTCAAACATCTGAAATTTCAGGCGAATGCAACCCGGTGCCATGTGATGATTTCGCCGAAGCTTATGATAAAAAACTGTGATACTGAAACTCACTGATAAAAGCATCGTTTGATCTATGCGATTTTATTCAGTGGTAAAAAGACCTTACTGGCTTGCATTGGATTCCTTGTTAAAAGATAATGTCAGGATTTTTGTGAAAATTTATATTTTATCCTTATTCAGATATGTTTTTCTCAATCAAAATATATCACACAGCATGTGTTTTTTCAAGCTCAAGAAACGGTCCTGTCTGCGATCGGTGGATGCAGCGTGGAGCAAGGTCGAGTTTTGCGCCGAGTACGGTGCGGGAGTGTACCTTTGTACACGACCAAACCAGCACAGGCGCAAGGCTCGAGATTGCCCGCGATGCGCCACCGCAGTTTGAACAACTTTCACAAAAAATGGGACAATAACTATTATTTTGCTTTTGCCGGAACAATCACCATCAGACGTCTTGACGGCAGCAGACCGGAGGCATTTGCTTTGCGGGTTTTGGTCAAACCGTCTTTTTTATCTTTGTACTTTGCGGTATAGCGCACATTCACCAGGAATATCTGGTTTACGGTAACTGCTTTGACATCAGAAGCGGCTTTGACGGTCGCCGTGATGACATTGCCGCGCAATTTCACATTTTCCACCGATATTCCGGTAGGCTGATCTTTCAGGGTCATTCCGGTGACTTCAAAATCCGCAAGTTTATGTTTGGACAGGGTGATTTTTATATCTGTGCTGCTTGCCGGATAAAGTTTGAGTGCCGCAGGCTTTCTTTCCGCCCAGTTCATTATGGAACTTACCCCGTATCTCCCTCCGGCCCGGAGAGCGTAAAAGTCTCCACTGCAGGGAATGAGATGGGTATAGGCAAATGCCTGCATCGCTTCGGTTGCCGGGATCACCCGGTGAGTGATGCCGTTGGCGGAACCCTCAAGCCTTACCGTATGTCTGCCGCCTTTGCGGGCTGCCATACTGTCGATGGTGAACGATGCCGAATTGCATCCGGCAGGGATGGTTTTTTCTCCGCAGATACGGAAATTGTTGGCACTGCGCATCGTGATTTTCACCGGACCGTTGAAGCCGTCAAGTCTTTCGACCACCACGCCGAAAATACCACGGCCGTAACCACCGGGTTCAAGTGTCGAAGGATATCCGTAGACCCGGAAATCCGGACGCGGTTGGTCGATGCGCAGATAATAACGGTAATCTCTGCCTCCGGCTCCGGAGTTGTCGCTTACGGTAATTTTGTAAGTTCCGCTTTTCGGAGCGGTGAACATCGCAGTCGGATCGGTGTGCTGCATGACAAGTCCGATACGCTGACGTTTTACATCATCGCAGACGACGATCCTTTTTCCGTCCGGATCAAAGACTTCGATCAGCGCATCCAACGGGGAATTGAGACGTCTTGCCCAGACATCCGCCACCAGTTTTTCTCCGGCAGAGGCGGTGAAAAAGTATTCATCCCGGACTCCGGCTTTTTCAATACAGTCGGATATCACCACCGGTGCGGTCAGGGGCGATTTCTTTGCTGCCTCTGAAAGTTTTACCGGATTTACCGTGAAAACCGGCGGAGCGTTGATGATATACGGACGGGGATTTTTATCTATCTCTATCCGGTAAACAAAATCATTGCGTCCGCGGTAGAGGGCATCGCGCACCAGAAGTTTGTACCTGCCGGTCGCAGGGACCTTGAAGGTCATCACTGGATCCGGATGAAAATACCGGTCATCGGCAAATGCCACTTTTTTACCGCTGCTGTCCTGTACTTCAAGCACCGCCTGAAAGTGTCCGGGAACACCGTCGCCGACAAACGGCTGAAGCACTCTGCCTTTGAGATCAAAGGTGATAACTTCTCCTTTTTTTGCTTCAAAATCAAATTTATCCGTTTCCCCCGGCATGATCTGACCGTTGAGAGCGCAAGGATACTTGAAGAATCCATCAGTTTTTTTCGACGGCGGCGGCTGATAACGCGGTTCATTGTATTCAGGAGCTCTGCCGATGAAGAAAGGTACCGGATTACTGACCCAGCCGCCGCTTGCCAGGCGCAGTTCTCTCATTCCCGGAGACGCTTTGGGATCGATGCGGAACTTTACGATCAGCCGTTGGGATATGCTCGGACTTGCCTGAAGCGGATTGCGTCTTACATAAAGAAAATGCGTGGTAAGTTCGTACTGCAGCGGTGTAAGTTCATTGAGTTTGCTGTACCACGGGTGTTTGTGCCAGTCTTTTTTCAACTCTTCGCTTTCCGGAGGAGCAAAAAAGGAACGGTCGCCGTTCTGGATACGTTTTACCCACTGGTTGAGGTATTTTCTCTGGGAACCTGAGGGATGGGGAAAGCCGCGCACGTTTTCGATCCTGACTTTGGATATGCCGTTCCCGGTCAGCAGGACCTCCTTCGCATTCCACAACCCCTGACCGCCGACAAGTATTTCCACCTCTTCACCGGCTCTGCCGCCTGCCGGATAAAGATAACCGATGTACGCTGCCTGCACCTGACAGAACAAACTGAACGCCGAAAGAAACAGTAATGATTTAAGTGATTTTGACATTTTTCACTCCGTTTTTTGCTGTGAAATTTCTTTTACGGCTTACAATAGCACAATTAAAATGTGATTTCAATTGAAAAATGGAAAAAGTGAGATTATATTTCCGTGTGATCACAGGAGGTGTTTATGCAGATCGTAAAATCTTTGTTACTGATAACGGTGTTTCCGGCATCATTCATGCTGGCAGCTTCTCCGCAGAAAACCCTGGATGCTCTGCTGCGGGAAAATTATGAAAAACATGATCTTGTTCCGGTCAAACGGGTATCCGATGAACTTTTTCTGCGCCGCGCGATGCTTGATGTGAACGGCAGACTGCCGCGGATAGGGGAGATACGTAAATTTTCCGCCGATAAAAGCCGTGACAAGCGCAGCAAACTTATCCGACGTCTGCTTGACGATCAGCGTTTCGCCGATATGACCGCAATGAGACTTGCGGATATGTTCAGGATAAAATCCGAGTTTCCCATAAATCTGTGGCCCAATGCGGTACAGAATTATCACCGCTATTTCCGGGATGCGGTACTTTACAACCGTCCGTGGAACCGGGTGGTGCGTGAACTGCTCACTGCCTCCGGCAGCAATTTCCGGGTCCCGCCTGCCAATTTTTTCCGGGCATCGGCGGAGCGTACTCCGGAAGGGCTTGCCAAAGTCACGGCTCTTTCGCTTATGGGGTTCAGGACGTCAAGACTCCCGGCTGAAGAGTTGAAGCAGTTTGCCGCTTTTTTCAGCCGTATAGCTTTCAAAAGCACCGATGAATGGAAAGAGGAGATAGTTTATACAAATCCAGAGCAGGTGAAACTCGCCGCCCGTACTCCGGACGGCAGAGTTTTTGAAATATCTTCTCCCGAAACCGATCCGCGTACTGTGTTTGCCGGCTGGCTGCTGGAAAAAGGCAATCCGTTCTTTGCCCGGGCGTTCGTCAACCGGGTGTGGTTCTGGCTGTTCGGCAGGGGATTGGTCGAACCGGCAGATGATCTCACGCTTCCTCCGGGATTCTGGGAGAAACTCTTTTCTTCAAACGATAATGACGGAAATGAAAAAATACTGGATTTCCTCGCTTCTGAATTTGAACGCAGCAATTATGATGTGAAAAAACTGTTTGCACTTATCATGGATTCCAGAGCCTATAATGCCGACTGGAAAACTGTTCCTGAACAGCAGGAGACCGCTGAAAAATGTTTTGCCGTTTACAATCTGCGGCGGCTGGAAGCCGAAGTGCTGGTAGATGCTTACAGTCAGGTGCTGGGCACTCATGAGTCATACAGCAGTGTCATTCCTGAACCCTTTACTTTTCTGCCGCACGGCTCACCGGCGGTGACCATCACCGACGGCAGTATTTCCAGCCGCACTCTCGACAACTTCGGCAAACCGTCGCGCGATGCCGGAACTCTTGCAGAACGCAACAATCAGATAACTCCTTCACAGCGGCTTTTCCTGATGAATTCCAACTGGATAAACAATTACGCCAACCGTCTCCCCGGCAGGATGTTTGCCAGACGCCGCATGAAGGATAACCAGCGGATCGAAGAGATATATCTTACCATCCTCTCCCGTAAGCCGACTGCGGCGGAGATCAAAAAGGTAATGGCTTACCGCAAGAAACTTCCGCGCAGACAGCAGTGGAGGATCTGGCCTGATCTGGTTTGGGCTCTCATCAATACCAGAGAGTTTCTCTATCACCACTAAAAGCTGTTTTCTGCTGTTCTCCGCCGATATTGCAAAAAATCTCTTGATTTTTTGCAATATTGATTTCTATTGTCTGCATTGAGATGCTTTTTCCGCCGGGAAGAGTGTTTCATGACTCAGACACAGAAGGAGGAGAAGTTGTATGAGGAGAAATTACAGGCGTTTGCTGTTCATTTCAGTGCTCGCAGCCGGATTGATGTGCGGATGCGCTTCGACGGAACAGAAAACAGATCATCACAGCCGGTGCGGAGAGATACTTGCCGACAGTTTCTGCCGCAATCAGCCGCAGAAGTTTATCGCACCGTTAGCTGATTCCGCAAAAAAAGAATTCGGCGAAAAAGAATTCAATGCTTCGCGCGAAAAGGTATGCCGCCAGCTGGGTGAGCCGGTGGAAAAAACATTTGCCGGTAAATTGCAGCATCCGTTTTTCCATATAGATCTCTGGAAGATCACTTTCGGCAGACCGGACAGCAATGGGAAAAATATCAGACAGGACGCCCTGTTCCAGGTGGTTTACACCACTGAAAACGGCAGGGAAAAAGTCGTAAGTTTCGGTTTCCTTTGAAATGAGGTCTGATATGAAAAAATCATTTTATTTTGCTGTCTGCTGCTGTATGTGTTTTATTGCCGCTGCCGATCATGGGACCCGACGTTTGAGGTTCGTACAGGATGATGCACAGGACTATATGGTAACAAAGATATATCAGCTCAAGTATGTGCAGGCTAACGATATAACACCGTTTGTCATGGGCATCGTCATGCGTTATAACATGAATTCCAGTGTAGGGTGTATCGAATACGGCGCAAATAATTCCCAGCTGCTTACTGTCACCTGTCCGGTGAAGATGATGCCGTACGTCGATGACTTTGTTTCCAAGGTCGACCGCGATGTTAAGATCGATGGCAAAGTTCCCGGCGACATCATCAAAGGGACCGGCATCACCCGCGCTGTATATCAGCCGAAATACCGTTCCGGCGGTGAAATGCTCAATATCCTGGTCGAGACCGTCATCGGTGCAGGACCGTACAGTTCGGTGTACGCATGGGATAAAAACTCCAATCAGATCTATTGGAAAGACAATACCTCAAATACCGCATACGTATATCAGTTCCTCGGATACATCGACCGTCCGGTCCCGCAGATCACGCTGGAATTTACCGTATACGAGGTGCGTGAAAGCACTATGCGCGACATCGGTATCGAGTATCTGGCGTGGAAAAACGGTCCCGGGCTCAATATCTTCGAGACCGGATTCAAGGTGCTGGATATAAGTTCTTCGGGAACTGCTGCGCTTCAGGCTCTCTCCGGACCCGCCGGAGGTTTCCTTTTTGCTCCGCAGTTCGATGCTTCGTTCATACGCATGCTCCAGCAGAACGGAAAAGCGGAAGTGAAAAATACCGCCACTCTCACCGTTTCCAATTCCGATACCGGAAGTTACAAAATATATTTTGATCCGGAACTGCAGAATATCCGCAAAACAGATAATGATTCGACCAGTGTCGGCACCGGCATGACCGGACTTGCTGCCGGATATTATCAGCTTTTTCTGCAGATCGATCAGCCGGTGGTAAATATCCATTACGGCGAATCACAGCCGGGATATCCGGCAAACGAAGCATTTGAGGTCGCAAATTACCGGAAGGGACTTTATGCCGGACTTTCCGGAACTTTGTTCTTCGGTTATAAGATCCAGACTGCCAACGTTATGGAACGGGATGATCTCGGGAATGAACTGGTGGAAACCAGTGTCATCAACAGCAATGTGCTCATGCCGCTCAAGGAGGAACGCATCATCGCTTCATGGGATCGGGAACAGGAGGTCGAACAGGTCATCGGAGTTCCTTTTCTGTGTGATATTCCGATTTTGAAATATCTGTTTTCGACCACGACCACCAGTGTTGAAAGATCCAAAGTATATCTGACTGTTACTGCGACCATGCTCAATACTTCCAAACCGGACGGAATGAATGCCGGTGAAGTGTTCCGCATCGGCAAAGCAAAGTAAGGAAACTCTCATATCATGAAAAAAACATATCTCATATTGTTTTTATCCGCCGCCGCATCGGTTTTTGCTGCGGAGATCCCCGGTGTACCGCGCGATTCAAACTTCAACAACACCGGCGGATATGATTCCACCCGCATCGAAGCAAGACTCGTGGTCAATGTGAAAGATGATACTGATACCGTTCATTTCATCCGTGACAACAATGATCCGCGGGTGGTGACCAGAACCTATGTGCTGAAAAACTGCGACCCTTATGAATTCCGGGATTATATCCGGCAGATCGTTCAATCCAAGCGTGTCGGCAACACCTCGATGCAGCAGCAGTATCCGGAAAATACAACAGGAGCTCTTCCAACTGCGACTGAAAGTGCTCCGGTACTTTCTCCCGCCTCCGCTCAACCGGGATATTCTCCCAATGCCCAGCTCGGCAGCAATACTGCTGTTGAATGTTTGAAATATGTTGACGGAACCGGTCTGCTGCTGGTGAGTGCGGAGGAATACCGCTTCAAGGACAGTACCAACGGTATCGGCATCGACACTCTGGTCAAAACTCTGGATGATCCGGCTCTGGGGGATCTCAATTACGGTTATCAGATGTTTCTTTATATGCCGAAATTCGTTCCGGCACGCAATCTGCTGCCGCTGATAGAGAACTCCGGCATGAACATCAGCGATGTTTCGGAGCTGTGGCAGGGGCAGGATATCGTTGCCTATGACAGCGGTCTCAACTGGCTGGCATTCGATGTCGCCAATTATTCCTGTGAAAACATCGCCGCCATGCTGAAAAAATTCGATGTTCCCATTCCGCAGGTGAAGCTCAAAATAAAAGTTTACGAACTCACCAGAGAGAACGATGACCGTATCGGACTGGATTTTCAGAATTGGAAAAACAACAGCGGTGTGGATTTCTTTTCTGTCGGCGGCCACTACCGCAACAACTGGACCGCTTCTTATTCTCCCGGAACTCTGGTTCCGGATAAATTTTTCGGTTCGGAGCGTACCGGATTTTTCAACTTCAATCCCAAATGGAACACCAGATATATCGATCTTCTGGCAAGTAAAGGCAGGGCAAAGGTGATACACTCCGGAGAAATCACCATCCGCAATGCCAGTCCGGGATCGTTTTCAAGGTACACCCAACTGATATACGTCGACAACTCCAAACCGGCTGTAAACTCACAGGATCCGTCACAGGGCGCGGCAGATCATGGAGTCGGGATCTATCAGCTGCTGTCGGATATCGCCGGTAAAGCTCTGGGCGGCTCTCCGCTTGCCGTTGCCAAAGGCAATCAGCAGAATACCGCGGTTTCCACTGCGCAATTCGGTTTTTCCATGACCGTGAACAATGTCACTGTCGGAACCGATGAGACACAGTTTGATGTAACTCTGTCAAACAGCAGTCTGCTGGGATTTCAATCCAGCGGTGCGCCGCGCATTTCCGCCGGAAACACTGTTCAGCAGACCGTGAGCCTGCCGCATGGAAAAGATACCTTCATCATCGGCGGACTGGTGAAACACAATATCGTTACCTCCACCACCGGTATACCATATCTGGTCGATATCCCGTGGATAGGCAAATATCTTTTCGGTACGACTTCAAAATCACTCAAGCAGTCGCAGCTGGTCGTTGTCGGACAGTGCATCAACGACACCCTGCCGGATAAACCGCATGTCCGCGGCGGCAGCAAACCGCAGACCAGAGGAAAGAATTATACACTTTCTTCATCTTCACAATAGATCCCGCGCGGGGAGGGACTGCGGCTTACTGCCGGCTTGGCATGAGCAAGCAGTTTATCCAGATCCGCGACCGTCATCAGAGCAGAGGCTTCCGCCCGCAGACCGGAGGGAAAGCCTCTGCCTTTGAGATAGTCATGCACGATCTTGCGCGCACTGCGCATGGCGGTGTCTTCGCCGTAGAGCGTTACCATGTCAAGGATATGGGTGCGGACGACATCTTTCCACTCTTCAAGCGCTGGATCTTTTCCGCCGTTGGCGATCTTGTTGAAAAGCCATGGATTGCCCATTGCTCCCTGGGCAAGCATCAGACGGGAGCAGCCGCTTTCCCGGCGCATGATCTCTGCCGTTTCCGGCGAGACCACTCCGCCGTTTGCGATCACCGGTATATGCGGTATAGCCTGCTGTACAGCACGGATGATGGAGTAATTCACCTCTCCGGTATAAAATGCTTCTCTGGTTCTGCCGTGAATGGTGACAGCCTGCGCTCCGCGCTCCACCAGAGCCGTCACCAGCTTCACTGTCGGTTCAGGATCTGTTGCGTGGATGATCCGCAATTTTACTGTCAGCGGAAAACGGCTTTTGGCGGCAATGGCTTCAAAACAGCGCAGGGCAAGCTCATGATTTCTGCCGAGTGCCGCTCCTGCGCCCTTGTTCCAGACTTTGGGGACCGGACAACCGAGATTGAGATCGAGCAGGGAAAAATCATAAGCATTGAGTTTTTCAGCGGCAATGGCAAGATGTTCCGGGATCGCTCCGACCAGCTGGACTCCAAGGAAATCTTCATCATCTCCGCGCCGCAGCATCAGCTCCCCCCTGCCGGAAGCGTAGACCAGACTTGAGCAATCCACCATTTCGGTGAACATATACCGGCATCCGCAACGCCGGGCGGCGCGGCGGTATGCCCAGTCGGTGTAGCCTGAAAGCGGCGCAAGTATCAGTGCCGATTCAGGATAAAGTTCATTCCTGTCTGACATATTGTTCATTGAGCATTTGATCGTGCAGTTTCTGAAGTGCCTGATTTTGTATCTGGCGTACACGTTCGTTGGTGCATTTGAGCTGTTTGCCCACCTCTTCGAGGGTCAACACTGTTTCGCCGTCAAGTCCGAAACGCAGGCGCAGCACTTTGCGTTCGCGTTCAGAAAGGGTATCCAGCAGTTCCAGAAGCTGTTCTATATCTTCAAGCTTCAGCAGAGCCTGATCCGGTGACGGGGTTTTTTCATCGGCAAAAAAATCCTGAAACTCCGTGCCGTCCTGATCGCTGCCGGGAATGAGGTCGTTGAGAGACTGCATATCCGCCTGACGGTTGTTGCGCAGTCTCTGCACTGTGACCAGCGGCAATTTCGCATCGACGGCGATCTCTTCATCTTCCGGGATCCTGCCAAGCTGCTGTTCCAGTTTTGCCGCACTGCGCTGTATGCGCCTTGCGTTCTGCTGAGTGCCGATCGGAACCCGCACCGCCTGGGATTGTTCTGCGATCGCCTGGCGGATCGCCTGTTTGATCCAGAGTGCGCTGTAAGTGCTGAATTTTGCACCGCGACCGGGATCATAACGGCGGGCTGCCGTCATCAATCCACGGTTTCCCTCTGATACCAGGTCATCCCACGGCAGACCGCGGCCGAGAAAATCGTTGGCGATCTTAAGCACAAGACGCATGTTCTTTTCGATCAGTTCGTCTGTGCCCGGTTGACGGTTCTCCTCTTTATCTGACATTCTTTTCATGCCCCTTCTCCTCTTTTTGGGGTTATGAATCCGGAAGTTCCCACCGGTTGCGGGAACATTATTATCCGGTACAAGCCGTCATTTTCATGTTCCGGAAGTTACTCCGTCTTCCGGAACATGACGGTTGATTTTTCTATCAGATCTGATCCAGAGTTTTCTTGTAACTGCTGACAAGTGCCTCAAGGCAGACCTTGTTTTCACCGGAGTCTTTGCCGGTGAAAGTGATGTTTGCATCTGATTTGACCACACCGACTTTTGCGAAGGTGCATCCGGCGAGCGAAGCCTCAAATTCTGCGGCTTTGGCGGGATTTACCGTGGCAATGAAACGGCCGTTGGATTCAGAATAAAGTTTTTCTGCATCGCTGCAGCTTTCGCTTGCGGGGATCGCATCAAGATCGATGTCCATTCCGAGACGTCCTGCCATGGCGGCTTTGGCAAATGCCATGGCAAGTCCGCCGGGACCGGGAGCTGAAAGCGAAGCGGCGAGATCTTTTTTGACCATGGCGATGACTTTGTCATAGGTGGCAAGACACTCTTTTGCATCGACTTTGGGAACGTTGTTTCCGGTAAATCCGAGCATGTTGTAATATTCACTGCCGCCGAGTTCAGGTTTGGTGTCGCCGATGACGTAGATGTAATCTCCGGCATTTTTTGCATCCAGGGTCATCGCATGGGCGATATCCGGACACTTGGCGATCACACTGAAGAGCAGTGACGGCGGAATGGAGATCTTGCGTCCGCCTCTGGTGCTGTCGTTCTTCATGGAGTCTTTGCCGGAGATACAGGGGCAGAGATATGCCATGGTGTAGTCGGCAAGTGCCTGATTGGCGCGGACCAGCTGGGCAAGTTTGTATTCGCCGTCGGGAGTCTTTTCACTCTGGACCGGATCTGGCCAGCAGAAGTTATCCAGAACGGCGATCTTTTCCATGTCGCCGCCGACGGAGATCGCACGGCGTACCGCAAGATCCAGGGTGGAAGCGGTCATGTGATAGGTGTCGATGTCGCCGTAGTGCGGCAGAATCGCGGAACTCAGCACCACACCCTCGGTGCTGAGGGGTTCGATCATGGTGACCGTGGCATCAGCTGCCACGTCGCGGCATTTGCCGCCGTAGGGCTTCACCACGCTGAGACCTTTGACCTCGTGATCGTACTGACGCGCCTTGTACTCGCAGGAGCAGAGGTTGAGCTGTCCGGCAAGTTTCACCAGATCATCCGCAAAATTGCGGGTGGAGAAATCCGGTTCCGGGAAGCTCGGAGCTTTCCAGCGGGCTTTGAGTTCCATTTTCGGAAGTCCGGAATGCATGAATTCGATATCGAGGCAGGCGACGGTCTGATCGCCGTAAAGGATGTGGAACTTGCCGTCATCGGTGAATTCTCCCAACACGGTGACTTCAACATCGCGTTTGGCGGCAAGGGCTTTGAATTCTTCGATCTTTTCCGGAGGAACAGCGAAACTCATGCGTTCCTGTGCCTCGGAAACCAGGATCTCCCAGGGCTGGAGACCTGCGTATTTGATCGGAGCCTTCTTGAGGTCCATGCGGCAGCCGTTGCAGAGTTCAGCCATTTCGCCGACACTGGAGGAAAGACCGCCGGCACCGTTGTCGGTGATGAAGCGGTAGAGTCCGCGGTCGCGGGCTTCACGGATGAAGTCAGAGAGCTTTTTCTGGGTGATCGGGTCGCCGATCTGGACCGCCTGGGCAGGACTGTCTTTGTGCAGCTCTTCACTGGAGAAGGTCGCACCGTGGATACCGTCTTTACCGATCCTGCCGCCGCCCATGACGATCAGGTCGCCGGGATTGATGCTCTTGGAGGCTCCGGGAACACCGTTCACGCTCTTGGGCAGTTTACCGACGGTTCCGCAGTAGATCAGAGGTTTGCCGATATAACGGTCATCGAAAAACTCCCAGCCGTTGCCGTAGGGGATACCGCTCTGGTTGCCGCCGTCGATGACTCCCTTGTGGACTCCGTCACGCAGACGGCGGGGATGCAGCAGACCTTCCGGTACCAGTCCGGGATCGGTGAACGGAGAACCGAAGCAGTAACCCCAGACGTTGATGAGAAGATCAGCTCCCTGACCGGTTCCCATGGGGTCGCGGTTGACGCCGACGATACCGGTCATCGCACCGCCGTAGGGATCGAGGGCGGAGGGGCTGTTGTGGGTTTCGACTTTGTAGACCACGTCGCACTTGCTGTTGAAGTCGATCACACCGGCATTGTCGCTGAATACGGAAACCAGATAATCGACTTTCTGCTGGATGTCACGGGTGGTTTTCTGGATGAAGGTCTTGTAGCAGGATTTGATCTGCTGTTTTTCACCGGTTTCGCAGTTTTCGTAATCGATGTTGGCGCTGAAGATCTTGTGTTTGCAGTGTTCGCTCCAGGTCTGGGCGAGAACTTCAAGTTCCACATCGGTCGGACATTTTTTGAGACCGAATTTTTCACGTCCTTCTGCGGTGCGGAAATAGTTCTGGATCGCTTTCATTTCCTCAAGGGTCAGGGCAAGCGTTCCCTTTTTGCTCAATTCGACAAGTGCTTCATCAGAGATCTCAAGATCGTATTCTCTTACTTCCACCTTGTCGGTTCCTGCCACTTTGGGCAGATTGAGCGGAATTCCATCTTCGGCTTCTTTGCCGGAGAGCACGCGGACACTCTGGATCAATTCGTTGGCAAGCAGTTTTCTGCCGACAGTTTCCATCTGTTCGCGGGTGATGCCGTCTCCGTAGACCAGATATTCGGCGGAGGAGGCGACAAATTCATCTTCGCGCAGTTTGCGTCCGAGGATATCGGAGGCTGCGGCACTGAAGGTACGGGCAACGTTGTCGGTCACACCGGGACGGAAGCCGACCACGATGATGTAGTCACTTGCCGGGAGTTCAACGAAGTTTGCAGATTTTTCTCCGCCCGCCTGCCAGCACTGCAGGACCGGATTGTAGAGCAGGTCGGCAAGTTTTGCCGCCTCTTTGCCGCTGATGTCGGCTGACAGAGTGTAGACATCGCGGACACGTACTTCGCGCACTTTGAAAGAAAAGAGCTGTTCGATCTGACCGGCAACACCGGTTCCGCGGGCATCGCGCCACTTGGGCAGCGGAGAGATCTCAATGCGGTAATTTGTCATTTTTCCGTATACCTTATGTTTTTGTAAAATTATGTTTTTCTAGAAATCTTCCTGTCCGTACACATCAAAATAGCTTTTGTAAGCATTGGTGTATTTTTCTGCATATACCGGACTGAAATTTTTGGTGGCATATTCACGGTAGCGGGCAAGCCGGGGACGGGTGCGGTCAAAATAATCACGCAGGCGGTTCACCAGATTGATCTCCGTTCCGGTCATGACCTTTTCACTCTCTTCCAGACGGGTGCCGGACTCGCTGACTGCAAACTCTTTGAGTACATCCGGAGTGTCGACCAGTATCACGTTTTCCAGAGCTGCGACATTTCTGATCGTGACCATGGTGGAGTGGAGTATGGAAATAAAAGAACGCATGAGTCTCTCCCGTTTGATGGTGTCGGCACTGGAAAGACCGGAAATGATCCGGTCGCAGTCATCACCTGCCAGTTCAAGCAGAAGGCAGGTGCGGGAATAGAGATCTATGCGTTTTTCGTTGTGGAGAGAAAAGATATCCGAACTGATAAAATCCGCTGCCCGGTCGACAGCGGCATCTCTCCTGCCCATAAGCGGGGCGATGTTGAGTTTGAGTACCGGGGCGGCACGGCGGACGCCATGGCGGATTTCGCCCGGAGAACGCAGGAATTCCAGCGTTCTCTTCAGTCGGTCAAATATTCCGCCATAACGGTTGATGCTCAATGTGCGACCCCCGGTTTTTGTCAGGCCTTGTTGACGATGCAGCCGGTGAAGCCTTCTTCAAAGTAGGCAATGGTCTGTTCTGCAGACTTTCTGGCGGCATTGAGGTTCGCTTCAACAGTGTTGGCTCCGAGATGGGGCAGCATCAGATCGGCGATGTCGGCAACGCTCTTGGGACCTGCGGCATCTTTCGGATAAACATCGTTGCAGAAGATGATCTTCTTTTCAGCTTTGGCGGCGCGCAGATCATCCTCGTTGATGATACCGCTGCGGGCGCAGTTGACGAGCATGGCACCGGGTTTCATCATATCGAAAAGACGGCGGTTGAACATGCCGCGGGTCTCATCGTTTTCAGGAATGTGCAGGGTGATGAAATCGGACTCCGCAAAGATCTTGTCGATGCTTGCCATTTCAACACCGAGCTTTTCCGCCACGGCGGGAGGCAGGAAGGGATCGTAACCCAGAACTTTGACTTCAAAACCGGAGAGACGTTTGATGACCAGCTGTCCGATATGGCCGAGACCGATTATACCGACGGTCTTGGCTGTGAGTTCGCGACCCATGAATTTGCTCTTTTCCCAGTCGCCGGCGCGGGTGGAGATGTCGGCTGCGACCACGTGACGGCAGGCGGCGAGGATCATGGCAACGACCTCTTCCGCCACTGCATTGGAGTTGGCTCCCGGGGTGTTCATCACGTCGATGTTGCGGCTGCGGGCATATTTGGTGTCGATGGTATTGTATCCGGCTCCGGCGCGGACGATAAGTTTCAGCCGGGGCAGGGTATCGATGATCTCCGGAGTGATCTTTTCGCTGCGCACGATCAGAACTTCGGTGTCAGCGTTGGCTTTGATGAGATCTTCGATCGGGGTCGCTGCATCGAGGACCACATTGTATCCGCGGTCGCTGAGCATATCGGCGGCAAATTTATCCAGTTTGGTCGGAATAAGAACTTTACGCATGGTATTTTTCTCCGTTCTTTGGTTTAGCCGGATCATTTTTTTTATGTCCGGAAGTTACACTTCTTTTATCTTGATAATATACAGCCGATTTGCTTTTTTTTCAACCCTGAAGATAAATTTTTTACCTGGTACTGCGCTGTGGCGCAGAACGGATGCCGGTGAGTGAAATGATCAGTACCGTAACTCAGGCGGAGAAATATGCTTTGTCAGATGAAAAAACAGCAGACACCGCAGATGAGTATCAGAAAATAAATCAGAAATGTCAGTACTTTCGAGCCTGCGGAAAATTTGCAGGCACTGCCGCTGCTGCGTTTGGGGATGAGTCCGAAAAATTTGAATGAGCACATTTCGTCAAGTATCAGGTGTGAGAGAAATCCCCCCGATAACGCCAGCGCATAGATCCACCTTTTTGCCGACGGGATATCGAAAAATACCAGCCATGCCAGCTCCCCGGATAATACCGCCATGGGGATCGAGTGCCAGACTCCGCGGTGCCGGGTGCTCAGGGCAAAGATCAGTTCCCCCAGATATCTTGCAGCAAAAAATGCAGTAAGCACCATGGCAAGCAGCATTTCGGTGGTGAGATCTTCATAAAAGTACAGCACCAGTACCGCTACAGTCATTATTCCGGCAAAGGAAAGCACGATCTCGCGCGGTCTGCCGGTGTCGCTGTCGACATCAGGAGCCGCGGAACCGGCACAGGCAAGGAAAAATGCCACAACGCATCCAGCCGGTGAACAGATGCCGGAAAACAGTGCGGCAGCCGCCATGAAACCGCCCCACAGCATCCCCAGTCCGGTATGTGCTTTGAAGTCCGCCATGGTTTCAGAGCAGTATCCCGGTCAGGACGTCAAAAGACTCCGCTTCAAATGACGGCACTGAACCGTTCTTTGTGCCGAAACCGCAGGTTAAGAAAATGCTTTTTATCCCGGCGTTGGCGGCGGCGTTGATATCGGTGTGGTTATCTCCTGCCATCCAGGCATTTTCCTTTGATACCTGATATTTTTCCATCAGGAAAAACAGCGCATCCGGGGCGGGTTTCAGCGGAAAATCTCCTCCGCCGATGTTTTCGCAGAACAGGTGTCTTATATCAAGTTCGGCAAGTATTCTGTCGCTTACCGCACGCGGTTTGTTGCTGACGACTGCAAGCAGATATCCGGCATCGTGAAGTTTCTGCAGTCCTTCTCTGACACCGGGATAGAGGAACGTGTTGACGACCGGATTTTCCGCATATATCTGCACCATCATGTTTACCGCTTCATCAATGGGGCAGGGGAGTTTTCTGCCGGCAAAAGATCGTTCCAGGAGTTTTTTTGCTCCGTCGCCGGTATATTCGATGATGGTTTTTTCCGGGATCTCTTCAATGCCGAGTCTCCGGCACAGGGTGTTGACGCTGTTGGCGATGCCGCCTGCGGAATTTATGAGAGTTCCGTCAAGATCGAACATTACAAGTTTTTTCACCGGTCTCCTCCTGCTGTTTTTCAATCAAGTGTCATACGCACGCAGATACCTGCCGGAAGTACTCTGCCGGTGGATTCGGGTATCTGCATCTCAAAACCTTCAAAACGCGCTTCGGGACCGAATATCTGTGCCGCGATGCGTTCGAGCACCAATACGGAAAATCCGGGGGAGTGGCAGCTTAATACCAGGGTGAAACGTCTTCCGGGACGGCGGAGCGTTCTGCAGTCTTCGAGCAGTTTCGGCAGATCGGTTTCGATCTTCCACACTTCGCCTTTTGCTCCCCTGCCGAAAGTCGGCGGATCGAGAGCGATGAGATCGTAATGATTTTCTCTTCTGATCTCGCGTTTGACGAATTTGCGCACATCATCGGCTATCCAGCGTATCGAATCCGGAACATCCGGATTGAACTTCATATTTTCCCTGCCCCAGTCGATCATGCCCTGCGAGGCATCAAGGTGACAGACTTTTGCTCCGCTTTTTGCCATTGCCATACTGCCGATGCCGGAATAGGCGAACAGATTGAGGGCATTGCATGACTTATCCAGTACCTGCTGAAAATATTCCCAGTTGCTGTACTGTTCGGCGAAAAATCCGAGATGACCGAAGCCGGTCGGTTTCATTTTGAGGTTGAAACCGCCCCATTGCGCCTGCCATTCCTGCGGGATTTTGCGGTTGTATTTCCAGGAACCTGAACCGTCGCTTTTTCTGGTGAATACGGCATCAGCCTGCTGCCATTGGCTTTCCGGCAGAGCGGGAGCCCAGAAAGCATTGAGTGCCGGACGTATCAGACGGTATGGCCCGACCTGTTCGAGTTTGCAGAGATTGCCGCTGTCAAGAAGCTGATATTGATTATTCATTATTGTCTCCGGCTTTATAGATGATCTCACCGCGCCGGACTGTCATGAGCAGACGGTTGGTGCCGCGTTCAAAAACGGCAAGATCGGCGCGTCTGCCCGGCAGAAGCACGCCGCGGTCGCGGAATCCGAAACACTCCGCCGGTGTGCGGGTAACGGCAAGCGCAGCACGGTTTTCTGAAAGATGTCCGCAGCTCATAAGACTGTGCCATCCGGAATCCAGCATGGTGGTGGTTCCGGCCAGTTTGCCGCCGGATTGTGAATATCCGCCATGCACGACTATGCTTGACGGCCCGATATGATAAGTGCCGTTGGGCATACCGAATGCCATGGTACCGTCGCTGATACCGACGATCCGGTCTGCCTGTTTGCAGCGGCAGGCAAGATCCACCATTCGCGGGTGGACATGTCTGCCATCGATGATGAGTTCAGCCGTCACCCGGTTGTCGGTGAGAACGATGCTTGCCAATCCCATGTCGCGCTGATGAAGCGGCTGCATGCCGTTGAACAGATGGGTACAGTGGCTGGCTCCGGCATCTATGGCGCGCAGGGTCTGTGCGCCGTCGGCGATACTGTGTCCCATTGAGGGGGTGACTTTGCTGCTGCGGAGCAGTTCGATAAGTTTTTCTGACCCTCTCAATTCCGGAGCAAAGGTCATGGATTTTATCATGCCGTTTCCGGCAGCTATCAGTTCCGTGGCGAAATTGATGTCGATGGGCTGCAGCACATCGACTTTCTGTGCTCCGCATTTTGCGGGATTGAGAAAAGGTCCTTCCACATGTATGGCAAGGGCTTCAGCTCCGGGCATTTCCTGACACATGGCACGGGACAGAGTATCCAGATTTTTGAGCATGATTTCCGGAGTGTCAGCGACTACGGTCGGGAAAAATCCGGTCACTCCGCGATTGCCGAGAACTTTGCTCATCTCCGAAAGCGGACACGGGGATGCCGCCGCACGTGAGCAGTCAAATCCGCCTGCACCGTGGATATGGGTGTCGATAAAGCCGGGAGTCATATAGGCATTGCTGAAACGTTCTACTTTCAGTTCATCTTCGATGGAAAAACCGGAAAGTCCACCGACAGCAAGGATACGCGAACCCTCGCAAAGCACAGCTCCGCTGTCGATGCGCTGATCCGGTGTGATCAGATAATCCACGACGTAAAGACGACGGTCCCGGTTTTTTGCCATCTTTTTTCTCCTTGCGTTTCCGGAATATTTGTGCGATAAACTCCGGTTTTGAACATTTCTATATATCCGGAATAATATATTCCATAAAAAGCTGTTTTACCACAGCGGAAATGAAAAAAATGCGACTTTTACGCATAAATCAACGGACGAGTCCGGAATAAAGTATCTTTGCTCCGACCAGTACGATGGCGCAGCCGCCTGTCATCAGCATGATCCACTCCGGCAGAAATGCTTTGCCGAT
The DNA here is from genome assembly GCA_045532825.1 of Victivallaceae bacterium. Lineage (GTDB taxonomy): Bacteria > Verrucomicrobiota > Lentisphaeria > Victivallales > Victivallaceae > UBA1784. The sequence goes on along the minus strand of JAZSGR010000082.1, from coordinate 3,315 downwards.
GCGGGCGAGCCGGCTGCCGGTGTAAACTCCGGCAAAGGATATCACTGCCGTGACAACTCCCATGGATAGGCACGGTGCGAGCAGACTTTTGCCAGCGAATGCCAGTCCTGCTCCGACTGCAAAGGCATCTATACTGGTGGCTACGGCGGGGAAAACAAGAGCTTTCCAACCGAAAAAATCGTAAGTTTTACATTCTATCTGATTTTTTTCTTTTCTCTTCTGCCAGCCGTCAACGGTCATTTTGCCGCCGACAAAGAGAAGCAGAGCGAACGCTATCCAGTGACCGTATTTTTCCACTGAAGAAGTCAGCAGTCCGGCGGCAAGAAATCCGGCAAGCGGCATCAGAAACTGGAAGGTTCCGAAATAAAGAGCCGCACGCAGGGCGTTGCGCAGAACTTTACCGGTACGGTCACAGAACGATCCGCTTACAGAAACGCTGAAGGCATCTATCGACACCCCCAGCGCAATAAGCAGTAATTCAAGTATGCTCATTTAGAAAAGCATGCTCATGATCGCTTTCTGGACGTGCAGACGGTTTTCCGCTTCATCGAAAACGATGGAACGTGCGGAATCCATGACATCGGCAGAAACCTCTTCACCGCGGTGGGCGGGCAGGCAGTGCAGGAATTTTGCATCTTTCTTTGCATACTCAAAGAGTTTGGAATTCACCTGATACGGTGCAAAGACTTTCATGCGTTCGGCGCGTTCCTCTTCAAAACCCATGCTGACCCAGACGTCAGTGTAGAAATAATCGACTCCTTCGGCGGCTTTAACCGGATCTTTTTCCCAGATGACGTTGGGTGCATCTCCTGCAACACTTTTGTTGATGCCGACGGATTCGGGACTTGAGATCACAAGTTCGATACCGGTGAGTCTGGCGGCGAGGATGAGGGAGTTGGCGATGTTGCTTTTTCCGTCACCGTAGAAAGCCACACGGATGGATGAATCCACTTTACCGCTGTATTCTTTGATCGTGAGCAGATCGGCGATGATCTGGCAGGGGTGGTAATCATCTGTGAGCGCATTGATGACCGGAATGGTGGCAACACGTGCCAGCTCTTCGATGCCCGCCTGTGAGAAAGTGCGGATGACGATACCGTGCAGATAACGGCTCAGGACATTGGCGGTATCGGCGATGGTTTCGCCGCGGCCGACCTGCATTTTGCCCTGATCGAGATAGAGTGCGTTGCCGCCGAGTTCGCCGACACCGACTTCAAAAGAGACTCTGGTACGGGTGGATGATTTGGCGAAGATGAGACCGATGCTCTTTCCGGCAAGCGGAGTGAACGGAACTTTGCCGCGTTCCTGTTTGAGTTTGGCGGCTAGTTCGAAGATCTTTTCCAGATCGTCCCGGTTTATATCTCTTATGGTAAGTAAATCTTTATTCATTTTTTTTGCCTTTCAAAAGAAATGATTATTTGCTGCAGAATTCTGCGATGGCATCGACGATCCTGGTTATGGCGCAGTCTGCCTCTTCGCGTGTAATGGTAAGCGGCGGAAGCAGACGCAGGACGGTTTCACCTGCGGTGAGGACGACCAGATTGCGTTTGAGGCAGAGATCGAGCAGGGGACCTGCGGGCTGGTCGAGAACGACTCCGATCATGAGACCGCGTCCGCGCACGCACTGGACACAGGGGAAATCCCGGGTCTCTTCGGCGAGACGTTTCATGATATATTCGCCCTGGATACGGCAGTTTTCAAGAACTCCGTCTTTGTCGAAAGCCTCCTGCACAGCGAGAGCTGCGGCGCAGGCGAGCGGAGTTCCGCCGAAAGTTGAGGCGTGATTGCCGACGGTGAGGATATCGGCATATTTTTCAGCAACGATGAAGCCGCCCATCGGGTAACCGTTGGCGATAGCCTTTGCCATGGATACGGCATCGGGTTTCACTCCGAAACTCTGGAAAGCAAAGCGGGTACCGATACGTCCCATGCCGCACTGGACCTCATCGCAGAGCATCATGATATCTTTTTCATTGCAGAAAGCGCGCAGCTGTTTGAGATATTCCGTATCGGCGGGCAGGATGCCGCCTTCTCCCTGGACCATTTCGAGCATTACTGCGCAGACCTGCGGGGTCCATGCTTTGCGGAGGGCATCGATATCGTTGTACGGAACCTGGATAAATCCGGGCATATCCGGTTCAAACCCCTTGCGGTATTTGGCTCTGCCGGTGGCGGCAAGAGTGGCAAGCGTTCTGCCGTGGAAGGAGTTATCCATGCTGATGATGACATTTCTGCCGGTTGCATTGCCGAATTTGCGGGCGAGTTTTATCATGCCTTCGTTGGCTTCGGCTCCGGAGTTGCTGAAAAACACTTTGCCGGGGAAGGATTCCTTTATCAGTTTTTCAGCAAGCTGCGGCATCAGGCTGTTCATATAGAGGTTGGAGACATGCACCAGTTTTTTCGCCTGTTCGCAAATGGCATCGGTGACACGTTTGTTGCAGTGTCCGAGATTGCAGACCGAAATACCGGAAGCGAAGTCGAGAAACTCATTGCCTTCGTCATCCCACAGGCGTGCGCCCTCACCTCGGACGAACAGCTGCTTGGGAGCGTAGGTAGGTACTACATAGTTCTGAAAGCGTTCAACTGTTTCGTTGTACAGGGCACTCATGTTTCAACATCCTTATAATAATTAACTTTAAGTGAAATAGATAATATAGCATCTTTTTTTTCAAAGTCAACAGAAAATACAATAAAAAGTGCACAGACACTGCCGGTGTGGTATAACTGCTTTTATGTTTCTGGTGTCAGCATACCTGACCGGCTGTGCCGCATATGCGGTATACCCGCTGTGGTGTGACAGCCGCACTGGGGCGGCGGTTTGATGTCCGACTTGTCTGACTTGTCCGACCTGTCTGACATCTGCGCCGCCAAGATAAACCGTGCGGGTAAAAATGCGCGCGGTCAGTACCCGTGGGTAAATCAGCGCGGCGCACCGCAATACCGGCAAGGTATGACAGCTTTTCCGCCGCCCCCCGCAGGGCAAGGCGGCGTTATGATGCTGTCGGCAACCGACCGCCGCCCCCACGAGGTGTCAGGCATGACCGGCTATACAGCACATGCGGTATACCCGTTGCGGTGTGACAGCCGCACTGGGGCGGCGGTTTGATGTCCGACCTGTCTGACTTGTCCGACCTGTCTGACTTGTCCGACCTGTCCGACCTGTCTGACATCTGCGCCGCCAAGATAAGCCGTGCGGGTAAAAATGCGCGCGGTCAGTACCCAAACGGCAAATCAGCGCGGCGCACCATTTACCCATTACTCTCATAATTCTCATAACTCTCATTATTCTCATTTCATGCGCCGCCCCCACATATA
>JAZSGR010000159.1:0-20282 GCA_045532825.1 Victivallaceae bacterium | reverse complement strand
TCTCTCCTTTTCAAGAAAAGCGAATAAGTTTTTGCTGACGCAAAAACGACGTTATGTATAAAATGACGGCAGTGTTGTGAAGTGACCACCAGCAGCTCTATTAAAGTGAAGCTGTACAGCTTCACCTGCTTTCCGGCAGGTGAAAAAGAAACTCTCTTTGCCTTGTTCTTTTTCAATACATCATTTTGTTGCATAATCGCACCCTCCTTTTGATTTTTACTGAAAATCTTTTTCAAGTTCTTTTACGTATTTTACCAGCTCATTGTGAATATCGGAATACGGCAGTTGACCGGATATAAGCGGCACCCGAATCGCACCGTAAGCAGCCGGTCCCGGCTTGTCGGCAGCCCGGATGGAGCAATTATCCGAAGCATATCCGCCGGAAGCGTTGCAAAGACTCATCAGCATCGGATATTTTGCCGAAGAAGCTGCATGTATATCATTTTTGATCGCCTGCATGACCTCAAACGGAGTGCCGATGAACTCAAGATCCCCGATCCTCACCAGATGCAGTTCATAAATGAGTTGAAGATTTTTCTGATTCATCAATTTTTCGATCATCTTGAGACCGCGCAGATATACTGCCGCAAGACGCGGCGGATTTTTACTTTCATCAACATCCGGCTTGAGCAGCACGGCAGATTCCTCTTCCCTGATCTGCGCGATCTTTTCCGGAGTAAAGATCATGCCGGTCTTGAAGGGAAATCTGCGTGAGACTGTCTGTATACGGGTATCTTCAAGTTTTTCCGCCTGCTGCAGACCGTTGCGGACGGCATTGGCAAATCTGGCGGCAAAAACATCAAGGGCAAGCAGTGCTTCCTGTTCCGGCTTGTAGACACATCCGGTGTTGACGTCACCAAGCGCGCCCTGCAGGAACAAGCCGACACTGCCGGGAAATTCACGCATCAGATTATGCATGGCGACACCGGAAAAATCTCCGTGTATGTAATGGCTGGAAGCTCCGCCGATCACCGGGTGACAACCGAAATATGCCATGAATCCGGTCATTTTTCCGGTTTTGACGGAGTCGATCCTTATCACCCGGCATACGGTATCGGTCAGCTCGGGCTTCGCCGGTTCCCAGTCATCTTCAAGCACCTCTTCAAGCGGAGGACCGTCAACATCATACACCCGGTTCAATCCGATATGGCGGCAGGGGACCTGAGCCTGGGATATTGTTACTTCTTCAATATTCTGCAGTGCGGCAGTGAATGCTTCGCGCAGACGGTACGGCAGAACCATGAGCCAGGCGATCTCCGGAGAACCCCAGCCGAAATCCAGATCGCAGCAGTTGGGTCCGGAATGAGTATGACTGGCACTTATCAATATCTCATGATCCGCAAACTCCGGATGACGTTCACGGATAAGTTTTCTGGTTTCGGCAACAGTTGCCCCGGATACAAAAGCGATATCACAGGTGATGAAAGCGATCTTTGAACCGTTATCTTCGAAAACTGCAGTTCGCGCTTCGAGAATATCCCGGACCGCAGCTGATTTACGGTTGCAGTAAGGTCCGAATCCGAATAATTCACATCCAACTTTCGGAGTTATATCATAACGCCCAAATCCAGCTTTCACGGCACACCCCTTTCTCAAACGTTATTCAGTGTCCGTAAATAAGTATAATGTTCAAAGGTGACTTTTGATAGTACCGTTAATAAAAATTGTTGTATTATTCCGACAAAAATCAAATTTTATATTTCACGCTGTTGACAAATGGGTCATTCTGTGGTAAGTTTAATACAATAAGAAAATAAAAACATTGCATACCCCGGGGATACCGCCGTGAATTTGTATGAATTGCAGAGTTTCAGGAGATCAAGTCTGCCGCTTGCGTTCTGGAGTACGGCACAGCAGAAACCGCATGAGTTGATCCATACGCATGACTGCTATGAGATCCTGATAATCAATACCGGAACCGGGTGGTGCAGCATGAACGGACTGCGTTTCCCGATCATGGCAGGCGACGTTTATATACTGCGTCCGGGGGATCTGCATGAATATTCCGCCAATCCCGGAATGAAGTATCATAACATGATGTTCAGCCGGGAGATTTTTACGGAAAACGAAGCGGCAGTATTTCATTCCCTGCTGGATCAGAGCGGTAAATATATCCTGCCGGGTGAGGAACGGGAAAAGTTGAAACCGCTGTTTGCAGAATTGGAAAATGAATTGAAAACTGCCCGGCCGGGAGCTGCGGTCGCGGCAAAAGCTCTGTTCCTGCGTTTTATGGTCGCACTGCTCCGGCTCCGCAGCAGCGCAGTACGGACGATGGATGATAAAAAAGAGGCGGTCCGGATCTCGCAGATGTTTGAATTCATCACACAGCACTGCTGTGAAAAACTTACTTTGAACGATCTTGCTCTGGCGATCGGACACTCTCCGGAATATACCGGCAGATTGTTCAAACGGCTCACCGGAACAGCTTTTACCGATTATCTCATAAATTGCCGTATCGATCTTGCCTGCGGAAGATTGAAAAATACGGATAAACCGGTGTCGGAGATCGCAATGGAACTGGGGTTTTTCGATACTCCCTACTTCGATAAATGTTTCCGGAAAGTGCTTCACATGTCGCCGACTGAATATCGGAAACAAAGGTAAAAAAACGATCCGCAGGATCGTTTGAATATCCTGCAGATCGCATTTTCTGTTTGCTTTTCAGCTTCAGCAGCAGAGGCTATCCAGATTGTCGCTGAGCTTGCGCAGAGCTTTTGCGGCGATCTCCATGTTGCCCGCAGGTCCCATGGTGTTGTGGCGGATGACCAGCGAACGGTCGGAAATCTTTTCCGTGACCGGACAGCTTTCAAGGCGGTAATCCTCCGCAGCCATGTTGAACAGCTGATGACTGTATACCGGTCCGTAGGTTCCGGAGAGTCCGACTCCCTCCGCGTAGAGCGCACGGGCGATATCAGCGCGGGTGAATTTGTTCCAGCGCGGTGAATCAAAGGTGATACCAAGTCCGTAATATCCCTGGGTGGTGGCAAGACGTCCGGGAGCCTGGAGACGGACACCTTCGATACCGGCGATCTGTTCTTGCAGTCCGTCGGCAAAGGCATTGTATGAGTCAAGCAGTGCCGGAAGCTCATCCAGCTGATCTGAAAGTATCTGGGCAGAGATCGCAAGACCGCGGTAGTTGTGGCAGATCAATCCCGGCGGCGGCGGAGTTCCCGCCTGTCCCTGTACATCATAACGGGAGTAACCGATATGTTTCGCACGGTAGAGCCGTTCCGCAAGTTTGGCATCATTGGTAAGACAGATACCGCCCTCTCCGGAGGCGATGGTTTTGCTCTGCTGGAAGCTGAATGAACCGATGTCGCCCCAGCTGCCGACACCTCTGCCGTTCCACTTGCCGCCCTGCATGTGGGCGCAGTCTTCGATCACGGCGATACCGTGTCTGCCGGCGATACTGCTGATCTTTTCCATATCGGCGATCGTGCCGTAAAGGTGCACCGGGATCACTGCGCGGGTTCTGGATGTGATTTTTTTCTCAAAGTCCGCAGGATCAAGTGCCCAGGTATCCGGTTCGATATCGGCGAATACCACCTTGGCTCCGACGTAACGTACCGCCATGGCGGTGGCTATCCAGGTCAGGGCGGGAACGATGACTTCATCTCCCGGACCTACTCCGAGCGCCAGAAGCGCGCATTCGAGCGTGACGGTTCCGTTCGCCATGAAAATACCGTACTTTGCACCGTGGTATTCCGCGTATTTGTTTTCAAATTCCTGTTCGCATTTACTGTTGAAAGACCACTGGCGCGAGAGATAAAGGTCTCTGATTTTATCTGCAGTCTTTTCATTTACCGGCGGCCATTCAGGTGACTGAAATTCGCCCGGTGCCGCGACCGGAGTTCCTCCGTTGATCGCAAGTTTGCTCATTTTTTCCTCCATTGTTATTATTCAGCGAACGGTTCTGCCGGTTCGCACTTGGGACAACCCCAGGTTAAATATGCTTCCGGAGCCGCCCAGCGGACGGCATTGCCGATCACAGCAAGCACATTTTTGTCATAATAGGTCGGGAAAGTTTCATGACCGGGGGCAAAATAGAAGATCTTTCCCGCTCCGCGCTGGAAAGATACGCCGGAACGGAACACGTCGCCGCCCCGGAACCATGAAAGGAAAATGATTTTGCCGTCATCCGGGATACCGAAGGGTTCCCCGTACATCTCCTCCTGCTCCAGCGCAAAGGTCGGCGGAATATTTTTTGCTATCGGGTGGGACGGATCGACCGTCCAGAGTCTTTCGCGTTCGCCGACCTGCCGCCAGCGCAGAGTGCATGAGGTACCGAGCATAGACTGAAATACCTTTGAAAGATGTCCGGAGTGCAGCACGATCAGTCCCATTCCGGAGAGCACCCGCTGACGGATCTTTGTCACCAGTTCATCTTTGACTTCATCGTGAGCCATGTGTCCCCACCAAAGCAGCACATCAGTTGAGTTGAGCAGTTCATCCGGCAGTCCCTGTTCGGGTTCATCCAGCGAAACACAGCGTATATCAAGATCATCGGCTGCGATACCGGCAGCTATCGCCCGGTGCAGACCTTCCGGATACAGCTTGCAGGCAGGTTCTTTTTTTTCATGGCGGAACTCATTCCAGATAGTGACACGTAGCATAAACAGATCCCCTTTTATAAAATGTTATTCATTTCTTGTGAAAGTTGTTCAAACTGCGGTGGCGCATCGCGGGCAATCTCGAGCCTTGCGCCTGTGCCGGTTTGGTCGTGTTTTTCATGGCGGAACTCATTCCAGATAGTGACACGTATCATAAACAGATTCCTTTTTATAAAATTGTTTTTCAGGTTTTCAATGATAAATTTACTTGAAATCACGGAGCAAAGCAAGTATAGTATGAGGAAAATGATTGATCAAAAGTAACATTTTATTGATGATTAGCACATATATGGATATCGACAGTCTGCTTGCCGGAATGACGGCTCTTGACAGTTTTGCTCCGGTCGCCGCATTTACCGGAAACACCGGTGTGACCGCCGTTGAGGACAGTATCGCAGCGTGGCATGCGGCGCATGACAACAGACATTTCCGCCGGGAAGCGATGCTGGTCCTGACCGGAAGCACTCTGCAGAAACTGGAGGGAAAGTTTTATATGTGCATGCCGGGAGATCTGTTTCTGATTGACAGAAATGAACATCACAGTGACCGTTACGATCCGGAGTCTGCCGGTCTGCACGTCTGGCTTTACATCCTCTCTGAATCAGTCATCTGCAATATCTATCAGACCGGCGGGGGCAAATACAGTATCGTCCGCAGTTGTGTATACAATTCTGCGCAGGAGACAAGAGAGCTGCATAAACTCTGGGACCGGATAGGAAAAAAAGCTCCGGAAGACATCGCTGAACTTACAGCACGTCTGCGTCTTCTGTTCTGCGGCCTCTACCGCAAATTGATGTATCCGGAAAACCGCAGTGCTCCGGAGGACAGCATGGAGATCATCCGTCAGTATCTTGCTGAAAACTGCGGCAGGGATTCCTCGATGGCACAGCTGTCGCGCATTGCCGGATGCAGCAGACAGCATCTTATGCGCCAATTCAAAAAACGGTTCAAATGCACCGTCGGCGAATACATAGATCAGGTGCGTCTGGAAAAATCGGGGGAACTTGCCGGACGTGCAACGGTAAAAGAGATCGCAGATATACTCGGGTTTGATTCCGCATCCGCCTTCTGTCACTGGCGCAGAAAAAAACAGGGGGCAAAGTGATCCGTCACTTTTTCGTCACTTTGCCGTCATTTGACATTTTAAATCCCAAGGCGTTCAGCATTATGGAGTTTGCTTTCGGCACATATTCCAGGTTGCCGCCTGCGGCGTTGGTTCCGGCGACGGCTGCCATGGCACGGCTGGTGGTGTAAAGTCCGCAGACTTTTCCGTCAAATTCGCAGTTGTCGCCGCAGGCGAATACTCCGGGAACGCCGGTTTCCATGCGGCTGTTGACCAGTATTCCGCGATCGACCGCGATCTCCTTCGATATCCCGGCAAGCTCCGGACGGCTGCCGGTGGAAAATATCACAAGGTCGGAAGAAAGCTCTCTTCCGTCTGTCAGAACCGCCCCGGAAGGAGTCACCTCTTTTACCGAAGCATTGCAGAGCAGTCTGAAGTTTTTCACCCCGGCAAGAGACTCCATCATCATCTGCGAATCTTCTGTGGAAATATCACGTTTCAGCAGACGCTCTGAACGTTCGACCAGCGTGACTTCTGCACCGCACTCAAGCAGTGCATCCGCGATTTCGATACCCAGTATACCGCCGCCTGCAATGGTTATTTTTTTTGCTCCGGCGGAAAGAGCCGAACGCAGTTTTTCAAGATCATCCAGACGGCGCAGAGCCAGCACATTGCTGTTTTCCGCTCCGGGTATCTGCGGAATGAAGGCTCTGCCGCCGGTGGCAAGGATCAATCTGTCATAACTGCACAATTCATTACCGTTGAAAGTCACCTCTTTTTTACCGGGATCCATCGAGGTCATGCGTGAGTCAAGATAAAGCGTAATACGGTTCTCCCGGTAAAATTCATCTTTGCGGATAAAAATTTTACCCGGATCCAGTTCACCTGCGCAGATCAGTCCGGGCAATGCAGGTCTGCGGTAAGGCGGAACGTTTTCCGCTGAATGTATCTCAATAACGCAATCCTGTGAGGTTTTACGGGCTGCTGCCGCTGCTTCAAATGCGGCAACTCCGCCGCCTGCAATGATGATTTTCACGGTAATTATCCTTTTTTTTGCTATACTTCAGGGAGAATATAATACTGTTTTAGTGAAAAATCAATCCCGTTGATGATTTTAAACGTTTGATTATTTGCAGAAACAACTTAATATGAATACAGATGAGGATAAGGAGGAGCCGTTCATGAAAAAAATTGCTTTCACGATGTTTGCCGCAGGACTGCTCGCCGGATGCACGTCCGCAGAAAAGATCCCGGCGGTAAAAAATTTTGATATCAGACAGTATATGGGCAAATGGTACGAATACCGCCGTCTGCCCAATTACTTTGAACGCGGCATGACGGATGTTTCCGCCGAATACACGCTTCAGAAAGATGGAAAAGTAAAAGTGGTGAACCGCGGAATATATAAAAATAAAGAAAAATCCATAACCGGAACTCTCCGTTCTGCTGGCTCTCCCGGTACCGGTGAACTTGAGGTATCTTTTTTCAAACCGTTCTACAGCAGTTACCGGATAATCAAACTTGCTCCGGATCACCGGTACAGCGTCGTGACCGGCAGAAATAAATCTCTGCTCTGGATCCTCTCAAGGACCCGTGAACTCCCGGCAGAGGATGTTGAGGAGATCATGACTTTTCTCAAACAGCACGGCTTTCCGGTGGAAAAACTTACTGCAACGCAGTAAAAAGCGCAAAAATTCCGTGAAAATCTTGACTTTTACGCACTTGCAGTGTACTGTAAATGACGTTTATCATATACTGTGCCTCTGCTCCGGGAAATATTACGTGAATATCCGGTCAGCAGGTGTTTGAAAGGGAGATTTTTATGGTACGCGAGATGATTTTGGCAGGACTCATGGCGGCGGGATGCTGCAAGGCAGGCATCTCTGATATGACAGCTGAATTCCGCAACGGTCAGGTGTTCATTCAGTGGAAAGAAAACAAACTGCCCGCCGGAGCGCGTCTGGCAGTTTACAGCAGCAATTCTCCGATAACTGCGGAGAATTTCAAAAAGTGTACTCTGCTTGCTGACATGATAAATCCGGCAAGCTCCACCGACTGGTGGCTCGATATAAACAACTTTGTCATCAAACGCACCAAAGCCATGATCGCCGATGAACCCTTTGCCGGAAACGTCGGTTCTGCCGGTAAAAAAGGCGTTTCCGAACGCGGTTTCGTCATCAGCGATCTCGGCAAACCGGTCGCCCCGGGCAACGGACTGCATGTGCATACCCCCGGGAAAGATCAGACCGGCATGCGTTACTACGCCGCTGCAGCAGTCAACAAAGGGGAAGTATGCGGATTTACCGCTCTTGCCAAACCGGTGATGGTGAAAGAGGGCAAGAGTTGCCCGATCACCATTTCAGGTAAAAAACTCGGCAAAGACAGCTGCAGAGGTCTGCCGCTCTTTGTGATGCTCCACGGACGCGGCGGCGGAGCCGGAGTTGATAATAAAGGCAATGCTCTGGGAACTCATATCATCTATGTGCCGCGCACTCTGGCATGGCGTGAGGGAATCCCGTTCAAATTCCGGGTCATCAAAGGCAAAAACGATGTGACGATCATTCCCAGTGACCGCATCTGGATCGGCAGAAAAATGTCCACAGCGGAAATTTCCGACGGCAGGGACAAGGTGAAGGCGGTCTCAACTTTCTGGATGGGATACAATACCAATATCGCCAGATCGATCAAAGGACCGGAATTTGTCTGCGATAACTATACCGAAAGACTTCTGCTTTATATGGTGCGCTGGGCGCAGGAATATCTTGGTACCGATCCTGCGGCGACCTATATCACCGGCGGTTCCATGGGAGGAACCGGAGCGGTCCAGATGGCGACCCATTATCCGGAGGTATTTGCCGCAGTTTCCGCCATGGTTCCGGTGTACAGCTACACCTGGCTGACAAATCCCAGGAGCAAATCAGGCAAAATCCAGGCGACGGCAAGCGACTCCATGACGAGGATTCGCTGCAGTGCCGGAAAATTTACAAAGAAAAATCCGGCGGTCATGCCGGACGGCAGAAAACTTGAAGATTATCTCAACGGAGCGGCAAACATCAACCGTCCGGCAGTGGATATAACTCCGATCCTCGCGACCAACGGCAGACAGGACGGCTCCATTCCCTGGGTGAACAATCCGCCGTTCTACCGTGCGGCAAATGAAGCACGTCAGGCATTTTCCGTCTACTGGAACAACGGCAAACACGGCATGTCCTCAAGTGCTCCGAAGGATATGAAAAATGCTTATTCCAGAGCAGGTCTGCTGCGTTACCGTCTGGATAAAAGTTATCCTGCTTTCAGCAACTGCAGTTCCAACAGAAACTATGGTAACGGCGATCCCTCCGACGGCGATCCTGCCGGTTGGATCAACCGCGGATTTTCCTGGAAGATAATTGCCGATACCGCGCAGAAATATGAGATCGAAATAAGAGCCGCCTATCCCGGATTGACATATCCGGTGACTTCAGACGTCACCTTCCGCCGCCGTCAGATGTTCAAGTTCCCCGCCGGAACCGTTCTCAAGGCAGCGGTCAACGGTAAACAGACAACTGTTGCCATTGACAAACACGGTCTGCTCACTATTGAAAAAGTCACTTTCAACAACAGTGATCCGGTCAGGATTACCATAACCAGATAAAGGAAAAAATATCATGAAAAAGTTCTTGTCGATAGTTGCCGCAGGTTTCTGTCTTGCCGCATCCGCCTATGAAAATTTCAATCAGGCGTACAAAGCGGGAACTGCAAACCGCGGCAAACGCAACTATCAGGCGGCGGTCGCCGATTTTTCCGCTGCTGAAAAACTTGCCAAAACCCCCTCACAGATCTTCAACGCCAAACTGCTGCAGGGCGTCTGTCTCTGTGAAGGTAAAGAATACGATAAAGGATACGCACTGCTCCGGAAAACCATTGAAGAAGAAAAGGCCCCCTATAACAAGGGATACGCTTCTTTCTACCTCGGTCTCTATCTGTTCAGCAATAAAAAGTATCAGGAGGCAGTGGAGGTGTTGAAAGAGGTGGAAACTCTGCTCAAGGGCAGAAATCCTATCCTGGCGGACCGTGCAAATTATTATATTGCCAACAGCTTTGTCAAGCTCAAGAAATACAAAGAGGCTATGGAAGTTGCGGAAAAAGTCTCAAACAGCAAAAACGAAGGTATGGCGATCGGTGGTCTTGTTGTCAAGGGCAATGCTGCCACCGGTTTGAGGGATAAGGCAGCAGTGGAAAATACTGCGGCAAGACTTGTGCAATGGGATAAAAAACTTGCCAAACCGTCATACGCGGCAAAATCAGCTCTTGCCAGCTGTTACCGCTGGCTCGGCAGGCATGATGAGGCTGCCAAATGCGGCAGAGAGATCGCTGAATGCAAAAGTTTCACAGCTTATCAGAAAGCGTACGGCAACTACTTTATGGCGGTCTCCTATGATTCCATGAAAAAGCCGGAGCTGGCTGCTGAACAGTGGGAAATACTCTCCAAATGCAATGTTCAGTGGCTGGTCAACCTGGCAAAGAAAAATCTGAAACCGGTGAAGAAATAAAAATTTCTTCTGCAACGGTTGAAAAATATCAGGCGCAGCAGCAAAGAATGTTTTGCTGCCGCGCTTTTTTCTCATTTCAGCACATCAGCGTTCACGCCGTTGGAAACAAACCGCCAGACACCTTTGCCCAGATGTGTACTCAAACCGTGTACGGAGCGCAGATTTTCCGATCCGGGAAGTGTCAGTTCGGCTTCGGCTTTTCTGCCGTCGGAGCTTACGACCAGCACCGCAGTGCTGCCATTGTCATTCCGGAAAGCTCCGGCATGGACTTTGCCGGAAACGTTTCTGATTTTCACCGGTACTTTGCTGCCGACGATATAGCCGCCGAGTTCCCTGAGTTCCCGGGTCACCGTCAGCAGATTTTTCCACATGCGTTCAGGGTATCCGGGATCGTTGAATTTGCGGGCATCTTTTACCATTTTATCTGCCATCGGATCATTGTAGAATATGATGCCTTTTGCGCCCTCTATCACAAAAAGCAGAGCCATTGCCCGCATTTCCTCCGCAGTGGGATCGGCATATTCCTGATACTGTTCCGGAGTTTTGACATTGCGGAAATATCCCCAGTTGAACGACTGCGCCGTACCCCATATTGCGGCACCGCCGCGGCGGCTCTGTGACATGAATTCCGTAATCATTTTCAGATCGCGGAAACTGTTTTTCTTCATCACCGGATAAGCATCCGGCGAGAATATATCTCCGGCAAGCGAAAACTGCGGCTGCAGTTTCGGATCGTTGCTCAATGCCATGACCGGATGACGCGGATCATGCAGATTCAGGAGTTCACGCATCTTTATCACCTGATGCAGAAATTCTCCCGGCACCTCATCCGAAACGAAATAGAAAAGCGATGCCGGATGCGCTGACAGTTCTTTTACGGTCAGGAGGATTTTTTCCTCCACGCCCGAAGCACTGCCGATATTTTTGATCCGGTAGCGGTAATAATCCAGCATAGTTGCGGTCGTAATGGATATTTTGAGACCGTATTTATCCAGTTTATCCAGCTCTTTGCGGATATTGGCAAAGTACTGTACCGGATCTTTGACTCCCGGCTGGCGGAGTATGCCGAAATTGACTATGGTATTGAATCCGGCAGAAGCGATGCGTTTGTAATTATCTTCAGAGTTTTTTCCTCCGACACTGCTGTAAAGTCCGAGGATGAAAACCTTTTTGCCGTCGATGACGGTTCTGCCCTGTTCATCGACTTTCACCGTTCCCTTTACCGGCAGTTTCCGGTCAAGGATGGTGACGGGGAAAGTCTTTTTGAGGAAACACAGTTTTTTCTGCGGCTGAACGACCATCAGTTCAAGTCCGGCTCTGCCGGGAACAAATTTCTTTTTGAAATCGCCCTTTATCCTGCCGGAACGATCCGGAGAAAGCAGCAATGATGCCATGACTTTGCCGTTCCGGAGCATCCGTGCGCGGACAACTGCTCCGGCGGGGGCATTGTCGATCATCGCAGTGAACCGGCTGTTGTCAGGCTCAAAAGCATGTGCCGACGGAGTATTCAATAATGCCGTGACCGCAATGCCTTCACTGTAAACTTTGATGTCGTCAAAAAAGATCTTTCCGGTCCAGTATGCCTGAAGTTTCAGTACGATGAAGTGCCGCATATTCTTTTTGGCAGTGAATTTGAAAGATATGGTTTTATATTCTGAAGGCAGTCCTTTTGACATATAATGGGTCGTTCCATCGCGCCACGGAACCATTTTGCCGCTGTCAAGATAGTTGCTTTCCACCGAAATCGCACTGAAAAACCCCCTTTTATCACTTATCATTTTGAGTCCTTCCTGACGTATGGATGCCTCAACTCTGTAAGTGGTTCCGGGAACGGTCCCCGGGATATTCAGTACGGAAAAAATGGTGCGGTCGGCGGGAGTCTTTTTACGTTCAATGACCAGTCCGGTATTGCCGTTCACCCCGGCATTGCGGGTGAAAGTACACTCTGAACGCACTGCCGGACGCACCACAAAATGCGGAAAATCCGGATCTTCAAAGCCGCAGCCGATGATGAATTTTCTCTGATCCGCCATTTTGAACGAATCAAAATCACTGCCGGCAAACAGCGGCAATACGGCAAAAGACAACAGAAACAATAACTTTTTCATTTTATATTTCCATGCAGTTTCAGTAACTCCAGGTATATTTCCACTCGAAGATATCGTTATATTCCTGATCGCTTATCCGGAGAAGGTTGAACCTGTTGCTGTGTCCGTCTGCGAACAGAAGCTGGGTGTCACCGTTATGACGTAATGATGCCACTTTGGTTTTGGTTGTATCCAGAGTAACGTTGCCGGATCTGCTGCCGCTGAAAGTCAAATCACTCTGATCTTTCGGGATACCATCTTCAAAATAAGCATATTTTGCCGGAGTTTTGCAGCGTTTCAGGTTTCTGCCGCCGTAGTTTCTGGCATCATCAAGACCGTAACCTGCCGCATTACCGTAAAATACTCCCATGCGAAATATCATCAGATAGTTCGGCATCCGGCTCAACAGATAAGTAAAGGTGTTGTTCTGATCACTCGGACAAAAGAACATGCCGGGCAGTCTGTCCTTGCCGAATTCTTTGAAATTACCTGAAGTGTAGTCTGTTGCCGCTTTGACCCAGAAGTATTTCGGAGTACTGCCGTCGCCTGCTTTGAAACCCATGGCATCGTATGAGGAATAATTGCACCAGGCCGCAAGCGGCATCCAGCCGTCGTTGTCATCGGCATACTGACCGAAAGCAAGTCCGAACTGTTTGAGATTGTTCAGACACGAAGCACTTCTGCCGCGCTCACGCGCCTGCTGCAAAGCCGGCATCAGCATCGC
Source organism: Victivallaceae bacterium (assembly GCA_045532825.1). Lineage (GTDB taxonomy): Bacteria > Verrucomicrobiota > Lentisphaeria > Victivallales > Victivallaceae > UBA1784. Next base: position 7,266 of record JAZSGR010000159.1, on the reverse strand, counting down.
AGCAAGAATGGCAATAATCGCGATCACGACCAGCAGCTCTATTAAGGTGAAACGGCAGCTGTAAAGGCGGGGAGATTTTCTTTTCATGGCAAATCCTTTCTTTTTTAGTTGGATCAGAAAAACATATTGAAAAAGAGATTTTCTTCTGTTTTGACATTTCCGGCAGAGGCGTAATCACAGACTCTGGTCGTGAAACTTTCTCCGTCGGGCGAGGTGAATACCGCTTCAAATCCGGCAAAAACACCTTCGATATCAGCCGGAGTCAATTCACACTTGAAATTTCTGCCGTGGATCGACGGAGTATCGAACATTTCTTCAATCAAGTTGCCGATCATCCTGCTTCTTGCCAGCAGAACGGGTCCGATCCGGATGACTGTTTTCGGAGAAGTGATGATCTCAAGTTCGGATTTCACCCCCTGTTCGTCAGAAAGATAACGGCGCATGTACCAGGGATCAAGATCAGCCGGATCAGCCCCGGAAACATCCAACAGCTGTACGGTATGGTCGAATTCGACGGTAAAGCAGCTTTCTCCTGCGGGAAGTGTCAGTGCGGCAAAAGTTCCGGCAGCAGGAAAGATTTCTCTGCCGTTCAGAACGATCGCGGTTTTCCGGCTCCAATCCGGAATACGCAGCTGCATGTCAAAAGCCTTGTCTGCGCTGACTGTGACCGTGACTTTGCCGTACTGCAGATAACCGTCGGAAACTGAAAGCTGTACACGGTTGCCGTCATCAAGCACTGCCTGACAATCCAGCGGGAAGCAGAAGTTGAGATAAAGCTGATTTTGTTTTTTCATCACAGCGCACTCAACTGCGTTGATGAATCCACGCGGCATATTGTTCACACAGCAGTGGTTGTAGAGCATCCTTGCCTGTCCGGGAGCTTCAAGGTGGTGACCGGAACTTCTTGCACCGCGCAGTCCCCATTTGCCGTCGCGGTGGGCACTGGCGAGAAAGGCATTGCAGTATGCAAATTCAAAAGAGTCGAGATACTCCGGTCTGCCGGTAAGTTTGAAAAGTTCTCCGCAGAACCGCATCCAGTGTATGGCATCGCACGGTTCGGTGATGCACTCCATGATCTGTGCGGCGTGGACGAACTGATCGTTGAATCCGACACTGCCCGCCTGATTGAGTTCATATTCTTTGAGCAGTTTATAAAGCTGCTGCGAAGCTTCAAGAGCCTCTTTTCTGCCGGTCACGCGGTAATACTCCAGCAGTCCGTCGTAGCAGGAAAGCATCTCATAGGTCTTCGCCCAGAAAGTGGCGGATTCTTTGCCCCAGAGATGCACCGGTTTGCCGGCAAGCGGATTGTTTATCAGATTGGGCAGTTTTCCGTCACTGCGTTTCCAGCCGTCAACGATGAAATCGGCAAATTCCAGAAAACGCTTTCTGCCGGTGTAACGGTAGAGCAGCAGCATGGGTTTCAATATCGAACAGCTGGGCATACCGCAGAAAGTGCCGGTATCATGGATATCGGTATTGGTATCTTCCAGACTGGTTATGAGCTGATCCGCCAGCCGTTCTGCGGCGGTGAGCACCGGTTGTTCCTGAAGCAGCTCCCATGCTTCAAGCAGACCCCAGAGGGTATATTTGCGGCACCAGATGTTCCAGTTCCAGTTGCTGGGGAAACCGAGGACTTTTATGACTTCCTCCTGCGGCGCGCTGTGGAAAAAAGTGACATCTTTGTAGGTTGAAATGCATCCATCCGGCTGCTGGAGCGTCAGCAGTTCGTACACTGCGCTGCGGATGAAAGAGACCAGTTCCGCATTTCCGGAGTACCTTGCCGCACGGACGGCACTTATCACCCATTTGCCCCAGTATTCCCCCTGCCAGATACCGATGACTTTGCGATCATCATCGATCCGGTTGCGGTAGGCATCGATGGTCTCCTGATAGACTTTTTTTCTGGCATCGGATGAATTGATGCGGTGAAAGAAGAAATTTTCCATGGTCCCGGCGATCGCGCCCTTGAAGGTGCAGCTGCCGGCTGGAAGCGGAGTTATCTGATCTGAAAATATATATTTTTCCATAATTAAAAAATCCGTTGTGATTTGACTGTTTCCCTTGTATGCAGTATATTATAGTACAAAGTGTTGTTTTAGACAATCAGGAATTCTGTGAAAAAAATACGTGTTTCTACAAAATGAAAAAATCATCCGGCGAAATTTTGCTCGACATAACCGGCGGCTGCAGCCAGCATCTGCGTCCGTCGCACTGGAAACGCCGGCTGCTCAAACCGTGGGGACTGCTTTACTCCGCCGAAGGCAGTGGATCGATCTCTTTGAAAGATGATAAATTTGATGTTCCGCACCGGTCGCTGCTGATCTACAAGCCGGAATATGCCTATACGTTCCACTCCAACGGATACTGGAAATATATCTGGTTCCACTTCCCGGTACGCAGTCATATACGGGATATACTTTCATTCCATGAAGTTATGCCCGGACTGGGATGTTTCACCCTTGAAAATCAGGAACTTGAAAAAATAACCGGCAATCTGGATGAGATCTGCGAACTGGAATATTATCACCGGAACAACTGGGAGGAACTGGCTCTCAACCTGATCGAAAACACGCTTCTGCGCGTATGCATGATAAATTCAGGCAAAAGCACACTGTCGCGCAAATCACTTGATCTTGCGCTCAAAATGCTCACTTCAGATGATTGCCCTTCGATGGAGGAGATCGCCCGCAGATGCGGCGTGTCGGTTTCGACCTTTTACACCACCTTTGCGCGCGAACTGGGATGCTCTCCGCGCAGTTACCGTGAACAGCACCAGCTGCGAAATGCACGCAATCTGCTGCTCAACAGCGATCATTCGCTTGAGGAGATCGCAGAAATATGCGGTTTCTGCAACCGGTATTATATGTCCGACCGTTTCAGGAAAGTTCTCGGAGTGACTCCGGGAGCATTACGCAAAAACCGGCAGCTGTGAAGCATTTCACAGTTCAAGCAGACCGAGCCTGTCGGGAGTGAAATATCCCAGCAGCAGTCTCAAAGTATCCTTGAACGGTCCGGCGGGCCAGGTGATATTGGACTGCACCCCGTTGCGGTATTCCACCAGCTCCACGCCGAAAAGCACTTTCGTTTTTCCACGCAGCAGCTGACGCGGTATGACTGCCTCCGCCTCCCAGCCGTTGCCGGTTTCTCTTTTTGCCAGAGTGACACATTCGGTCCAATCCACTTTTTCATCGCTTTTGCGCGCGATGGCGGTGTTGACCATGAAGGGATGGATATTGCCTGATTCATCCATCATGTGGAATTTAAGAAATTCCTCATCGGCATCAGTGGGATCGGTGATATTCACCCGGATACGCAGTTCTTCAGCGGTGCATTGAGCCTGCCAGCTGAGTCTGCCGCTGCGGTAGGTTTCATTTGTCACGCAGCGCAAAGTCTCTCTGCACTCTGCAAATTCCGTAAAGGTCTTACCTTCTGCCAGAGCTTTGCGGCACTCCGCAAAATCCTTGAGGATGATATCTTCCAGTATCCTGATCCTCCATTCGAGTTTTTCCGGATAATATTTGAAGATCTCTGCTTCGGAGTGGTATCCGAGTCTGGTATCAAGTTTGCACGCTTCGCAGAGCGCGCGGGAGTTGGCGATCTCATCGTGAACGATCTGTTCCATGGCGGATAGCAGCTCTTCCGTATCCGGTGCGCCTGCAAACAGCGCATCGCGCATGCTGTAAAAGCGGAAAATATTGTGAGCTGAAGCAAACTGTATTTTAAGAGCCAGTGCCGCTGAAAGCTGCTCCTGACACATTCTGTTCTGCGGAAAATCCTCTGCTGCCTGTTTCAGGAGTTCAAAACCCTCCGCCCAGTGCGACGCCATTCTTCCCAGCAGAGTGCAGACCTCTGATACGGAGTGTTCCCGCAGAGCTTCCCCCAGAACATCTCCTGCGGGCATATTATCCGGCTGCCAGGTCCTGGGCAGCTGGCGGCGCACCTGTTTGAGGTGGAGCGGCCACACCGGACCGTCATGTACCGGTCCGTAATACTGGAACATCTTTTCAAGCGGATAATTGCTGTATGCTTTGCTGAAAAGCTCCCATGCCCGGATCACCTGATCTTCGCATCCGGCCCAATCCACGGAGGCAAGTTTTTTCAAAAAAGTTTCTTCATCAGTTGTAAAATCCTCACAGGCGAGCATTCCTGAAGCCTGATTCATCAGACCGGGATAGTTGCCGAAATACCAGCACTGTATGGCGTGGGTCACGCCGAGCGCATGCATGGCGCGGTATTTGCGGTAGAGCTGTCCCGGAACCGGAACATCCGGGACCGTGGCAACTTCGTGTGAGCAGGCGACCTGCAGTTTCGCCGCCATGCCGCAATGACCTGATGCCGCCTTTGCCATTCTGGAAAAACGGTCGGAGGGACCGGTGCAGGAAAGCCAGTAGTCTCCGCCGGTATGGATCCTGCCAAGCTGTTTGCCGGTGATGCCGGATTCAAAATTGTAGGCAAGATTTACATCAAAGGTAAGTTTTTCCGGCAGGGTATAGATCCAGTTTTCGTGATGCATCTCTCCGGGCTGATAGAGCCAGCTGATAAGTTCGGCATCCGGAGAAGCATCTTTGATGCCGCGCGCCATGGGCAGCAATGTGCGGCTGATGATGTCGGAGGCTTCAAGTGAACACTGCTTTTTACATGCCGTGACCCGGTTTTCCGGAGAAGTGACTGCCAGCATGCTCAAACATGAGGTCATGCGTTCGCCGTGAGAGATCGTGATCTGACCGCCGAGTCCGGGAACCTGACTGAAGATCGAATAGGTGGATTCATAAAGATACCGTTCGGCAGTTTCCGAGTTCGGGCAGAAGCTGCGCATACTGCTGTCGTATCCGGCGGTAAGAGATGCGCTGTATCCGGGGCCGAGCATCTCCTCACATCCTTCGGGCAGGGGATTATCTTTGTTGAGCCAGCGGGCGGGTTCGATGCAGAAGATCCAGGTCTTGATACCGTAGCGCAGACATTTTGCGACAGTAGCCCGCAGTTTGGCGATCCTTCTTGGTGCATCCGGAGATGCCTGACGGAACGAAGTGGTGGCAAGTTCGCTGAATGTGACCGTGAGCCACAGTCCGTTGATCCCCTCACGCGCCAGACGGCTCAAATATTCATCCGGATAATAATCGATGTCGTTCATCAGTTCATCCACGTTGAAAGGCGGACGTTTGATCGGTCCGAAAAAGCAGCGTGAGATACGGTTTTTCAGCCAGTAATGTTTCTTTTCACTTCCGCAGGCAAGCCCGGGAGTACGCAAAGCGGAGATCTTATCCATGAGATAATAAACGCCGCGGCGGATACCTTCAAAAGAACCGCCCTCAAGAAGCAGTCCGTCAGGTGATACCGTGAGGATGAAATCTTCACCTTCAAGAGTATCGGCAAGTTCAAAACGCATTATACTGCCCTGTTCCGGCACACCGGCTTCACCGAGAAAACGCCGCAGATCGGCAAAGGCGGTCTCAAGACGTTTTTCCGGATCATCGAATGCGATGTCGAATGCGATACCCTTGAGGATATCAAATGAGTCTTTTCCAACAGGAGCGGAGTCATCGCGTACCGGAACAAACGGAATATGTTTCTTCAGATCTTCCACAAAAGACGGCAATCCCGCCGGAAACGGGGGCGGGTAATTTTTTTCATCGTAAATAATGCTCATGATAACTTTTATCCTATGGTGATGATGATTTTTATTTCGCGGATAATATATCTCCATGAGCAGAAAAAATCAATTATCATAAGAGGTAAATTCAAAACTCCTTGAAAATTGTTATTGTCCCATTTTTTGTGAAAGTTGTTCAAACTGCGGTGGCGCATCGCGGGCAATCTCGAGCCTTGCGCCTGTGCCGGTTTGGTCGTGTACAAAGGTACACTTCCGCACCGTACTCGGCGCAAAAAAAAGACCTTGCTCCACGCTGCATCCACCGATCGCAGACAGAACCGTTTCTTGAGCTTGAAAAAAACATGCTGTGTGATATATTTTAATTGAGAAAAACATATCTGAATAAGGATAAAATATAAATTTTTCACAAAATTCCGGACATTATCGTTTTTTTACACCTGAACGTACAGTGCTTCGCCGGTAACGCAGCGCAAGTTTTGTATAGCCGGTCAACTCTGACTGCACGTGTGTGCAGAGTTATGCAGACGGTTCACATTTTTTCATTCAGCAGTCTGATGTATTCAGCTTCAAGGATGTCAGCCATGCGGTGCCAGTCAAAGCGTTCGATCACCAGTTTTTTGCCTTCTTCCCCCATGCTCTGACGGAGTGCGGCATCATCCAGTATTTTGCGGGTGACGGCGGCGACCTGTTCCACATCCCCGGGGGGGACGGTAAAACCGGTTTTGCCGTCCAGTACCACCTCCGGAGTTCCGTCAAGACGGAACCCCACTGCCGGACGTCCGGTCGCAAGTGCCTGGACCACTGAACGCGGTAATCCCTCACGCAGCGAAAGATGCCACAGCATATCCGCCTGGGCGATGTAACGGCAGACCTCGTGCGGAGGAACCAGTCCGGAAAAGTGGAAACGGTTGTCCATGCCATCGGCTTTGAGCGATGATATGATCTCATCGTGCATCGGACCGTCTCCGACTATCAGAAAATGCAGATTACTGTACTCCGGAATAAGTTTTTTTGCTGCAGGTATGACAAATTCATATCCTTTGAGCGGAAAAAGACGCGCCACCGTGACGATCACTGCCGCATCTTCAGGAATGCCGAGAGCTGCCCGCAGTTCCGGTTCGCGCCTGGCACTGTCAAAAGCTCCGGTATCCATGCCGCTGTAAACCACCTGATATTTTTCACGCGGCGACACTCCTGCTTCAACACACTGATCGATCATTGCCTGGGCAACGGCATATATCCTGTCGCACCAGAGGGCGGCGAAACGTTCGAGCGCAATGTACAGTTTGTTGCGCCACCACTTTTCGTAAGGATGAAAAGCCTGACCGTGGACCGTATGCACCACCACCGGAACTCCGGAAGCGTAAGCGGCCAGCCTGCCGATTATGCCCGCTTTGGAGCTGTGGGTGTGGACCACATCAAACTTTTCCGCTTTGAAAAAACGGCGCAGTTTCAAAAATGCCATGAAATCTTTCCACGGCGACAGCTCGCGGACGAGATCGGGAAAGGTTTCGATGCGGAAATCCGGAAGGTCGACGTTCTTGAGCAATTCCCCCTCTCTGCCGGGAGAAAAACCTGTGACCAGTACACTTTCATGACCTTTTTCCACATGTCCCTTGATGGTGAGCAGGGTGTTTTCCTGCGCGCCGCCGACG
>JAZSGR010000189.1:0-12984 GCA_045532825.1 Victivallaceae bacterium | reverse complement strand
AAAAATTTATATTTTATCCTTATTCAGATATGTTTTTCTCAATTAAAATATATCACACAGCATGTTTTTTTCAAGCTCAAGAAACGGTTCTGTCTGCGATCGGTGGATGCAGCGTGGAGCAAGGTCGAGTTTTGCGCCGAGTACGGTGCGGAAGTGTACCTTTGTACACGACCAAACCGGCCCAGGGGGCGGGCTCGAGATTGCCCGCGATGCCCCACCGCAGTTTGAACAACTTTCACAAAAAATGGGACAATAACAAATTATAAAGAAAAATAACAGTTCTTTACATACGACAGACAAATCCGACTTTTTCCGCTCTCCGTAATACGGCAACCGCTTGCAGATCACAACTTTGCCAGAGCGCAGTTCAAACGCCGGAGCGACTCTTCCCTGCCGAGGATATCCATGATCTCACCGGGACCGCCGGGGGTCACCGGCAAACCGGAAAGAGCAATGCGGACCGCCCACATGGGCTGACCGAGCTTCACGGCATTTTTTTCAGCATAAGAAGCGATCACCTCTCCGACAGCAGCAGGTGAAAAATCCTCAAGCGCGGCAAACTCCGGAATGAGCGTTTCCAGAACCGTTTTGGCTACTTCCGGAGAACATTTGCTCTTCTTGTTGAAGAACAGATCAGTTCCGAATTCCGGAAGTTCAGCCAGAAATGCGATCTTTTCCGGAATATCAGTCAACAGTTCAGTGCGCTGATGCAGGATGGCGGCGATTTTCCCCCATGCCGGTTCAAGCGATGCCGGAAGTTTGGCAAAGTCTTTTGCCGCTGCGGCAAATCCTTCCGGAGAAAGAGCCTTGATGTATTCCGAGTTCATCCAGCGCAGTTTGTCATAATCGAACACCGCCGGAGACCTGTTCAAGCCGGAAATATCAAATCTTTCCGCAAGTTCTGCAAGAGAAAAGATCTCCTGATCCGACTTGGGTGACCAGCCGAGCAGAGCGATGTAATTTACGACAGCCTCTGCCAGATAACCGTCGGCAATAAGATTTTCAAAACTTACCGAACCGTGACGCTTGGAAAGTTTCGCCACCTCTCCTTCGGCATTGCGGCCCATGATAAGCGGCAGGTGGACGTACACCGGCAGCTCCCAGCCGAATGCCCGGTAAAGCAGATTGTATTTCGGAGTCGATGAAAGATACTCCGAACCGCGCACCACATGAGTGATCCCCATCAGGTGATCGTCGACCACATTGGCAAAATTATAGGTCGGCATACCGTCGCTCTTGAGCAGGATCTGGTCATCAAGCACCTTGTTTTCAATGGTGATCTCACCAAAAACCGAGTCCCGGAACACCGACACGCCGCTGCGGTCGATCTTCTGACGGATCACACAAGGCTTTCCGGAAGCGGCAAGTGCGGCAGATTCTGCCGGATCCATGCTGCGGCAGGGACACACGTCACCTGCATCCTGAATGGTTTCCTCTTCGTCCTCTGCAGCTTCATGCTTTTCGCAGAAGCAGTAATAGGCGTGACCGCTTTCAACCAGTTTGCGGGCGTATTCGCCGTAAAGTTCACGGCGTTCACTCTGGATATACGGACCGCAGCAGCCGGGTTTATCCGGACCTTCATCGTGGATCAGTCCGGCACGGGCGAGCGTGGCGTAGATCACATCCACTGCGCCCTCGACATAACGTGCCTGATCGGTATCCTCAATACGCAGCACAAAATCACCGCCGCCTGACTTGGCAAGCAGATAGGCATACAAGGCGGTACGCAAATTGCCGACATGCATGAATCCGGTTGGACTCGGTGCAAAACGGGTTCTCACTTTTTTATTGTTTTCGCAACACATGATTTTTTTCTTTCTATATATCCACCCTGCCGCGCAGCGCAGCGGCTATAGTGGCACTGTCGGCAAAGGATAAGTTTGCTCCGGCCGGCAGTCCCAGCGCAGGACGGGAAATTTTCACATTGTATTTTTCCAGTATCTCCGCCAGAAATACCGCAGTTGCCCTGCCTTCAACGTCACTGCTCAATGCGAGAATGACCTCTTTTACAGAGCCGGTTTCCATGATCCGGCAGAGACCGGAAATATTGAGTCCCTCCCCGTTTTCGGAATCCAGCGGAGAGATCTTGCCGCCGAGGACCAGATAACGTCCGGTATAGTGTCCGCTCGATTCGACCGCGAACAGCTGCGGCATGTTTTCGACCACACACAGCGTACTGTCGTCCCGGCGCAAATCGGCACAGACCCGGCACATCTTTTCCGCTTCAGAAAAAGCTCCGCACCGCGGACAACGGCCAACGGTGCGGGGGAGAGAACTTATAAGACTGCCGAGAGATTCGAGTTCGGCGGCAGAACGGTCAAGCAGAGCCAGTGCCATTCTTTCGGCACCGCGGCGGCCGATGCCGGGAAGCTGTTTCAACTCCCCGATCAACGCCTCCATAGCTTCCGGATAACTGCCGCTCATACAAGAAATCCCTGTCAGAACAATCCCGGCAGATCGATACCGCCGGAAATCTCGCTCATTTTTGACTGGACAGTCATTTTGGCAGCGGTAAGAGCAGAGTTCACCGCTTCAGTGATCTCTCCGGCAAGAGCAGCATTTCCGGCTGCCTCCGGGGCGATCTCGACGGATTTCACAGTAAAGTCTCCGGAAACGGTGACTTTGACCGTGCCGCCGGCTGCCGTTGCGGAAAACTCCAGCTTCGGCAGCTCTTCTTTGAACTTTTTGATACCGTTCTGGATGTCCTTCACACGGGACATCATCTTCGCCATTTCACCTAAATTTCCAAGCATGACTTCACCTCAATTCTTTTTGGCATGACGGGCATGACGCGCAGCACGCCACTCCTGAAGCCAGCCGACAGTGGGAGCTGCGACAAAGATGGATGACAGCGTACCGAAGATCACCCCGAGCATCATGATAAGCACAAAGTCATTGATAGCCACTCCGCCAGCGATGTACAGAATGAACACCACGATGAAGGTCGTCAAACTGGTAAGCATGGTACGGCTCAAGGTCTGATTGATCGAAATATTGATCGTTTCGGCAAAAGTGCTGCCTTTTTTGAGTGCAACATTTTCACGGATACGGTCAAAGATGACCACTTTGTCGTTGATGGAGTAACCGATAACTGTAAGCAGAGCAGCCACCACGGTAAGAGAAATGGTCCTGCCCATCGCAAGATAGATCGCGAGAACCACCAGCACGTCATGCAGCAGACAGAACACACCGGTCACAGCGTAGGTGTATTCATAACGCAATGCAATATAAATACCGATACCTATCATCGACAATACAATGGCGCAGATAGCAGCTTTGGTGAACTCCCATCCGATGAGACCGCCGATACTGCTTTCAAGTCCGCCGCTCAATTTTGCTTCGGGGAACTTGCTGTTGAGCAGGGCGGCAAGCGCATCTTTCGGACTCTGACTGACACTGTCTTTGGTCAGGTCTCCGCGGATGAGGATCTCAAGTTTGCGTTCCTGATCGCTGGAACCGATGTTGAATTTGTAGACAGCACTGGGTTCTTCGTAACCGGCCTCACGCAAAACCGCCTCGATCTTATCCTGCGGGATCTGCTTTTCGTAATTGAAAGTGACCACAGTACCGCCGGTGAAGTCAACACCGAGAACTCCGGCACCCCGGAACACCAGCAAACCGACCGCCAGCAGGCAGAATACGGCGGAAACACACAGACTGCGTTTCCACATGGCACAGAAATCCCATTTGGTGTTGCGGAAGATCTCAAGCATGTAGATCCGGTTGAATCCGGTGAAACGGAACAGATAATCATAGATGAGTCTGGTGACAAAGAGCGCAGTAAAGAGACTGGAAAGGATACCGATGCTCAAAGTGACTGCAAACCCCTTGATCGCTCCGGTTCCGACATACATCAGAATGATGGAGGTGACCAGAGTGGTGATGTTGGCGTCCAGCACAGCAGGCAGTGCCTTGTCGAATCCGAGATTGACGGCATGGATCGTCTTTTTACCTTTTTCCAGCTCTTCACGGATACGTTCGTACACCAGCACGTTGGCATCAACTGCCATACCGATGGTAAGCACGATACCGGCGATACCCGGCAGAGTGAGAGTGCAGTTGAACGCCGCCATAGCTCCGAGGATGAGAACGATATTGAGGATCAATGCTGCAACAGCGACCAATCCGCTCAGGCGGTAATAGATGATCATGAACACTGCCACGCAGATCATGGAGAGAATACCGACCCAGATACCGTTTGCGACATTGGAGGCTCCGAGCTTCGGATCGGTGTCAAACACCGCATTGACCTTGATCTGGAACGGGAAACTGCCGCTGACCAGAGCATCGGCAATATTTTTTGCCTCTTCTTCAGAGAAGCGTCCGGAGATCTCCGCGCTTCCGCCGGTGATCCCCATATTGATATTGGGGGCGCAATAGAGTTTACCGTCAAGCACGATAGCAAGCTGACGGCCGACATTGGCACTGGTCACACGGCCGAAATCCTCGGCTCCCTGCTGGTTGAAACGCAGCACGATCTTGCGCTGACCGAATTCATCTTTGGTCGCCATAGCCATAGTGACGCCCTTGCCGTCCATTTCGGAACGGCGGGAGACCAGATAATAACTCATCAGCGGTTCCTGTCCGGGACGGAACTCACTGGTGGACATCAGCTCATAACCCAGCGGAGTTTTGAAGTTCTGCGGATCGGCAAGATAGCTCTGGATCAGCGCAGCATTGTTTTCATGCACCAGACGGAAATTGAGTTTGGCACTCATCTTGATGAGGTCAAGCAGCTTGAGCTTTTCATCACGTGCAACGACAGGCGCGCGCAGAGAAACGTAAGAACCGCCGGAGGGTGCGATCTCCGCCTCAAAGATCTTCTGACCTTCAAGACGTTTGCGAAGGATCTCGATCGCCACATCACGGTAACGGTCGAATTCATTCTTCATGCGGTTTTCAAGTTCCTCACGGCTTTCCCCCTGGCCGCCGGCAGATTCCTTGATCTTGGAAAGCAGTTCCTCATCCGGAACCAGTTCCAGATAGAACTCCACACCGCCGGCGAGGTCCAGACCAAGACGGATCGAACCGGAGGCGTTTTTGCGGATGAGACTCATGACGTCGCGGTTATCCTGCAGATCGGCACCCTTGACCTTTTTGGTAAGATCAACACCTTTGGATTCCGCCACCTGGAGCAGAGCCTGGGACTGGAAAAGCTGGGGATTCTTTTTCTGCAGGGATTTGGCATCTTCGACCAATGCAGCTGCGGCGGCATCCTTGCGGTCCTTCAACATTTCATTGAAAACCTGATAGTAGTCGCGTTCACGCAGCGGATGCATCGCCAGTACAAACAGCACCACCACAAATATGACGGCGCAGGTACGGAGAAGTAAAGGACGCTGTTCCATAATTATTTCCTGACCTCTGCCTTGGCTTCATCGGAAACGACTTCTGCGATACCGTTCTTGACCACGCAGATCTTGACACCGGGAGCGATCTCAACGATGAATTCATTTTCTTTCACTTCCTCGACAACACCGCAGATACCGCTGGCAAGAAGCACCCGGGTGCCTTTGACGATGTGATCGATCATATCCTGACGCTTCTGCTGCTGTTTTTTCTGCGAACGGGACATGAAAAACATGAACACCACCATGATGATGATGATCGGCATGAAACTCATCAGCGGACTGCCCTGGGGTTTCTGGGCGGCGGGAGCGGCTTGAGCCGCGGCGGTTGCAAGCATCTGAATAAACATTTCTGATTTCTCCTGAAATTATATTTTTGACCGTTTGGATTACTTTTTCGGAACGCCCAGCAGAGAGATGTGTTTCTCAAAGTGGAGTCTGACTGCTTCAGTATACTCTTTTTCGAACTTGTGCATCGCCTTGAAGAAACGTTCACGCAGTTCTCCGGTGAGGATCGGACCGTAGTTGATGTGCAGCAGCTGACGTGCCTCCGCCATTTCCATCAGAGCGGGCAGCTGGGCATCGGTGAGGGTATCCAGTGCCGGGATCTTGTTGATATCGGCAGTAATATGGTAAAGTTTGAGCATATCATTGAAGTTGGCAAGCGCACATTTGTGCATATCACGGTAGAGCTGCGGATCGCATTTTGCGATGACTTCGACCGCGACCAGCCAGCTGGTTCCGGCGGTCTTGAGGTGCAGATAACCTTCGGTCTCGCGACCGACAGTGGGATAGACGGAGAACTTGTCGCTGCCGGAATGGACAGACACCTTGTAGTTGCCGTAGGTCTTGGCGATCTTGGCATGGACGGTGAACTGACGGTCGAACTCTTCGAGATCACCGATATAATCGATGCCCTTCTGGAACTCACCGACGAAGCGGGGGGCCAGAGAGGAGAATTCGATACCCATGCGGCGCAGTTCACGGGCAATGTAGAGGTGATGAGAAGGCAGGGTGGGAGAAGTGGTCTCGTCAATGGAGATTTCAAGATCGAATTCCTCTCCGCGTTTTTCGCAGAGATGCTTGTAGACCTTGAAGGCGAATGCCAGTGCCGCATCATACATCACGGCACAGCGTTTGGCAGTAACAGCATCGACTTTTACAGCGATATCACCGACGACGAATTCTTTGCCGGCATACTCTCTGTTGATGCGTTCCTGATCGGCGGCGGGCAGAGCTGCAAAAGCCTTTTCGATCTCAGAATCGCTCCAGTCGCCTGCGGCAGCGTTCATGACTTCGGAAAGGTCAAGGGTGATCATGCACATCTCTGCGGCGAGAGCAACGTCGATATCCTCGATTTTCTTGAGGTGGTCGCCATCGGCACCGTATCCTTCCTGATAGTCGGCGCAGAACACAAGAAACACGGTGTCATCGACGACCTGGCGGAAAGTACGGTTGGTCATTGAAAGTTCACGCATGGACTGCTGGGCAAGCACCGGATTGAGCTGATACTGTTTGGCAGCCAGCACGTGACCGTAAGAGGCAAGTCCGAGACGGTCGCCGCATCCGACGGTGGTGCGAACTTTACGGAGACTCTTCGGAGCGCACCAGGGGAAGTGACGGCGGAGAGCTGCGGCATTGGCGGCTGAAAGTTCACCGATAAGCATACCGCCGCCGTTGGAAAGGGAACTCACCTCTCCGGCAAATCCCTGCGGCATGCATTTTTCGCAATCGGCAACAACAACGAGAAAACGTTTCTCATCATCTCTTGCCATCATAACAACGGCATCGCCGAGTTTGTGGATGGATTCGGGATACACAGTGATGCTGCCGGAACTTTTCATCATACCGGCTTTGATCTCTGCCGCACTTTTCTTCACCAGTGAAAGTGCGCTTTCTGCGATAGTTTTCATTTTTTGATCTCCATATTTATAATTTTCAGGTTTAAAATCCCACTAAAACAACTGTATATTTCCAATAATATAACCCCGCTTTTGTCAAAAACCAAGTTTTTTACGCAAAATGTTTTATAAAAACTTGATATTACAGCGTATCCGGGTTATATTTACCGCATGAAAAGTGCAAAAGAACAATCAGATAAATCCGTTGCCGTCCCGTCATCTGCTGCTGGGGCAGCGGAGCATTGCCGCCGTTTTCCGGCAGTCATCTGCGGGAAAGAGAAAACTGCGGCACAACTGGAAAACGCGGTTCTTGCCGCACTCGAAGACAATAACGGTGTGATCGTAACGCACACCGGTGAGATGACCGGCTCCGCCTTGAGTCTGACTTTTCCGGAAGGCGGTTACGATCCGGCGGCCCGGATCTTTCATATTGATCCGCCCGCTGTTGAAGCAGAAGTATTCATCATCACTGCAGGCAGAGAGGATCTTCCGGCTGCGCTCACCGCAAAATACGCTCTCTCCGCATGCGGCTTTACAAGCAAAATGCTTATGACACAGGGTTCCGCCGGCATAAAGCAGCTGGCGGAACTTACCGGCCGACTTAGTCGCGCGGCTGCGTGCATCGCAGTCGCGGGAACAGACAGCACACTGCCCGGGATCATCGCAGGATTGACGGACACGCCGGTGACAGCACTGCCGGCAACAGTCAAAAGCGGAGACAGACTGGACAGCATGATGTCCCTGTTCGGAGTGTTATCCTCCGGCAGGACCGGACTTACGGTGGTCAGCACCGACGACGGAATTGGGGCCGGATTCGCAGCCGCGCGCATAATAAACTCCAACTTGAAAAATCAGTAAAGCAGATAATAAAAACACAGGAATATAAGAATGATACAGCAACCGAAATATAATTATCCTGAAGCGATCAGGATCAGTGACCGCAAATGGCCGGACAATATTCTCACCACTCCGCCGGTATGGACCTCGGTGGATCTGCGCGACGGCAATCAGGCGCTGCCGATCCCGATGAATCCGCAGCAGAAACTGGAATATTTCAGAATGCTCTGCGACATCGGCTTCAAAGAGATCGAAGTCTCTTTCCCCTCCGCTTCAGAGGATGATTTCAACTTTGTCCGTATGCTGATCGAACAGGATCTCATACCCGATGACGTCCGGATCTCCGTGCTCACCCAGGCGCGTGAACACCTGATCAGGCGTACCATCGAATCCCTCAAGGGACTCAAAGGCAAAGCCATCGCCCACTGTTATGTGGCGACCAGCGATCTTCACAGCAAATTCGTGCTGGGCGACAACCGTGAACACATCATGGAGCTCGCCATCGCCGGAACCAGACTCATCCGTGAAGGACTGGCGGAAGCCGGACTCGCCGATCAGGTGAGCTATGAATTTTCACCTGAAGAGTTCACCGACAGCGATCTGGATTTCGTCGTCGATCTCTGCTGCAAAGTGAAAGAAGAGTGGGGTCCCGCCACTCCTGATACCTTTGTGCTCAATCTGCCCGCCACGGTGGAACGCCGTCCGGCGTACCAGTATGCGGATATGATCGAACTTTTCACCAGAAAATATCCCTACATGGCGGAAACCAGGATCAGTCTCCATGCCCACAACGATCAGGGCTGTGCAGTCGCAGCAACCGAAATGGCACTGCTTGCCGGTGCTACCAGAGTCGAAGGTACGATTTTCGGTCACGGTGAACGTACCGGAAACCTGGATATATCCGTGCTCGCATTGAACATGGAGTCACGCGGTATCGACACCGGACTTTCCTTCAAAAACATGCCGGAAATCGTCCGTATCGTCGAGCGCAACTCCGGTATCGAGGTCCACCCGCGCCACCCCTACGCCGGCGCCCTGGCGTTCACCGCATTCTCCGGTTCCCATCAGGATGCGATCCGCAAAGGTCTGGAAAAACGCTCCGAGATCAGTGCGTTCTTCGGACAGGGCTGGAAAGTACCGTATCTCCACCTCGACCCAGCTGATGTGGGCAGACAGTATGAGCGTCTCATCCGCATCAACAGCCAGTCCGGCAAGGGTGGAGTAGTCTACGTGCTGGAACATGAATTCAGCATCTATCCGCCCAAGAGCATGCATCCGGATATCGGTCAGGCGATCCAGAACTACATCGATGCCATAGGCGGTGAGATCGACTCCGCCAAGCTCAAGGAGATCTTCTACGATACCTTTGTCAACATCGACGGCAAGTACCGTATGGAGAACTTCCACCGCCTCGCCGGCGGCGGAGAAGTAACTTCAGTAAGTTTCGACTGGTGCATCGGCAGCGAGCGTCATCAGCTCACCGGCGAAGGCAACGGACCGCTGTCAGCAGTTGTCCGTGCGCTGAAAAACTCCGGACTCATGCCGTTCTTCAAGGTCGAGGACTTTTCCGAACGCACCCTCGGTACCGATGCCGATGCCAGAGCTCTGGCTTTCGTCGGTCTCCGCTGTTCCGAGGACGGCAAAAAGCTGATCTACGGCGCCGGTGAAGATACCAATATCGACCGTGCCGCGATCATGGCTATGGTAAGTGCATTCAACCGCGCTCATTCACTGGGTGTTTTCGGAGCATAAAAAATGTCCACATCCGGCAGCGGACGGCTGAAGTTATTCCTGTTGATTTTTGCAGTGATCGTGCTGGTGCACGTGATCGTGATCGCTCTGACGGTTCCGTCTTCAGGACCATCAGAGACTGCTGATGTAAAAACTGCAGAGCAGCCGGAAAATGGAAACACCGGTAATTCCGGTGTTTCCTCCCCTGTCCGGAAAGACCAGGCGTCGGAGAAAAGGACCAGGACTCCGGAAAAAGCTCCGGAAACCAAATTCCGTTACCGCAAAGTATCTGAAGAAAAAAACTTCGGCAAACCGTTTTCTTTCATCTATGCCAGAAGGGGCAAACTTCCGGCAACCATGGTTCCCGGGGATGACTCCCGCACTGCGATACTGGTAGACATGAATTCCAGACGGGTACTGTGGGAGAAAGACAGCAGAACACCGGTACCGGTGGCTTCTATGAGCAAAATGATGACTGTTCTGCTCACCATGGAGCATCTGGAAAAAAATCCGGCTCTTTCTCTCAACTCGCAGGTCAGGATCTCCCGTGATGTCCTGAAACTGCCCAGCCGCGAAGGGATAGTCTGGCTGGATCCGCGTGAAACTTTTCCGGTTTCGGATCTGGTGAAATGCGCCACGATAAAAAGTGCCAACGATGCCGCTTTGCAGCTGGCTCTGACTGTTGCCGGCAGCGAAAAGAAGTTCGTTGCCATGATGAACCGCAGAGCTGTTCAGCTTGGGATGAAAAACACCAAATTCATCAATGCCCATGGACTGCCCGACAAGCAGCGCAACCAATCGCTCGCCAGCGCGCATGACATGGTAAGACTCGGTGAACGGCTTCTGGAATATCCGTATGTAATGACCTGTTTCAAGACCTTATCCACCTCTATCCGCGAGGGAGAGAAAAAGACGGTCATCGCCAACACCAACAAGCTGGTACGCAAAAATTACGCCGATGCCGAAGGTATGAAAACCGGATATACACGAAAAGCGGGTTTCTGTCTTACTTTCAGTGTTAAACGCAACGGCAGACGTCTTATGGGCTGCGTCACCGGTTTCAAGACCGCCCGTGAACGTGATCTTTTCTGCAAAAATCTGATAGACTGGACATTTGCCGGATGTCCGGAAAAGAAACAAATACGCCGGAAACAAGTCAAAAAAATCAAACAAAAAGCAAAGGGCAACCGCGGAAACGATGTAAAAAAAGTTTCCGCGTAACAATAAAAAAATTTAAAAATTATTCAAAAAAAACAAAACAGATGCGCTTTGATTTTTTTGAAGACTTTTAAATCACCACAAAATAAGGAAAACAAATCATGAAGTACGGAGTCGCAGATTACGGCATGAATGTCTGGTTCGGGGGAAACTATGATCTTGAAGATCGTCTTCTCAACCTGAAAAAAATCGGTTTCAACGGCATTGAACGTCTGGAAGCCGCAGATGCAGCAGAAGCAGTTGAACGCGCAGCAGTGTTCCATAAACTGGGCATGGATTTTGCCACAGTAAGGATCAGCAATCCCGCACAGAACATCGCTTACAGCTCTGCATTCGGCAAAACCTACACCTGGCTGACTCCCGGAGCTACTTCCCGTGACGTCGATATGGATACCTTTATCCGCCGTTCAAAAGCCTTCTGCGCCGCCTGCAAAAAATACAATATTCAGGCGGCGATACACAACCACCTCGGTCAGGTGGTGGAAAGCCAGGAAGAGCTTGACTACTTTATGAAAGAGGTTCCGGATGCCTTTCTGCTGCTGGATATCGGTCACCTCGCAGGTGCCGGCGGCGATCTGATGAAATCTCTGGAAAAATACTATGACCGCATCTCCGCCGTCCACTTCAAAGATATCTTCATCAAGGACGAAAAAGCGGAAGTCTGGAATCAGCGTCTGCGCTTCTGTGAACTCGGCGGCGGCAACAAACCGGGTATGGTCGACTGGCAGGGCGTGGCTGAATTCCTGAAGAAAAAGAATTATGATAAATGGGTGCTGGTCGAACACGACACCCACCTGCGCGATCCCTATGTCGATCTCAAGGTAAGCGTTGACCACCTCAAGGCTATCATGGAGTAAGTTGAAATGGCTGAAAAAGCAAAACGTTTTCTTATCATCGGAGCTCATCCTGATGATGCCGATATCCGCTGCGGCGGATCTGCGATCAAATGGGCGAAGGCAGGGCATATTGTAAAATTCGTCTCCATGTGCAACGGTGACTGCGGTCACTATTCCATGGACCGCGAAGCATTGCGTGACCGCCGTTATCTTGAAACCCAGGCATCAAAAAATATCGCAGGACTTTATGAATATCAGGTTTTTCATGATAACCACGACTGCGAGCTGGAACCGTCTGTTGAACTCCGTAAAAAGGTCATCACCCTCATCCGTGAATTCAATCCTGATGTGGTGCTGTCACACCGTCTCTGTGATTATCATGCGGATCACCGCGCAACTGCGCAGCTGGTTCAGGATGCAGCTTACCTCACCCAGGTGCCGCTGTTCTGCCCGGATGCCCCGGTTCCGCAGGTCAATCCGGTTTTCGGCTGTGTTTTCGATGCCTTCACCGATCCCCGTCCGTTCCGTCATGATGCGGCGATCATCATCGATGATGTGATGAATGACAAATGCCGGATGCTCGACTGCCATGTTTCACAGTTCTACGAGTGGCTCGCTTATGAGCACTCAGGCGGCAAAGAGATCATCGATCCCGCCAGGCTCACTTGGGAGGAAAAGAAAGAGCACCTCCTCAAACACTGGGGAAAACGTTATATTGATGCGGCGAATGATGCACGCGAAGCCTTGTCCGCGATGTACGGCACCGAAGGCAAAACCGCGCAATACGCAGAATCATACGAACTTTCACCCTACGGCAGAAAAGTTTCTCTGGAAGAGTTCCGCGAACTTATCAAACCGTAAAAAAAAGACTGACGGATCATTTTACTTAATGTTCCGTCAGTACATGCTTCAAACAAAAAAATCACTCCGTCCGACCGTATCCGGTTTGGCGGAGTGATTTTTTTTTGATAATGTCCGAAATTTTGTGAAAAATTTATATTTTATCCTTATTCAGATATGTTTTTCTCAATTAAAATATATCACACAGCATGTTTTTTTCAAGATCAAGAAACGGTTCTGTCTGCGATCGGTGGATGCAGCGTGGAGCAAGGT
>JAZSGR010000175.1:0-2255 GCA_045532825.1 Victivallaceae bacterium | reverse complement strand
AACCAGGACTGCGAACTGCGTGTTCTGGCTGCTGAATTCGGTATCCAGGAGGTCTCTTTCTCCGGAGCCAAGAACCGTTTTGAGGTCGATGACTCCAGCGAAGCGATCATGCGTGATCTTTCCAAGTGCATCATGTGCCGCCGCTGCGAGACCGTCTGCAACAAGGTCCAGACCGTCGGAGCCCTGACCGGCAACGGCCGCGGATTCTCCGCCAAGGTCGGTACCGCCAGCATGATCCCGCTTGCCGACACCAGCTGTACTTTCTGCGGTCAGTGCGTCAATGCCTGTCCGGTCGGTGCCATCACCGGTATCAGCTATGTCAAGAAGGTCTGGAATGCGATCAACGATCCCAGGAAGACCGTCATCGTCCAGACTGCTCCGGCAGTGCGTGTCGCCGTCGGTCAGGAATTCGGATTTGAGCCGGGCGTTCCGGTGACCGGCAAACTGGTCGCAGGTCTCCGCGCTCTCGGATTTGATAAAGTTTTCGACACCAACTTCTCTGCTGACCTCACCATTATGGAAGAGGGCAACGAGATCGTCGAGCGTATCAAATCCGGCAAAAATCTGCCGATCCTCACCAGCTGCTGCCCCGGATGGATCAACTTCATCGAGCACAACTATCCTGATCTGCTCCACATTCCGTCCAGCTGCAAATCTCCGCAGCAGATGTTCGGTGCGATCGCCAAGAGTTACTATGCCGAAAAGATCGGTGTTGCTCCCAAGGATCTGGTCGTGGTTTCCGTGATGCCCTGTCAGGCGAAGAAATACGAAGCCGCCCGTCCGGAATTTGCCAATGACGGAGTCCGTGATGTCGATTACGTTGTCACCACCCGTGAACTCTGCAAGATGTTCCGCGAAGCCGGTGTCAACCTCTCCAACATGGATGATGACAAGTTCGACAGTCCGCTCGGTGAATCCAGCGGTGCCGCTGACATCTTCGGTGTTACCGGCGGTGTGCTTGAAGCTGCCTGCCGTTCTGTCTACTACATGCTCAACGGCAAGAACCTCGAAGGCGATGCCATCAACTTCCGTGTCGTCCGCGGACTGGATGGAATCAAGGAAGCCAAAGTTGAGATCGCTCCGGGCAAAGTCATCACTGTTGCTGTCTGCTCCGGACTGGGTAATGCCCGCAAAGTGCTGGATATGGTCCGCGCCGATCCCAACCGTTTCCAGGCGATCGAGATCATGGCATGTCCCGGCGGATGTATCAACGGCGGGGGACAGCCCTTCCCCCACCGAGATACTGCTCTGCCTCAAAAGCGCATGAAGGGTCTCTATGCCGAGGATGCCGGTAAAGCTCTGCGTCTCTCTCACGAGAACAAAGATATCCAGAAACTCTACAAAGAGTATCTCGGAACTCCCGGCAGCGAAAAGGCTCATCACCTGCTGCACACCAAATATACTTCCAAGTAATTTGGTTTCGCGTAAAAGCAAAAAATCCTGCTGCGGCAACGCAGCCGGATTTTTTTATATTGCTTCAGCGTAAAAAAATCCCCGGAAACATTTTTCCGGGGAAGATAAGGGCTAGATTTCAACTCAGACTGGATTTTTCAATAGTAGCGGTATGCCGGACTTGCCATTTCTATATATTCCATGCTCTGGCTGAAAACACTTACTTTGGTGTAAGTGGACTGAGTACCGTATTTGAACATTTTATAAACCATTTCCGGCAGTCCATTTATCATGACCGTTTGAGCGTGTCCGTCGAGTAAACCGGCATTCACTGCGTTGTTGTGCCTGGCGTGCATCAAACCGGAACCCTGATGGTAGGTTGAAATATTCTCTGACTGGTACCATTTTGCCAGAGTGCCTTTGGCTGAATCCATAAGCAGCATGTATTCCGAAGCGACTTTTACCCGTTCTGTTTTGATCGCCATGCCGCTGCCGGTGGTGAAACCGGTCGGAAAATCAACAGGACGGATATATCGCGGCGCACCGCAATACCGGCAAGGTATGACAGCTTTTGTGCCGCTCGGGTTATCAGTTCTGACCGGTCGTGCGGCACATGCGGTATACCCGCTGCGGTATGACAGCCGTTTGGGGGCGGCGGTTTGATGTCCGACCTGTCTGACTTGTCCGACCTGTCTGACATCTGCGCCGCCAAGATAAGCCTGTTGGGCAAAAACAGCGCGCGGTAAATACCCGACCGGCAAATCATCGCGGCGCACCGCAATACCGGCAAGGTATGACAGCTTTTGTGCCGCTCGGGTTATCAGTTCTGACCGGTCGTGCGGCACATGCGGTATACCCGCTGC
>JAZSGR010000186.1:0-18148 GCA_045532825.1 Victivallaceae bacterium | reverse complement strand
TTTTTTGTGAAAGTTGTTCAAACTGCGGTGGCGCATCGCGGGCAATCTCGAGCCTTGCGCCTGTGCCGGGTTGGTCGTGTACAAAGGTACACTCCCGCACCGTACTCGGCGCAAAAAAAAGACCTTGCTCCACGCTGCATCCACCGATCGCAGACAGAACCGTTTCTTGAGAGCTGTTATACCTCACCGGTAACGCAGCGCAAGTTTTGTATAGCCGGTCATGCCTGATAACTCGTGGGGGCGGCGCAGGGCAGTAGTACGGATGGGTACGGATGAGTACGGAGAATATGCGCCGCGATGATTTGCCCCACGGGTACTGACTGCGCGATTTTTTACCCGCACGGCTTATTTCTGGCGGCGCAGAGCTCTCATAGTTTTCATAGTTCTTTAAACCGCCGCCCCCAAGCGGCTGTCATACCGCAGCGGTCATACTGCATTGGTGCATAACCGGTTGAGCCTGATAACCCGAGTACAACAAACGCTATCATACCTGACCGGCAGAACAACGCAAGTTTTGTATAGCCGGTCATGCCTGACAGGTTCGTGGGGGCGGCGCAGGAAATGAGAATAATGAGAGTTATGAGAATTATGGGAGTAATGGGTAAATGGTGCGCCGCGATATTTTACCCACGGGTACTGACTGCGCGATTTTTTACCCGCACGGCTTATTTCTGGCGGCGCAGAGATCTCATAAATCTCATAGTTCCCATTATTCCCATAACTCTCATCAAACCGCCGCCCCATAGCGGCTGTCACACCGCAGCGGGTATACAGCATGGGCTGTACGATCGTCAGGTTTGACAGCCCGGTGTCTTGAGAGCTGTTATACCTTACCGGTAATGCAGCGCAAGTTTTGTATAGCCGGTCAAGCATGACAGGCTCGCGGGGGCAGCGGCCGGTTGCGCACCAGCATCATAACGCCGCCTTGCCCTGCGGGGGGCGGCGGAAAAGCTGTCATACCTTGCCGGTATTGCGGTGCGCCGCGCAGATATGCCCCACGGGTATTGACTGCGTGCTTGTTTTCACCTCGTACGGCAGATTTCACCGGCAATACTCTGCCGTAATCAAAAAATCCTGCAGTATTACTGGATTTTTGTGTATTTTGGTGTATATTATCATAATTAACATAAAACCGGTGTGAATTTTTCACAAAAAAATGTTTTGAACGGGATCTTTAGATCCTTGTAACAATGCAACAACTGAAAAAAAGGGAGTGCGATCCAACATCATGGCTGGAAAAAAACATCGTATCCGGATCAGCAAGGATGAGTGCAAAGGCTGTGGACGCTGCGTCCCCGCCTGCCCCAAAAAGCTGATTTCTGTCGGTAAAGAGATCAATATCCAGGGTTATCTCGCCGTAGTGGCAAGCGATCCTGAAGCATGTATCGGTTGCGGAGCCTGTTTCCATCAGTGTCCGGAACCCGGTGCCATCACCATTTTTGAAATCCAGGAGTAATCACCATGCAGTACAATCAACGCTTGCTGCTCAAAGGCAATGAAGCAGCTGTTTACGGCGCACTGCTTGCGGGCTGCGACTGTTTCTTCGGTTATCCGATCACGCCCGCCAGCGAAGTTGCACATACCGCAGCTCTGCTCTTCCCGAAACTCAAACGTCCGTTCATCCAGGCGGAGTCCGAGATCGGAGCGATCAACATGGTAATCGGAGCCGCCGCAAGCGGCCGCCGCGCCATGACCGGCAGTTCCGGTCTTGGCATCAGTCTCAAACAGGAAGGCGTAAGCTACCTCGCCGCTTATGAAATGCCCGCCGTCATCATCGACGTTACCCGCGGAGGTCCGGGACTGGGCAATATCGGTCCTGAACAGGCCGACTATTTCCAGCTGGTCAAGGGCGGCGGTCACGGCAGCTACCGCTGTCTGGTCTTCACCCCCAACTCCGTTCAGGAGATGTGCGACTTCACCGTTCTCGCCTTCGAAATGGCAGAAAAATACCGCATGCCCGCCTACGTCATGGCAGACGGAGTCATCGGTCAGATGATGGAATCGGTCCAGCTGCCCGATCCCAAGCCCTATGACTATGATCCGGACTGGAAGATGGGCAAGATCATCGACGGCAAAGCCAACTACATCACCTCCATCTACATGGAATATGATGATCTGGAAGCCCTCAACAACAAGCTTCAGGCAAAATACCGCGAGATCGAACGCACCGAACAGCGCGCCGAAGAATTCATGGTCGATGATGCCGAACTGGTCATCGCAGCTTACGGTATCTGTTCCCGTATCGCCAAGGGTGCAGTGACCGAACTCCGCGCCCAGGGACTCAAGGTCGGTCTGATCCGTCCCCAGATGGTCTTCCCGTTCCCGGTCAACAACTTCAGAAAAGTTGTCGAAAACGGCAAAGCCAAAGTCGTGGTCAGCCTCGAAATGAGTGCCGGTCAGATGATTGAAGATGTCAAACTTGCTCTTGACTGCAAACTCCCCGTCGAACTCTGCAACCGCATGGGCGGAAATGTTCCCAGCTGCGCCGAGGTCTGCGAAGCCGTCAAGCGTATTTATAAGGAGTATGTGAAATGAGTACCGAAAAAGTCAAGTTCGGTCGTTCCAGTGTGTTTTTCGATCCCTTTGAACGCCGTCCCGGTCCGATCAAAACCAACATGCACTATTGCCCCGGATGCGGACACGGCATCCTGCACAAACTGATCGCCGAAGCCATAGAATACTACGGAATCCAGGATAACACCGTGTTCATCGCCCCCGTGGGATGCGCTGTGTTCGCCTATTACTACTTCAACTGCGGAAGTATCTCCGTGCCCCACGGACGTGCGCCCGCCGTCGGTACCGGTGCCGCCCGCGCCACTCCGGAAAAGTATGTCATCTCATATCAGGGTGACGGCGACCTCGGTGCTATCGGTTTCAATGAATTCATCCAGGCCGCCAACCGCGGTGAAAAGATGAGTATCTTCTTTGTGAACAACTCCAACTACGGTATGACCGGCGGTCAGATGGCTCCCACCACCCTGCCCAATCAGGTCACCATGACCAGTCCCTACGGCAGAAATGTCGAGACCGAAGGTTATCCGATGAAGGTCTGCGAACTGGTCAACGCACTGGAGGCTCCGGTCTACATCGAACGCGTTGCCCTCACCGGCACCGCCAATATCCTCAAGGCACGCAAAGCGGTCTTCAAGGCGATCGAAAACCTCAAGGAACGCAAAGGTTTCTCACTGGTCGAAGCTCTTTCACCCTGTCCGGTCAACCTCAAAATGACTGCGGAACAGGTCAATGAGTTCATCGACACCAAGATGACCAAATTCTTCCCGCTGGGCATGCTGCGCGACCGTTCCGCAGAGATCCCCTCCGGCAAAGTTCCGGAGTCTCCGGTACGTGATCCCGAAGGTGTCAGCCGGCTGCTCTTCACTGCAAAGGAAGAGGGTGCTGCCGAAGCTGCCAAAGTGGTCAACAATTCCGAACTTTTCAACGAAGAACGCCGCATCCGCGTTTCCGGTTTCGGCGGACAGGGCATCCTCAGTCTGGGACACACCCTCGCCGACATGGCGCGTCTGCGCGACTTCAACGTGAGCTGGATGCCCTCATACGGTCCGGAACAGCGCGGCGGTTCCGCCAGCTGTGCGGTGATCCTCTCCCGCAAGGCTATCCCCTCCCCGCTGGTGGATTCCTGCGACCTGCTCATCGCCATGACCAAAGCGGCTCTGGATAAATTCGGATATCAGCTCAAAGATGACGGTATCCTTATTTACGACACCTCCGCCATGGATAAACCCGAAGTCAAACCGGGTCAGAAAGTGTTCGGTCTTGACGCCCTTGCCATTGCCAACAGGATCGGCAATGCAAAATGCGCCAACTCCGCCGTTCTCGGAGCTCTCGCCGCCATTCTCGGCAAGTATGCTCTCACCGCGGAAGATGCCGCCGACTACGAAAAGGTCTTTACCGAAGCCATCACCGAAAGCTTCCGGAAAAAACCGAAAGTCGTCGAACAGAACATCGCCGCATTCAACGCCGGACGCGATGAAATGGCAGCTCAGCTTGCCTGATAAACGCTGAATTAACCGGGGGAAGAGGAATTTATGTTCCTCTTCCCCTTTTTCCAAAGGTCATCTTATGGTAAGGCATACAGTTTTCTGCGGCAGCATCGGCGAACCGCCGGAGATCATCGAACTTGAAAAGAGTGACAGAGATCATCTTTTCAAGGTTTTCCGTGCCTCGGAGGGAGACGAAGTCGAACTGCTCGACGGCTGCGGCAGACGCGGTATCGCCAGAGTTGTTTCCGGCAGACAGCTCCAGCTGGAACAGGTGGAAAATATTCCTGAACCGTGCCGCAAATATCACCTCTACTGCGCCGTTGCCAAAAGAAACAAGTTTGAACCGCTCTTGAAACAGTGCGCCGAACTTGGTGTCTGGAGTATAGTTCCGGTGAAATTCACCCGTTCTGTTTCCGACAGTGACAAGAGCGGAGGCAGATGGCGGATACTGCTGCAGGAAGGCTGCAAACAGTCAAAAAACCCCTTTGTCCCCATAATCAGAGAGCCGGTCTCCCTGACACAGGCTCTTGAGGAAATGAGCAGCTGTCACGCCTTTTACGGCGGCATCGGGGAGATCAGTGAAAGTTTCACCGATAACGGTAAAGATGCCGCATTTCTGGTGGGGCCCGAAGGCGGATTTACTCCTGAAGAACTTAAAACGATCAAGGAGTCCGGCTTGTTCACCCTCAATCTCGGACCGTATGTTCTGCGCCTTGAAACGGCTGCCGTCTGCGGTATGGCGGTATTGCGTAAACTCCTGCCGCTGCTGATAGCGGCATTTCTGTTCTGCGGATGCGGAAAACCTGCGTCCATGAATCATCCACTGATGAAAAAAGGTACGGAGTACCGCGATGAAGGCAAATATGATCTTGCCCTGCAATTTTACAAAAACTGCCTGAAAAAACATCCTGATTCCCCGGATGTGATGCTGGCGATCGCCCAGCTCTGCGATGAAGGACTCAATGATCCGGTCACGGCATTGTACTATTATGAGGAGTATCTGAAGATCGCTCCGGCACAGAGCGATCTGGAACTGGTGAAAAACTCCCGCGATCTGGTGCGCCGACGTCTGGGCAGGATGCTTGAACGTGAGACCGGTTCTCTGGAACGGCTGGAAAAAGAAAACCTGCAGCTTAAAAAACAGAACGATCTGTTGAGGCGTGTCATCATAAATCTCCGGAAGCAGATGCGTGCGCTCAGGACACCGGTCAAGCCTGATAAAAAAGCAGTAAAGAAACCTGCGAAGAAAAACGTGGTCAAACCGGCTTCCGGACGCAAGGCTTGATTTTACCGCTCCGTAACTGTATATTATAGAAACAAAGACCGGATAAAACAGATCCGGATAAATATACAAGTACAGGAGCAGAAATATGTTCAAAAACAACCTTGATATCCATGCCGTTACCGAAATACGCTGCAAAAGCAACATCTATTTCGGCTGCGGAGCCATCAACAGGATCAATGACATTGCCGATCAGCTGATTTCCCGCAATATCAAAAGCGTACTGGTGATCTCCGGACGGCGCGCCTACAAATCCACCGGAGCCTGGGGCGTAATCGAACCGGCACTCACTTCACGCGGCATCAAATTCGACATCTATGACAAAGTCACCCCGAACCCCACCACGGCGCAGATCGACGAAGCAACCGCCATGGGCAGGGCCGTTGCCGCCGGAGCCGTCATTGCTATCGGCGGAGGCAGTCCGATCGATACCGCAAAGAGTGTGGCGATCCTGCTTGCCGACACAAAATACAATGCCGCTGAACTGTATGAAATGAAATTTACTCCTTCGGGAGCTGTTCCGATCATTGCGGTCAACCTGACCCACGGCACCGGAACTGAAGCTGACCGTTTTGCAGTTGCAACTATTCTGGAAAAGGAATACAAACCTGCGATCGCTTATGACTGCATTTATCCCACCTGGTCGATCGACGATCCGGCTCTCATGACCGGACTTTCTGCCGAACAGACCCGTTATGTCAGTATCGACGCGGTCAATCACTGTATCGAAGCAGCCACCGGCAAAGCGGCAAGTGCATTTTCCATTTCCCTTGCCCGTGAAGCTATCGCCCTGGTGGCACAGTACCTTCCGGCTGCGGAAAAAGATCCCTCCGATCTCGAAGCAAGATACTATCTGCTTTACGCCTCCATGCTGGCGGGGATTTCTTTTGACAACGGACTGCTGCACTATACCCATGCCCTTGAGCATCCGCTGAGTGCAGTCAAACCTGAACTCACCCACGGTCTCGGACTTTCCATGCTGGTTCCGGCGGTGGTCAAAGCCATCTATGCAGAAAAAGGCGGAGTGCTTGCCGATATTCTTTCCCCCATGGTCCCGGGCTTGACCGGCTGTCCCTCCGAAGCTCTGAAAGCGGCACAGGGACTGGAAAAGTGGCTTGCCGACAGCAAAGTTCCGCAGAAACTTGCCGATGAGGGCTTTACTGCTGATGACATCGACAAACTGGTGGAGCTTGCCTTCACCACTCCGTCTCTCGGCGGTCTGCTCTCACTTGCTCCCAACACCGCAGATGCAGCTATGGTCCGCACCATCTATCAGGACTCCATGGCTCCTCTCTGCTGAATAAGCTGAAATAAACCAGCGGGCTGCGGCGAAAATCATTTCACCGCAGCCCGTTTTATATTTTTGTTTTGAAATTGCCTCGTTTTAATTGCTCTATTCTCAAAACTCCCAGAGTTTGCAGGAGTGCGCTTCGAGCATCACTTTATCAGCCGGAGTTTCAACCGCACCGCTCCAGAAATCTCTTGCCTGTGACGGCTTCACACCGATACGCGCCCAGTCTACCGGCAGCTCCGCCGCACTGTCCTGCCAGTTGACGATCAGCAGACGGTGTCCGGCAGAAGTTTTCTGCAGCCAGTAGACCGGCAGTTCGCTTTCAAACAGATCCAGCGGGATCGCCGTTTCACCCTGTTCAGCGGAAACGACTTTGCGGAGCATCTGCAAACCGCGTTCATTGAGCAGCGGCAGATTATCCGAAAGATTGATCGCTCCGGCAGCCATGATGTCAAGAGAAAGCAGGACCTCCGCCTCATCCGCAGAAACATCCGCCAGGTAATAGTCGTACATGGGATCGTATGCTTTGTCGGCAGTGACATAGACGGAGAGTGCATTGAGCCGCTTGAGATCGGGATCATTTGAGGTCTCCGGTCCGCGGCACACCGCAAAGTCCGGATCGTTGTGCCACAGCACCTTGTTTGCCCAGAACATGGATGCAACCGAACGGGTATTGGCACAGATATTTCCCCACTTGGCGTGGATGTCTCCGCCGATGCGGACGGAGCTTGCAAAACTGTTGCCGTTGCTGAAATGATAGTTGCAGCCGAGGATCTCCGCGCGTCCGTTGATACCCTCAACGATCGGAGCAAGCAGTCGACGGATGATCTGACTGCGGGAAACACTGCGGTCGTGGAAACGGGCTGCCTGTGTCGTGGCGGCAAGAAAATCCAGTTTGAAATAACGGTATCCCATTCCGGCATAGCGGTCAAAGAGCGCACGCAGATGATCCTGCGTCTTTTTCACCGTGGGATCCAGTACAAATCCGTACCGTTTCATGCACTGGAAACAGGCACACGGCTGACCTCCCTCGGACATCGCAAGCATATCCTGATCCCACTGGGCAATGCGACAGTGAGGTTCGATGATCGAGGGAGCAAACCACAACCCGGGTTCAAATCCCATGCCGGAGAGCTTATCCGCCATACTCTTCATGCCGGAGGGGAACAGACTGTTCGCCTCCCATTCGCCGTAGCAGTATTGCCAGCCGTCATCGATGATGATACGTTTGATGTATTTTTTCAGAACCGGATCATTGGCGATGAACTGCGCATTCTTCAAAACCTCATCTTCGGTGATGATCCAGCGGTAATAATCCCAGGAGTTCCAGCCGTATTCCGGCGGAGCGGAGAGATCGCGTTCGGTCTCGACGTTGTCTCTGCCGTACTCACGCAGAAGCTCTATACCGTCTCCGCATCCGATCGAAACCGGATCAAAAATCAGCTCCGTATCATCGCAGTGGCGCACTTCAAAGGTGAATTTGAACTGAGTGAGCCATTCCCCGCCGGCGCAGGCTGTCATGAAGTTTTCATATCTCTGATTGAGCGGGGAAGAAATCACCGCATTGACCTTATCAGAAGTAAGAACAACATTGTGACAGCTGAAAATCTGCGTTTCTGCTCCTGCCGGAAATTTTATCAGCTGCGCCCTGCCCATTTTCGGACCGCATCCGAAATAATGATCGATCTTCATTGCAGGCAGGCAGAGAATGTTGAAACGGAACATCTCCGTCACTTTTTCCAATACCGCACGGCTGTATATCTTTATTCCGCCGGAAGTTTTTTCCACTCTGCACTCAAGTTCCGCTCCGGGAACAGAAGCGGTGAAAACACTGCCGTTCTGCTGCCAATCCGCACCGTAAAGGTTTCCATCGATCTCGACACTGGAATAACTGCGGTCAAGAGGCAGATGTGCAATCTTGTATCCTGCCCACGGAATAATGTTTTTCATAACGTAAAGTTCCTTTCTCCGTCCAAGCGGTATTGTCTGTAAAAAAAGCCCCCGGAGGGGCTTGGAGCTCATGGATTAAGGCCATGCAAGTTTCATTTCGGTCTCTTTGCCCTCTTTGATATCCAGCTTCATGTCGTGCGACTTGAACGGCAGCAGCAGAATGATCCAGTTGGTATAGCTGGTACGTGCTTCGATACCGTCGATCGCTTTGACCGGTTTGCGGGTCTTGGCTTCAAGGATGTTGAAAGAAAATCTGCCGTATCCGGAACGGGTGAGTTTCTGGAACAGCGGGATCTCGGGGATCGCCAGATTGATAGAGGTATCCGGCAGCGGGATCGGCAGCTGCGGAGTACCGACAGTGAACTTATTGGTATCAGTGGCAAGCACGCCGCAGAGGATCTGAACCAGCACATCAGCATCTTTGGCATCGCGGGAAACGATGATGCCGTTTTTAGCCAGATGCATTTCAAAAACACCCTGAAGATAGGGTTTATCGACCTGCGGAGCAAGATAATCGTATTCGATAAATGCCTTCTTGCCGGCAAAATCTTTGAAATCAGCATGGCCTACTCCGCGGTCGATGACCGTGGAAAGCAGGAACTGCTCAACTGCGGATCTTCCGGTTTCAGTGATACGCGGAGAAGAACAACCGTTGAAACATGTGAGAACGACCACTCCGCAAACGATGCCGAGTACAGCTTTTGTGATTTTTTTCATTTTATATCCCCCTGTTTATATTGAGTGTACATTTGATAAATATAGTCCGTTTTGTTATAGAATACAAGTATTATACAGCTGTTTTATAAAAACAGTTGCATTTTTGTAATTTTGTATTATAGTATGCTTTCCGGAAAAAACAATCTGTATATACTTATGGAGTCAGAAATAATATGCAATCAACAGTTACCATGCCGAAACCGGCTGAGCAATATCTGGGCAAATGTTATGCGCTCGCCCTGTGGAGCGGAATTTTACTGGTATTCATTTCCCTGCTGCCTTATCTTGCCATGCGGAACAACTCGGGCAAACTCCTTGCCAGTCCCGGACTGCTCAAGGCGCAGCTGTCCGCAACTTTTGCACCGCTGTTTTTCACAGCTGTTCTGATCATCGTACTGATCTTTGCCGCGATCCTGCAGAATAAATTTTTCGCCGCCATATCTGCAGAAAAAGGTCAGGCCCTTTACAGCGGACGCTGCTGGAAACTGCATATTCCGTTTCTGCGCTACCGGGAACTGCTTGAAATCACAGGCAGCGACAAAAACATGAAAATATCCGTGGTCTGTGCGGCACTTTTCTGGATATCAGTGCTGATACTTGGAGCAGCAAGTCCGCTGCCGGTATATTTTGCCGCCGTTTCGGTGATCTTTTTTCTGCGTTACGGCGGCAGAGCGGTCGGTAAAAAACCGAAAATCGCCTACCGCGGATTGGCATGGCTGCTGCCGGCGGCATTCGCCGTTTCCGCTTCCGGCAGCATCTATTCACGCTGCAGCATCGCAAAACTTGAAACGTTCCACCGGGAAAAAGCATACCGCGCAGGAATTCCGGCGGACCGCAGCGAGCTGGCAAAACTGCTCTATCACGACCGTACTCCTGACAAAACATATTCCGCTTTTCTCGACAGCGGCAATGCATCTGCCTGGAGCAACACCCTTTTCGATGCCCGTTTCTACTGCGCCCTGCCGGAGAGTTTCCGCGCCGATGCCCGCAGAACACTGAATGACAGCAGTACCCGCAAGTTCTTCCGCATGATAGATAACGCCGTCGACTCCGGCAGGATACTGCAGTATGATTTTGATCTTTCTGCCGTACATCTGTGGGATCCCGGAAAAATGCCGGTTTTCACCCGTACCGTCGTACAGTATTTCACCGGCTTGATCCTGACTTCGCTGGAAAAGCGCAGGATCGACGATGCCATGCGCTATTTCAGAAAACTCACTGCGTTCCAGGAGTCCTGCCTGAACGGAGATTATCTTTTGAGCCTGTCCTACATCAGTCTCTTTGAACGCAACCGGGCAAGCGTTGCCGGATATATGATCGGCAGCGGTCTGCTCACCGACCGCCAGCTGCAGGAGATCGCTGAACTCAACGCCGGAAGAGAGGTGAAATTGAGAGCCGCACTGCTGAACGCCCTGCGTACCGAAGCATATTTTGAACAGGAATGGGTCAGGGATATGTCACGTCCTTACATCTGCCTGCAGAGTGCGGCACCGGGGAACGGAAGATCGTTTTCCAGTCCGGTAATAAAAGCTCTTCTGCGGGATGCCGCACCGTTTCCGCCGCACAGCTGGAATACCGTACTGCTCAGGCACACGCAGATGGCAAGTTTCATGAAGTACGAAAGCGTGATCTCATATTTCACCGGAAATGTCGATTTTTCCGTCTGGAAAAAGGAAAAATTTCCGGGATTTGAAAAAATGATAAAAACCAACAGCTCCTATTTTCTTCTGCTCAACTACCCGGCACTTGTCAATGGCATGGAGTCGCTTTTCAACGGCATCACCTTCATCCGCATGACCGGTGCCGCAGTAAAAATCGAACAGTTCAGAAGAAAAAACAACCGTCTGCCGGAAAATTTCAGCGAACTTGGCGTACCTGCTCCGCTTGATGCCGTATCCGGCAAAAAACTGCTTTTCAGCAAAAACGGCATCGTGGAGTGGACCTGGAGCACCAACGGCAGAGATACGGAATTCCCCATTCCGGGCTGGGTGATCTCCAGTGACGGTGCTCCTCATCTTGAGTTCAAAGTGCCGACAAAATGGCCGGTACCGGCTCCGCCTGAAATCACCTCTAAAGGGAAAAAGTAGATCACTTTTCCAGATTGTGATATACCAGCAGACGGCATCCCGGGGAAATATCCAGGGAAAAACTGTCAGAGAGAGCTTCGTTGAGAGTTCCCTGCCACCACATGTCAAGTTTCAGTCCGTCAAGCGGATATTTCAACCCCTGTGCAGTGACCACGGCTCCCGGATCGATGGCGATAATGGAGATCTGCTGACCGGGCGTACAGGTAAAACTGCAGCTGCCGGAGGCAACTGAAAAGATCCCGTGATCGGTAACCATACGGATACCCGGAGCTTTTTCCGCATATCCGGCAAGCAGAGAGAGATTTCCCAGAGTGTGGTCCTCGCGTTTGCCGGTGGCTCCGAGGATGACGATGTTTTTCCAATCCCGCTCCATGCAGCAGCGGAACGCTTTGCTCAAATCATTGCTTTCCTGCTCGGTGAAATGAACTATCTTGTCACCGAGGTTTTTCCGCAGCAGAACCGGGAGGCTGTCCAGATCACCTGCGATCAGATCCGGCACTCTGCCGTATTTCATGAGAGACAGTGCCGCTCCGTCGCAACAGACGACTTTATCAGCCTGTTCCAGAAAAGAAAGCGGATAAGGATGCACCGGGAAATCTCCGTCGGCAAGGATCACAGTAAGAAATTCAGACATTTCCCTGCTCCTTCTCCGGTTCCATATCCCGGAACCAGGTGATGAAAAATATGATGCCGTTGGCAAGTGCGATGCACCACATCAGCAGACTGGCGGCAGAATTGCCGCAGTCAAAGTAAACCCTGAGCCACATGATGATCGAAATCACATTGACAGCGGTCCATATCAGCCACTGCTCGATACAGCGTTTCACCGTGAGGATCATGGCGGTCACCGAAAGAACAGTGGTGGTGCTGTCAAGAACCGGAGAACGCCCGTTCATCAAAGCGAGAATGACTGCATACGCGCCGATCCCGGCGGCACTCAGCAATGCGGCAATAATTCTGCCTTTCACAGTAAGAGCGGTCTTGCGGACGATCTGCTGCGCTCCGGTTTTTCTCTTCCAGCAGAAAAAGCCTGCGAACATCATCGGCAGATACCATCCCCAGTTGAGCATCACTTCGCCGTAAAGTTTCAGTTTGAACGATATCCAGCCGTAGAGAAGAGTGTTTATCACTCCGAAAAAGTAACAGCTCATCTTGCCTTTTCCGGCGATCACGGTATACAGCACTCCGGTCAATGCGGAAATGATACCAATGATATTGTCACCCATTATCTGCGAAAGCACGATCACCGAAATGCAGCAGAACAGCAGCCACAGTATTTCCGGAGTTTTCCAGCCGGTCAACTCTCCTTTAATAAACTTTTTTATTTTTTCCATGATCCTGGTATACTTCTTTTTTCAGCGGAAGAGCAGCAGCAGTTCTTCCGGAGCAACTCCTGCTATCCACTGCGCGGTATCCGCTTCTTTCAAACGCTCATACAGTATTTCCGGATCAAGAGAGCATCCCTCAAGCATTTGAGCCAGCTCTTCGACCGGATGACTGCCGAAAAAATCTCCGGAAAAATGCAGATCAGATATGCAGTTATTGCAGATATTGAACTGTACTCCGACCCGTCCGGAGGAAAAACGTCTGGAATTGGTAAAGGAATAGGCGATATTGGTTCCGTAGTTCCACTCCCAGGTGCGGTATTTTTCTGCGGCAAGTTTTTCCGCTTCTGCGATAAATTTTTCAGGAACTTCTTCAAGAACGCATCCGGCGACCCGGCTTTGCAGGGCGGAGGCGAATTTTTCAATAAATTCCTCCATGCCCATTCCCGGAAAAAGTGTGCAGAGATTCATCACCCTGGCGCGCACCGATTTGATGCCCTTTGACCGGATCTTTTCCGGATCAGGCATCAGCACCTTCTGAAGGATATCCATATTGCAGTCAAACAGCAGAGTTCCGTGAAAAAGAGTTTTATCACCGATGACCGTCCTTGCGGAACCGGAGATCTTGAAACCGTTGACCTCAATATCATTTCTGCCGGAAAACTCCGCATCCACACCGAGCAGCTTCAGCGCATCCAGCACCGGACGGGCATGACCGGCAAAGGATTCATGATCCACCAGTTTTCCGGGAACAGCTATCGAATAATTCAAATTGCCAAGATCATGATACACAGCTCCGCCGCCGGTCGAACGGCGCACGACATCGCACTGATACTCCCGCACCCGGTCGGCATCGATCTCGGCAGCGGTATTCTGATTGCGTCCGATGATAACGGCATTGGCATTGCGCCAGAGCATGAGAAAACCCCGGTCATGATTCCGGGTCATGACCTCTTCCAGTGCCAGATTGAAAGCGGCATCAAAGCTGTTGTTGATAAAAAGTTCCATGATTTGTCAAATATAGACCGGAAAAGCCTTTTCTGCAAGCCGGATACAGAAAAATATCTTTTTTTCTTCAGTCTGTCACGGTTTTACAGAACGTTCAGAGACCACAGTCAGAGAGAGACGGTTTTTCCGGTCAGAGCAGATTCATCTGCCGCAAGAGCCACCCGCGCACAGTCAAGACCGTTTGCAGAACCGGATACAGCCATACTTTTACCCTCAAGAACAGCCTTCATCACCTCTTCCGCCATGATCTCATCACCGCCGCCGTGGGTATTGCGTCCCTTGAATTTCAACGTCGTCACATAAGGTTCATCCAGACGGCTGTATGTAATGACACCTGAAAAGCACTCGACGATGATCGTACCCTCCGTACAGCTTATGTACATGCGTCGTTCAGGAATGGCATTGGCAAGAGTAAGCTGGAAGGATGCCCGGATCCCGGATGCATACTCCATGATGACCGAATGATTGTCAAAAATATCCTTGGACGAAGTAAAAGGA
This sequence comes from Victivallaceae bacterium, assembly GCA_045532825.1. Classification (GTDB taxonomy): domain Bacteria; phylum Verrucomicrobiota; class Lentisphaeria; order Victivallales; family Victivallaceae; genus UBA1784. Next base: position 3,989 of record JAZSGR010000186.1, on the reverse strand, counting down.
TCGATACGGTATTTTTCTTCGACCAGAGATGCAAAAATATCATGATCGTACTTGTCGTGCATATAACCGTTTTCCGGAACAAAGAAGTTGAGTCCGCAGAACGCGGAAACTTTTTCCGGCACGCCTCCGGCAAACCAGTTGAGCAGATCAAGATCGTGACTGCATTTTTCCAACAGATACGGACCGCTCATGGAACGCAGACGCCGCCAACCCATTGATGAACTCATCGAAGCTCCGCCGCCGAATGTCTCACGGTTTTCACTGGCAGAAATGTTTATGATCTTTCCGAAAGTGCCGCCAGCCAGCAATTCTTTCACCTTGCGGTAAAGCGGAGAATAACGCAGAACAAATCCGGTCATGATGGATATACCGCTTCTCTTTTCTGCGGCAATGATCTTTTCGCAATCCTCCAGCGTGGTCGCCAGCGGCTTTTCCGAAAAAACTTTTTTACCGTGAGCAAGCGCGGCAAGGATCGCTTCACAGTGGAACGCATTGGGTGAAAAGATCGCAACCATATCCACATCACGGGAGCTTACTGCCTCTTCCATACTGCCGGCGATCCTGAATTCCTGATCCTGCCATGTCCCTTGCGCAATGGAAACTGCTTCTGCCGACGGATCGTAGACGCAGCACACCGATGCCTTGCCGTCTGCCGCACGCAAAAAAGATGACACCACACGTCTGCCCCTGCTGCCGCAACCGATGACCGCAATGTTGATTTTCTGCATAAATATCTCCTTTTTAAACTTGACTTTACCGTGACACAGCATTAATATATTACACAAGCACAGGAAATAAAATGACAAAAAAATCAAAAAACATACCACTTACAGCACTTTGCCGTAAAACAGAAAAGCTGTTTGCGCCAGAAACCGCTGCCAATAAAAAATTCAAAACCTTTGATATTGCGCCGGAATGGATACCTGCACCGGATAACATTCAGGTCTCGATCCAGCGGTACACTGCCGGAAAAGACTTTTCACCCGGAATGTTTCACAACCGTTTTGTGTTGAAACTGCATCTTGAAGGACTCAGCCGCGGCTGGGTCGACAACTGTTTTCACACATTTCTGCCCGGAGAGGGTATCCTGATTTTCCCTTTTCAGTTCCACTGTCTGACCGGCACCTCGGAACCGGAGGGGCAGCTGCGGCTGCTGATAAATTTCACGCTTGAGACTGAAGATCAGGTAAAACTGGAAAAACTGCGAAACTGCATTTTCAAATTTGATGATGAAATAAAAAACATGCTGTCGGAACTGCTGCAGAAATTACCGGATAATGCAGCAGGAAACGATCATGATATTTATCTGCTGATAATCAGTATCCTGCGGAAAATCTCGGCACTGACAGTTTCCGGCGGAGTACCGGCACCGGCACGAAATGCGGAATTTGAAAAGATATTTGCTTACATCACCGGCAATTACCGTAACGATCCCCGTATCAGTGAGATCGCCCGGCTTTTCGGATATTCCGAAACCGGTCTGAACAAACTTTTCCGCCGGGAATGCAGCAGGACTCCGGGAAGTATCATCCGGGAGCTGCGGCTGCGTGATGCCGCCAACATGCTGCGGATGACCAAACTTACGGTAAGCGAAATAAGCAGAATATGCGGATTTTCCAATGCCTTTGTGTTCAGCCGGGCGTTCCGCAAATATTTCGGCAGACCTCCGAAAGAGTACCGGGAATAAGCAAATCGCGTCAGAGCATGAGAAAGCCCCGGTCATGATTCCGTGTCATGACCTCTTCCAGTGCCAGATTGAAAGCGGCATCAAAGCTGTTGTTGATAAAAAGTTCCATGATCCGTCAAGTATAACCCGGAAAAGCCTTTTCTGCAAGCCGGATACAGAAAAATATCCTTTTTTTTCTTCTGCTGCAAAACAAGAGGTATCCGGACATTCTGTCCGGCATATCCGGCTTCCCCTGTCTTCCTCATTACCGGGAATAAGGGATGTATTTCTGATAAATGCTTCTGTTGATTTTAAACGGCTGGTTTTTCCGGATGATGATTTCGTCCATAACTGTGCCGTCGTTACCTGTACAGGTGATTTTCATGTGATCGGGTTTAATGACGCTGAAGTCTTTACCTGCACCGCGCGGACCGTCATTGACGTAAACCGGAAAATGTATGTTTTTCAAGTCGTTTACCGTCAGGCGGCCGGAACGGCCTTTACTTAATTTGCGTGCGGCTCCCGCCAGTTCTTTGGTCACGGGATCAAAACGGTAAGGCGAATGAGTGTCTCCGCACAGCCAGAGATCAATGGGACACTCCGGATTTTTTCCGAAGAACACACCCGCAAAAGAGGCGATGTTTCCGGCGTAATATTTGGACTCCCATTCAAAAGGTGTCGCATGAGCAAGAACGATACGTTTTTTTGCTGTTTTGCACAAATTGCTTCTGACCAGACTTTCCAGCCATCTTTTCTGCTGCTGAAAATATGTCTTTGTATCCGTCAAAAGCGTGTAATGTCCGTTTTGAAGGATCCTGGGTTTATCCTCTCCTGTGTCGATGACGATGTAAAGAACATCTCCGTAACGGAATGCATAATAGGGCGTACCGAAATACTGAGTGAATTTATCCGTATCCGATCCGCGGTATTCATGATTGCCGCGCACAGGATAAAAGGGCGCATGGACACCCTCTTCGCGGAAGGGGATCAGAAAGGAATCAAAGTAGGCTGCACTGAAGTCAATGAATGTATTTGCGACATCTCCCAGGGAAACCAGCAGGTCGGTATCTTTGAAAACACCTTTGCGGACGAGGGAACGGATCAGTTCCACGCGCAGCAAATCCGCAATCTGTGTATCGCTGATCGCAGTCAGAGTATGCCCCGCTGCTTCAGACGGCAGTGTCGTGAAACTGCCTGAAGCGATTTTGCCGGAAAAGTTTTCCATATCAAAAATTTCAAACTCATATTTTTTACCGGGAAGAAGACGTTTTACTTCAAAACGGTGAATTTTTTTCCTTGGGATTATGCCGTGAACGGGGCTGAGCGAAAGTGTTCTTATTTCACCTGTCTGTCCGGAAACTTTAAACCGCAGTTCTGCTGCAATATTCCGGGAAAGCTCAAAACAAATCTGTGCCTGATCTCCAGAGACATGCGTCACAAAAGGTCCGGTCATCGAATTTTGAGTAAATTGACTGTTGAAAAGCAGCTGACGTTCTTTATAAGTTTCGGGCCATGCTGACAGATCCGGAAGCAGACCGCAGGAAAACTGCCAGCTGCCGCTCCCGGGACGGGTATGAACGAAAAAGCGGTTTTCTCCTTTTTTAAGACGGACCTTGTATCTGCTGTTCAAATAAGAGGGAATTTCTGCAGGTTCCCCCTTGGGTTCTGTTGTACCGACGAGTTTTCCGTCAAGGTAGCAGCTGTACCAGTAATCTGCGCCCACCCCCAGATAATAAATGCCGTCAGCGGGGGCTTGGATCGAAAATGAAACAATGGCGGCATCTTTGATCGGCGTATAAGTGCCGCAGAGATTTTCCAGATAGAAACTTTTTTTTGCCGGCATCACGAACGGATATTTTTTGCCGGCAACATCTCCGGACAAAGATGCTTTTTGTGCATCTTCCGGTTTGAATTTTTTATCAAAGACAACATAAAAAGAGTCTCTCTGTACAACGGCCCCGGCTGTATTTTCAGAGATGGTGCAACCGGTTAAAACGGAAAGAAGGACGGCACTGAAAAAAAATCTGTTCAACATAAGTTTATTTCTCCGGGGATGTTATGATTTTCTCTTTAAAAATATCATCGTCTGTATTTTTTTCAAGATGATGTCCGGAATTTTGTAAAAAATTTATATTTTATCCTTATTCAATGTTTTTTTCAAGCTCAAGAAACGGTTCTGTCTGCGATCGGTGGATGCAGCGTGGAGCAAGGTTGAGTTTTGCGCCGAGTACGGTGCGGGATCCGTCTTCGCCCTGCGGGGCTGCGCCGTGACAAGGTGTACCGCCAAATTACATGCATGCGCCACCGCAGTTTGAACAACTTT
>JAZSGR010000065.1:0-19971 GCA_045532825.1 Victivallaceae bacterium | reverse complement strand
GTAATGCAGCGCAAGTTCTGTATAGCCGGTCATGCCTGACATCTCGTGGGGTCGGCGCATGAAATGTGAATAATGATAGTTATGTGATTCATGATAGTAATGGGTAAATGGTGCGCCGCGATATTTTCCCCCCGGGTACTGACTGCGCGCTTTTTTCCCTGCACGGCTTATCTTGGCGGTGCAGATGTCAGACAGGTCGGACATCAAACCGCCGCCCCGACTCTGCCGGTCACACTACAGCGGGTATACCGCATGTGCTGTATAGCCGGTCATGCCTGACTGCCCGTGGGGGCGGCGGCCGGTTGCCGGCAGCATCATAACGCCGCCTTGCCCTGCGGGGGGCGGCGGAAAAGCTGTCATACCTTGCCGGTATTGCAGTGCGCCGCGATGATTTGCCCCACGGGTACTGACTGCGCGATATTTTACCCGCACGGCTTATTTCTGGCGGCGCAGAGCTCTCATAAATCTCATAGTTCCCATAATTCCCATAACTCTCATCAAATGCGCCGCCCCCAATCGGCTGTCATACCGCACCGGGTATACCGCATGTGCTGCATGACCGGTCACGCCTGATACCCCGGGGGGGCACAAAAGCTGCTATGCCTCACCGTTTTATCTTGCCGGTATAAAAAAGCTGCCGCGAACCGTAGTTTGCGGCAGCTTTGAAGTACTCAGAAAGAGTCTCAGGCGAGACGGGCTTTGAGAGCGGCGAGCTGATCCTTGAGAGCAGCGGGGAGCTTATCGCCGAACTTGGCGTAGTGTTCCTCGATCATCTCAAGCTCTTTGCGCCAGCCTTCGGTGTCGACTTTGAGCAGTTCAGCGATGTCAGCATCGGTGACTTCGTCTTCGATGCCCTGACGGTCGATGGCACTCTCGGTCGGCAGAATACCGATGGCGGTCTCTTTGCCTTCAGCAGTACCGGCGCAACGTCCGAAGACCCATGCCAGAGGACGGCTGTTGTCGCCGAATCCGGGCCACATGAACTTGCCATCGGCAGTCTTGCGGAACCAGTTGACGCAGAAGATCTTCGGCAGATTGCCTTTGGCAGCTCCAGCCTTACCGATGTTCAGCCAGTGCTGGAAGTAGTCAGCCATGTGATATCCGCAGAAGGGCAGCATGGCGAAGGGGTCGCGGCGGACAGTACCGGCCTTGACGTCCAGAGCAGCTGCGGTAACTTCGCTGCCGACGGTGGAGCCGATGAACACACCGTGTTCCCAATCCTTGGACTGATAGACCAGCGGCAGAGTGGTGGGACGGCGTCCGCCGAAGAGGAACGCTGCCACCGGCACACCCTTGGGATCTTCCCATTCAGGAGCGATCGCCGGGCAGTTTGCGGCGCGGGCGGTGAAACGGGCGTTGGGATGTGCAGCCTTTTCAGTAGCGGTGGCGGCATCCCACTTGTTGCCCTTCCAGTCGATCAGGGTACCCGGGGCATCATAACCGATGCCTCCCCACCAGACATCACCGTCTTCGGTCAGAGCGACGTTGGTGAAGATGGTGTCTTTGGAGCAGGAGAGCATGGCGTTCGGATTGGACTTCATACTGGTTCCGGGAGCAACACCGAAGAAACCGGCTTCGGGGTTGATGGCACGCAGATAGCCTTCATCGTCGAACTTCATCCAGCTGATATCGTCGCCAACGGTCTCGACTTTCCAGCCGGGCAGGGTCGGGATGAGCATGGCGAGATTGGTCTTTCCGCAGGCGGAGGGGAAAGCACCGGTGACGTATTTGACTTCACCCTGGGGATTGGTCAGCTTCAGGATGAGCATGTGCTCAGCCAGCCAGCCCTCATCGCGGGCCTGAACGGTTGCAATACGCAGGGCCAGACATTTTTTGCCGAGCAGAGCGTTGCCGCCGTAACCGGAACCGTAGCTCCAGATCTCGCGGGTTTCGGGGAAGTGGGCGATGTATTTCTGATCCATCGGAGCGCAGGGCCAGATGCCGTTGTCGGATTCTCCCGGAGCAAGCGGCTTACCGACGGAGTGGACGCAGGGAACGAATTCGCCGTCGCCGAGAACCTCGAGCACGCGGGTGCCGACGCGGGTCATGATCGCCATGTTCAGCACAACGTACTGGGAGTCGGTGAGCTCAACACCGATCTTGGCAATATCAGAACCGACAGGTCCCATGGAGAACGGGATGACGTACATGTTGCGGCCGTGCATACAACCCTTGTAGAGGTCGAGCATGGTCTTTTTCAGTTCTTTGGGGTCGATCCAGTTGTTGGTCGGACCGGCATCTTCCTCTTTTTCGGAGGCGATGAAGGTGCGTTTTTCAACGCGGGCGACGTCGGACGGATCAGAGCGGAACAGCAGGCTGTTCGGACGCTTTGCCGGGTTCAGACGGATCGCCATGCCGCAGGCGACCTGTTCTTCACAGAAACGGTCGTACTCCTCCTTGCTGCCGTCGCACCAGTAGATGCCGTCAGGCTCGCAAATGGAGGCCCATTCATTGACCCATGCCACCAGCTTGGCACTGGCTGCTGCGGGTACTGCATTGAGAGCTTTCATTTTTTTCCTTCCTGTTTTTAATTCAGGGTTAAATAGTTGATAAATTCAACAACGATCAAAAAAATTTTTCAATCACAATAATATATCATCGTTTTCTGTGAAAGTAAATACCGCAATACCGGATTTTTTTGTTTTTTTCATCGTTTTTTTGCTCTGTTCACTGTACAGTAAAGCAAGCGCGCAGTCAGTACCCTGACGGCAAAAAAAGCGCGGCGCACCGCAATACCGGCAAGGTATGACAGCTTTTATGCCGCTTGTGCTGTCACACCTGACCCGGACAAAAAGTCAGAACAGTCTTTTCAGCTTTTTCTGAACGAAACTTGTGACCTTTGCCGTGCAGAAAAAAGGGTTGTGAAAGAATGCTCTTACTGCGGACCGCAGTCCGCTGCCGTATTCTCTGTGCTGCATAAACCAAAAAGCAAGACCGTAATAATGACCGGCATAAGCGATATCGATACTTTTTTGCAGCATCCGGCGGGAAAAACCGGACTTGGCAGAAATTTCCGGCAGCATTTTTTCATATTTACGCATCACCCGGATACCGGCTTCGTACATTCTGTTCATATATGTACTCTGATTGCTGCTGTGGAAACGGTACTTTACCAACGGTTCAGCAGTACGGTATATTCCTCCGTGCAGAGCGCACTGCAGGTGGAAATCCCAGTCATCAACCGGAACACAAACTTTATCAAATCTGATACCGTATTGTTCCGGAACGGATTTTTTCACCATGACACAGCTCATGGAATAAATCTGATTTCCCGACAGAAGTTTATCATAGGAGATTTTTTCACACTCTTTCAGCTTTATCACCCGGTTGAGATGATCTCCGGTCGGAATAATTTCAGAAAATACCGTTACTGCATCGGGATGAGACTCGATAAGTTCTTTGGAAACGGCGAGTTTCTCCGGCAGAAAGAGGTCGTCATGATCAAGGAAAGCGATATATTTTCCCCGGGCAAGGGACAGGCCATGATTGCGTGCAGCCGCCACTCCTGCGTTTTCCTGACGGATGATTTTTATTCTGCTGTCGTTCTGACGGTCGAGGATCGCGGCAGTTTCCGGATCAGTGGAGCCGTCGTCGATGATGATGAGCTCAAAATCTTCAAAACTCTGGGTAAGTACGGAATCAATGGTTTCCTGTAAAATCCTTCCGGTATTATAGACCGGGATCATCACGGATATTTCAGGCGAGCTCATGGTTGCACCTCCGGAACTGCGGTCATGGTAAGTTCCCACCCGGTTCCCGGAGGCAATGCTGTAAAACTCACCCTGTAAAACGGAAAGTTTTCTTTGATGAATTCATACTGACCGATATGCATCAGCAGGCGGAGTTTGGTACGCAGTTTTACCGGCAGCAGAGCGGTGGAGGTGTTAAAAAGCCAACGTAAAAAATTTCTCATGGTTTTCTCCTGTTTGCTGTCCGCTATAAGGACACCACAGGACAGCTGCCGGATAGAAAGATCATTCCGGTAAGAGAAAACCTGCAGGATAAATATACAGTTATCCCGCAATCATGAAATACCTGAAAAATAACCTTCTGATACTGTTTACACAGTACAGCAGAAAGATACTTTTCTTCTGTATGACGTGCGTTTCTGCTGACTTGCCGTTGAAAATTGTGGTAGAGCTGGAGCGGACAAAGTTTTACAGATTTTTGTTTTGGATCAGGGAGGCAATTTCAATTACCCTGATGTACGGCTGAAAGTATAAAAAGTTTTGCGTCCCCCCATATAATAGAGGTAATTTCAAAACTCCTCAAACTTGTCAAAGCGCATCTGCTTTGATTTTTGGGGGATGACTTTTGAAATTGCCTCAATAAAAAAAGCGGCCATTTCGATGAATGTCCACTCCAAGCCTACCACAGCTCCAGCAAAGCACATGCTTCGAAATTGGCCGCCTGTTTGCAGGCAACGCAATCGAGTATGCTTTGCTGACGTACTTCTTGTGGTAGTTGGGAGTGAACGCCGATATTATTTTTCACGCAGATAAAACTGCTTTTTTTCCGTTTTTCCAATGCTTGAAATTTATAAAATCAAACCCCCTTTCGTCACAGTTGACCATATCATTCACCGTTTAATATAATCTTGTTTTGTAAAAAATCAAACGGCGGCAACGATCTGATGGATATGAAAAACACTCCGGCAATTATATATTTATATTTTTTAGTCGTTTTCAGCATTGAAAAAGTGCCGGAAAAGGGCTATATTCATAGAGTGTAATATATTTCTTTGACGTGCGCGAGGACAGGACTTGAAATGAAAAGATTTTTTATTGCTGTTTCAACAGTATTTTCCGCTGCCTTACTGACGGTGTTCTGCGGATGCGGTGAAGCTCCGGAAAAAGCTGATGGTAATCTGATGACCGTGACTGCCGGATTGCCGCCGGTGGCAGATATCGCCCGGAGTATCGCCGGGGAACGTATAAAAGTCAATGCCATGCTGCCGGAAGGAAAAAGTCCGCATGATTACGCCCCCGGTCCGCAGGATGTGCGCAACGCTTCGCGATCAAAGCTGTTTTTGAGCACCGGACTGCCGTTTGAAGTGCGCGCCGTAAAACCGCTTGCTTCCGTCAAGGTCGTCGATGTAACAAAAAACACTTCAAAGATCCCGTTCGGCGGAGATCATGAACACGGTCCCGGATGCATCCACGATCACGATGATCATACCGGTCATCACCATGAGGCGATGGATCCACATGTCTGGCTCGATCTTGGAAATATCGCAAAAATGGCGGAGTGCATCCGTGATGAATTTGCAGCTCTCGATCCCGCCGGCAGAAAGACCTATGAAAAAAATTGTTCCGCTCTGCTTGAAAAGATACATGAAGCTGATGAGGAGATAAAAAAGAAACTGGCTCCGTTCAAGGGCAGGGAATTCTTTGTCTATCATGCGGCATTCGGCTATTTCGCCCACCGCTATCACCTGAAACAGACCGCAGTCGAACTCGGCGGAAGAGAGATCGCTCCCGCCCGTCTGGCGGATGTCATCCGCAAAGCAAAGGCTTCAAAAACCGGAGTGATCTTCGTCCAGCCGCAGTTCAATCCGGCAAGTTCACGCGCGCTTGCCAATGCCATCGGCGGAAAAGTTTCTCCGCTCGATCCGCTTGCCGGAGACGTGATCGGCAATCTTAAACAGATGGCTGATGTCATCGTTTCCGGCTTCAGCACTTCCGGAGGCGGCAAATGACTCCTGTTATCGAAGCAGATCATCTTTTCTTTGAATACGAAAACGGCTTTCCGATCCTCGAAGATGTGAGTTTTGTCATAGAAGAGGGAAAGTCCGGATGCATCGTAGGTCCCAACGGCGGCGGGAAAAGCACGCTGCTGAAGGTGCTTCTGGGGCTGCTTGCTCCTGCATCCGGCACGGTGAAGCTTTTCGGGGTCTCTCCTGCTGAAGCGCGCAGACGTGTGGGGTACATGCCGCAGTATCATCAGCTCGATGCGGCTTTTCCGGTCACCGCTCTGGAAGTTGCGGAAATGGGATGTCTGAAACCGGGATTTTTTCCGTTTTACAGCAGAAAGGACCGCAAGAGGGCGATGGATGCTCTCGATGAACTTGGCATCGCCGATCTCGCCGGACGCAGTTTCGCCGATCTTTCAGGCGGTCAGCGGCAGCGGGTGCTGATCGCCCGCGCCCTCGCCTGCGATCCCGGACTGCTGCTGCTGGATGAACCGACTGCCAATATCGACCCCGGTGCCGAAGAACAATTTTACGCCACACTTGCCATATTGCGGAAACGCATGACCGTATTGACCGTCTCCCACGATCTCGGATTTGTCAACCGTGAGACCGATATCATCATCTGCGTCAACCGCAAGGTAAGTGTCCATAAGGCGGAAAACTTTACTGCGGAAGCAGCTGATGCGGTCTACCATCACGAAATGAACCTCATCCGTCACGATCACGCCTGTTTCTGCCACTGCGGAGGACATCACGATGACTGAAATGATACGTGAACTTTTTTCCCCTGAACTGGTGTTTCTGCGTTACGCCCTGCTGATCGGTATTCTGGCAAGTCCGATCCTCGGAGTCGTGGGGACCATGGTGGTCACCAGACGCATCTCCAGTCTCGCCGGAGCCAGCGCGCATGCCGCCCTCGGCGGTGTCGGTCTGGCACTTTTCCTGCAGCGGGTATGCATGATAAGCTGGTGTACTCCGACAGTCGGTGCTGTCGCAGGAGCCCTGCTCGCCGCACTGGTGGTGGGCATCGTGAGTCTGACGGCAAAGGAACGCGAAGATACGGTGATCGCCGTCGTATGGGCTCTGGGTATGTCCATCGGTCTGCTGTTTCTGGAACGCACTCCGGGGTATGTGGACTGGCAGGGATACCTTTTCGGCAACATTCTGCTGCTTTCGCAAAACGATATCATCATGACTCTGCTGCTGGATGCCGCCGTGCTGATACCTGTTATGCTGTTTTATCCTGCGGTGCTTGCGATGTCATTTGATCCGACTTTTTCCGAACTGCGGGGAATAAGGGTACCGGTGATCTATCTGGTACTGCTGGCTCTGACCGCATGTACGATAGTGCTTCTGCTCAACGTGGTGGGCATCATTCTGGTCATCGCACTGCTGACCCTGCCCGCCGCCGCCGCCGGATGCTTCACCAGACACCTCTGGAGCATGATGCTGCTTGCGACCGGATTGAGCTGGCTTTTTGTGACCGGCGGTCTGCTCGGCAGTTTTTATTACCGTCTGCCGTCCGGTCCTGCGATCGTGGTATTTGCCGGAATTGTGTATCTTGCGGCACTCGGATATTCGAAATGGAAGGGAAAACGCTGATGAAAAAATGTTTTGTATATTGTATTATTGCACTTGCCGCATCCATTCTTGCCGGATGCGGAGATGCCACGCCTGAAGAAGCGATGAACCGGGCAATAGTCCATGCCGGAAAGGGCGAATGGGAAAAAGCGGCAAAAATCGCCGATAAAACTGCGGCAAAATATCCCGGTCTGGCGGCGGCCCATGTTCTGCGGGCTGCCGTGTATGAGCGTTGCGGCAAAAGAGATGCCGCACTGGATTCCGCACGCAGAGCGGTCGAAACCGATCCGGAAAGTTTTGAAGCGCAGTACACCCTCGGCAGACTCTATGCGGAAGATACCGCCCGCAGCAGTGAAGCGGAACAGGCTCTGCTCAAGGCGTGGAAGATGCGCCGGGATGATACCGGCGTGAAGATCCTGCTATGCAATGTGGCAATGGGGGCAAATTTCCCGCGCGCATCCGGATATCTGGGGATGCTCTCCGGAGTGCCGGAGATGGCAAACCGGGCTGTGCTTTACAATCAGCTTGCTGTCACTTATGTCCGCCGGGGCGATTACAAAACCGCTTCATCATACTTTTCCAAAGCATTCCGTGCCGGAAAAAAGGATCCGGAGATCCTCATCAATATCGCCCGTTTCTACGACGGATGTATGCGCAAAAGATCACTGGCGGTAAAACTCTACCGTGAGTATCTGAAAGTCGCCGGAGATGATGCCGCAGGCAGAGTCGAAGCGGCGGCAAGGATCTCACGTCTCGGCGGCAATTGATTCCGGGGGCGATGCAGAACCATGGGATCCGTTATTCCGCCGGAAATAATTGAAGAGATCAAGGCAAGGAGCGATATTGTCGAAGTAATCGGCTCTTTCGTTCAGCTCAAGCGTGCCGGCAGCACCAATTTCAAGGGATTGTGTCCGTTCCATCAGGAAAAGACTCCCTCGTTCCACGTGGACAGCGCAAGGCAGATGTATCACTGTTTCGGCTGCGGCAAAGGCGGTGATGCGGTCCGTTTCCTGATGGATAAGGAAAATCTCACCTTTGTGGATGCCATGCACATGCTCGCCGCCCGCGCCGGAGTCATCATTCCGGAATACAGCCGCAATGACCGTGATGCAGATGCCGCCCGTCAGCGCGGAAACACCAGGGAGCGGCTCTATGCCGCCAACGAGACCATGGCGGCATTTTTCGCAGAAAATCTCAAACGCGATCCCAATGGTCCGGTGGCAAATTACCTCAAAAGCCGCGGACTTACCATGGAGGAAGCCATGCATTTCAAGATCGGTGCCGCTCCGGAGGGGTGGACTGCCGGTCTTGAATTCGCCCGCAGCAGAGGATTTACCGATCAGGAACTGCTGACTGCCGGACTGGTGCGGCAGAAAGAGGGATCCAACCGCTGTTACGATCAATTCCGCGGCAGGCTCACCTTTGCCATTACCAACGAACAGGGACGCATTTGCGGTTTCAGTGCCCGCAGTCTGGAAGCCAAACCGGTCGACGGCGGCAAATATATCAACACCTCTGAGACTCCGGTGTTCCGCAAGGGACACCTGCTTTACGGCATGTCGCTCGCACGCAAGGCGATCGTGGAAAACGATCTTGCCATTTTATGCGAAGGGCAGATGGATACCATCGCTTTCCACCGTGCCGGGATAAATTATGCCGTGGCTCCGCTGGGAACGGCGTTTACTCCGGATCAGGCGAAGGTACTGAAACGTTACACCTCGCGTCTGCTTCTGGCATTCGACTCCGACGGAGCCGGCATGAAAGCCGTGGAGCGGGCGGCGGAGATCCTTCTGCCGCTCTCTTTAGATGTCAAAGTCATTCAGATACCCGGCGGCAAAGATCCTGACGAACTTTATTCCACCGGCGGCAGGGAGGCGGTCGCCGCGGTGCTGACCAATGCCCGTCCGCTGCTGTCGGTGCTGACCTCAAGACTGCCGGAGAAATTCGATCTGGCAACTCCGGTCGGACGCGGAAGTGCCGCCGCCTGGGTGGCAAATTTTCTCAAACTGGTCGAAAACCGGGTCGAACTTGAAAGTTACGTTACCGAAGCCGCAGCCATGCTCAAGGTAAGTGTTGATGCCATTTACTCCGAACTTGCCGGACTCCGCAAAATCGAACGCAGGCGCATGGAGTTTTCTGCCGGTACTGCAGAGCAGCAGCAGCCTGTTGTTCCTGCAGTGCAGCGCATGGTTTATCCGGCGGCACTGCTTTCGCTGCTTGAGCTTGCGGTCAACTCTTCCGATGCCGCAAGGCAGATAGCGGAAATGATCGCTCCGGAGGAACTGGACTCCAAAGATCCGGTCACCACCGCACTCAATACGGTCATCAATGCTTCGCTCAACGGCGAGTTTGAGCAGGGGATCAGGGATATAAGCGATGCACTGACGGAAAAACCGGTCCCGGAGATCAGCCGGATACTGGTGGAACATAATGAATGTCCCGATCTGTGCCGTGCTGTCTCCGACAGTGTGACGGAGTTCCGCCGCATGCGGAGCAGGGATAAAAAAAAGGAACTCATGAACAAAATGCGTCTTTCAACCTCTCCGGAGGAAAAAATGGAGCTGCTGAAACAGATCGCAGCTCTTGCATGAAATATCAGGGGGATACAGATGAGAAAACTTGTTGCTTTGACAGTTATTTTGACGGCGGTGCTTTTTTCCGGATGCGTCCGCGAAGAGATCGGCGGCAAAAAAATGGCGTTCGGTACGCATGAGAAAAAAACTTACAAGCCGGTAAGCGGACAAGGTCTCAAACTTGAAATGACCGGCAACGGTCAGCTCTTTGCCGGTGAGGGTGGAGTCATCACCTTTGTTCTTATCAATGAGGGAAAGAAAAAAGTAGTGATTGATGAGTGGTACGCCAACGAAGCCGATAATGTGGTGGTAAGCTGCCAGAACTGGCTGCCCGGAATGACCGGTGTTGATCAGAACGCCTGGGTGAAATTCAGTTTTGAACCGCGCAAACCGGCATGGAGATATCCGCTGAACCTGGCTCCGGGCAACCGTATATTCATCACAAAGAAACTGCCGTTTGTGGATAAATTGAGCATCACTCCCGGCAGTGAACGCAGATATTTTGTTAAAGGAGCCCTCACACTTACTTCAGTCAGGCTGGAAAGCAGGGTGAACACAGTTTCAGTACGCAATCCGGCGGATAAAAGAGTCAAAAAGACTCAAAAAGAGCAAAGCCGCCATTTCGGACGTTGACCGGGGAAGACAAAAGGATTATATTATCATCCGGAAAATAACAGATAACAGTTTCAGAAAGCTGCAATGGAAAATTTGTTGAACAGGAGCATACATCTGGGCAGGGATCTTCAAACCCTCGGCAGATTCTGGTTTATTCTGGAAACCGTGGCATCTTACGGTTTTCATGAACTGGTCGGCATGTATTTTCCTGAACGTTCCGGAAAAAACCGTTCCCGCCGCAGAAAAAAACATACTGCACCTTCCGCTGATGACCGTCCGGCAAGGCTGAGAAAAATGCTGGAGGAACTCGGACCGGCATTCATCAAAGCCGGTCAGATACTTTCCACCCGTCCGGATATCATCGGTGACAGGTACGCCAGAGAATTTGCCGGACTCACCGAAAATGTCACTCCATGCGCGTTTTCAGAGATCAAGGCGTGCATAGAAGAGGAGTCCGGCAGAAAACTTTCTGATATTTTTTCAGAATTCGATGAAACGGCAATGGCGGCGGCAAGCATAGGTCAGGTCCACCGGGCGGTGCTGAAAGAAAACGGAACTCAGGTAGTGGTCAAGGTGCAGCGTCCGGGAGTGGAAAAAGCGATACTCCAGGATCTTGAGATCATGAAATTCATCGCTTCACGTATCGAAGAATACGGCGGTGCGGCGGCAAAAACCGATCCGGTACGGATCGTGGAGGAGTTTTCACACGCGCTCAAACGGGAACTTGATTATATGATCGAAGCTGCCAACCTCTCCCGTTTTGCCGCCGACTGCGCCTCAACTCCCGGCATCCGGGTGCCGGAGGTGTTTTTCAGCTGCACGTCGCGCCGGGTGCTGGTCATGGAATTCATCACCGGCACATCAGCAGCAAAGATCCTGAAGTCTCCGGAGCAGCGCGGCAGATACGATCTTGCCGCGATCGCTGAAAACGGCGTGAATTCCCTGCTGCATCAGATCTTTGAAACCGGATTTTTCCACGCCGATCCTCATCCCGGCAACATCATTCTTCAGGATGACGGAACCATTTGTTTTATCGACTGCGGTATGATGGGCAGACTCAATGATGCCGGACGCAGGATCTTTCTCAAGACCCTCGACTGCATGTTGAAAAATGATATTTCCGGCATGATCGACTCCGCATTGAAAATGACTTTGAGCAGTCAGTTTTCCGGCAGCCGCGCTTCACTTGAAAGGGATGCCGCCGATCTGGTGGATGCCAATATCAATCTGCCGCTTGAAAAACTGAGCCTGGCACGGATATTGAACGATCTCATGCAGGTGATGAAAGATCATGATCTTGTGCTTCAGCCCGATCTTTATATGGTGTTCAAATCGCTCATTACCATCGAACAGCTGGGCAGGGAATTTCATCCCGGACTGCGGATTGTGGATATGGTAAGACCGTTCCTGGTGAGAATGAAGTTCCGTGAACTTGCCCCCGGCAGATTTCTCCGCCGTTTCATGAGCGATCTCGGGGAAAATATCGAATTGATCCAGAATGCGCCGTCCGTATTGTGCGGTATTCTGGATAAGGTCAACACCGGTGAACTCTCGTTCAGAGTGGAGCATCACCGGCTCAACGATATAGAAGAAACACTGTATGTCACCGGTGAACGTCTTTCACGTTCGCTGCTGCTTACTGCGCTTTTTCTCGGTTCGGCACTCATCATCGTTGCCAAGATCCCTCCGGTGTGGAACGGTGTTCCCCTGCCGGGCATGTGCGGATTTCTCATTACCGGCATTTTAAGTGTGTACGCTCTCTGGACTGACCGCAGACAGAGATTGCGTTTTTTGAAAGAACGTACGATGCGCCGGCTCCGTGAAGAGCAGCAGCGCAGAAAATATTGAAGGTGAACCATGGCAGTTGCAAAGCAGCCCGTATCCAAAAAAACGACCGCAGACGACCGCAAAAAATTGCGCAGAGCGATGATTGCGGCACTGTTGTTTCTGCTGGCGGCGGCAGCGGTGTCGGCAGGAATGTTTTTTGCCTGGCGCGCACTTTTTGATGCCAATCCCCGGCTGGTCCTGCACGAAATACGGGTGAACGGTGCCGGATACTGGAAAGAGCATCCGGAAGAATTGGCGCGTAAGATCGATCTCCGTACCGGAACCAATCTGTTTGCTCTTGATCCGCATGAGATCCGGCAGAAAATCATAAAGATCCCCAATGTGGAAAACTGTTCCGTGATCCGGGTACTGCCGGATACTCTGGTCCTGAAAGTGACCGAAAGGGTCCCGCGCGCCAAACTCAACAGTCCGCTTTCCCCGTGGGTGGTGGACGGCAATGCAGTGATAATGCCGGGGATGCAGACGATGAAGACCTCCGGAACTCTGCCGGTCATATACGGTGTAAGTCTTTCCGGAGTCAAACCCGGAACAGTTGTAAAAGGTGCGGAAAACGCAATGGCTCTGATAATGATGACCGTCCGCAACTTCCCCGACATCAGGATCCACCGGATAGACATGAATGATCCGAAAGTAATGGATATACGTCTGCGTTATCTCAAATTCCCGGTATGCCGGGTCATCATTCCGGTCAGAAACCGGGGATTGCAGTTCATGCTCCGGGCTTTACAGAGTACGATCATAAATTCCCGGAGAACGGGGGAAAATAAAAATTTTTACGATCTTTCTTATGACGGAAAGGTCGTTGTCCGTTAACAAATCAACATCATCACATAAAACTTTTTTGGGGGTTTCTTATGAAAGTTCTGGTCATCGGTTCAGGCGGACGCGAGCATGCTCTTGCCTGGGCACTCAAAGCAAGTCCGGCAGTGGAAAAACTGTACTGTGCACCCGGTAATGCCGGTATCGCACAGGCGGCGGAATGTGTGGATATCCAGGTCGATGAACTGGAAAAACTTGCTGATTTCGCAGAAGCAAACAATATCGATCTTACAGTCGTCGGTCCCGAGGCTCCGCTCTGTGCCGGAGTCGTGGATGTTTTCCGCGCCCGCGGCCTGACCGTTTTCGGTCCTGACAGGCAGGCGGCGATGCTGGAAGGCAGCAAGGATTTCGCCAAGGAATTCATGATAAAATACGGTATCCCCACCGCCCGCGGATGCGCCTGTACCGATGCGGCAGGTGCCCGTGATTATATCAGAAAAGAATTTGCTTCCGGTGTCAAAGGCATCGTGGTGAAAGCCGACGGTCTTGCCGCCGGCAAAGGCGTTCTGGTCGCCATGAGCGAAGCTGAAGCGGTCGCATTCTCCGATCAGTGTTTTGAGGGCGAATTCGGCTCAGCCGGAGCCAAAGTGGTCATCGAGGAGATGCTCACCGGCGAGGAGGCAAGTATCTTTGCTCTCTGCGACGGTAAATCCATAGTGTCTCTTGCTCCTTCCCAGGATCACAAGCGCATTTTTGACAACGATGAGGGACCTAATACCGGTGGAATGGGAGCCTATTCCCCCGCTCCGGTGGTCAATGAAACCGTGGCGCAGCGCATCGAAGAAAAAATACTGAAACCCTTCCTGAAAGGTGTGCAGGCAGAAAACCTTCACTTCCGCGGAGTCATCTTCGTCGGACTGATGATCGAAAATGATGAACCCAAAGTGCTGGAATTCAACGTCCGTTTCGGCGATCCTGAAACCCAGCCGGTGATGCGCAGATTTGTGGGCGATCTTGCCGATGTGCTTTACAAAACAGCGACCTGCGATCTGGCAAATGCTGTGATCTCCTGGCGTCCTGAACCTGCGGTCTCAGTGGTGATCGCTTCCGCCGGTTATCCCGGAAAATACGAAAAAGGCAAAGTCATTTCCGGACTCGATGCCGCCGCCGCGACCGGTGCCGTGGTGTTTCACGCCGGAACCGCTTTCAAAGATGAAAAAATCGTTTCTGCCGGCGGCAGGGTACTGGGTGTTTCCGCACTCGGCAAAGATATCGCTGATGCCATCGCCAATGCCTACAAGGGCGTCGCAGAGATCTCTTTTGAAGGCGCATACTGCCGTAAAGATATCGGTGCCAAGGCACTGAAGAAAAGATAAATAAAGGTAAATTTCCATGGAAAATGAAAAATTGAAAGTCGGAGTTATCGGCGTCGGTGCACTCGGACGTCATCATGCCAGACTCTATGCCCAGAGTCCCAATGCTGAAGTTGTCGGTATTTTCGACGTGCAGAAAGAAACCGCTGAAAAAGTCGGTGCCGAATTCAACCTCAAAGTCTTTGAAAAATGGGAGGAACTTGCTGAAAAATGTGATGCCCTGAGCGTTGCAGTTCCGGCAAATTACCATGCCCAGGCGACTGTTCCACTTCTGGAAATGGGCAAACATGTGCTGGTGGAAAAACCCATCGCTTCTTCGATCAAAGAGGCGGAACTCATGGTCGAAACCGCGAAGAAAAACAATGTGGTCTTCGGTGTCGGTCATGTTGAACGTTTCAATCCGGCAATGGATTTTCTGGAAAAATACCATGCCGCCACCCGTTTCATCGAAGCCCACCGTCTGGCACAGTATCCGCCGCCGCGTCCCGGTATGCCCCGCCGCGGCACCGAAGTGAGCGTTGTGCTGGATCTGATGATCCACGATATCGATCTTGTTCTCACTATGGTCAAAGCTGATGTTGAGCGCATCGATGTGGTCGGCATTCCGGTTTTGAGCGGCACTGAGGATATTGTCAATGCCCGTATCAAATTTGTCAACGGCAGCTGTGCAAGTCTTACTGCGAGCCGGGTGAGTCAGGAGCCGCTGCGCCGTTTCCGCGTGTTCCAGGATGACTGCTACATCTCCATGGACTACGGCAAACATTTCGGCATGGTTCTCAAGCGCAACCGTCTGGGCCTTGCCAGAAAAGATGTCGATCTGGATGATAAAAACGCCCTTGCCGCCGAACTCGAAGACTTCATGGCAGCGGTCCGCAAGACCCGCGAGACCGGAGTGGTCTGTCAGCCGAAAGTCCCCGGCGAACAGGGATTGCGTGCGCTGCGCATGGCGGTCGCCATCGAGCGTGAAGCACGCAGATATAATGAACAGTACGGCTTCAAATTCGCCCCCTGTTCTCCGGAAGAGATGAAATAAGCATGAAAAAGACTGTCCGCAACGGCTGCAAGATCAACTGGTTTCTCAAAGTTACCGGTAAAAGACCTGACGGATATCATGATATAGAGACACTGTTCCAGTATCTTGAGTATCCGTCGGATACGGTGAGTATCGACTTTGATTCGGTTCCCGGCATCCGGGTCTCCTGTGACCGGGCGGATATTCCGTGCGATCTTGCCAACCTTGCCGGAAAAGCGGCGGAAGCCTATGCTGATGCCGCAGATATCGTGCCGCACTGGGAGATCTTTATAGAAAAGGGTATCCCCTCTGCGGCAGGATTGGGCGGCGGAAGTTCCGATGCCGGAACGGTTCTGCGTATGCTTGAGGAGCAGTACCGCTGGTTCGGCAGTGAAAAACTTGCCGGGATCGCAGCCGGTATCGGAGCGGATGTTCCGTTCTTCCTTGATCCCGGACTGGTGAAAGCTTCAGGCATCGGGGAAAAGCGCATCCGCTATCCGGAACCGGAAGAACTGCCTCCGCTGCTTATTGTGTTCCCCGGTTTTCCGGTGAGTGCAAAATGGGCATACTGCAACCTGGATAAGCAGCGGATATCTCCGGCATCCCCGGAGGCGGCGGAAGAGCTTTATGCGGCTCTGTCTGAAGGGGATATCCCGTCTCTTGCCGGCAGGATGCACAATGATCTTGAGTATGCGTTATATGAAAAATTTCCGCTGCTTGAAGTCATCCGCAAAGAGCTTTGCTTCTGCGGTGCGCTGCGGGTAATGGTATCAGGTTCCGGCTCTTCTCTTATCGCGGTGTTCGATGACAAGTCTGCCAGGCACTCGGCAGCGGAAGAGATGAGAAAATTGTTTGAGTCAGATCCGGTCTCCGCTGTTTTCGAGACCGGAGGAAAGTGTTTCAAGTGAGTAAAAAGGCTTTTTTTCTTGACCGTGACGGAGTAGTCATCCGTCAGATCAGTTATCTGCACGACCCCGCACTGGTCGAATTGGAAAAGAATGTACCGCAGGCGATCAGAAAGATCCATGAAAACGGTATGCTTGCAGTAGTTCTCACCAATCAGTCCGGCGTGGCACGCGGCATGTTTACTGAAAAAGATGTGGATCTCTGCCACGGCAGACTTCAGGAACTGCTGGCGGAATACGGAGAGAAGATCGACGGCTTTTTCACCTGCTGTCATCATCCGGATTTCACAGGTGAGTGTTCCTGCCGCAAGCCCGCTCCCGGACTCTTTTTTGAAGCGGCGGAAAAGCTGGATATAGATATAAAAAATTCTTTTATGGCAGGTGATAAGTTTTCGGATCTTGAATCCGGCAGGAATGCCGGGGTGAAACAGTCGATACTGCTCAAGACCGGTTACGGTCCGAAATATGTTTCCAGAGCTGCCGAAGCCGGATTTGAAGTGGCTGAAGATCTGCTGGAAGCCGTTGAAAAACATCTGGATATATGAAAAATCAAATCAAAACCATTGCTCTTTTTGCAGCTTTTGCCGCCGGCTTCTGTTTTCCGCAGGCATCGGCTTTGAGCGGACTTACACGCTATCTCATTGCGCTGATGATGTTTTTTTCGCTGCTCAATGTGCGGTCAGTACGCCGTCCGCTGCGCCGTGAGCACTGGCTGATTTTCATCTGCAATCTGCTTTTGGGCATCCTGCCGTGGGCAGTGTTCCGTTTTGCCGGAATGCCGATCACGGCGGAGGCGGCGTTTTTCACCGGAATAACTCCGACAGCGACCGCCGCCAGTGCCGTGACCATCATGCTCGGCGGCAGGGCGGAATTTGTGCTGTCCTCGTTTCTGCTCACCAATCTCGGTATGGCGGCACTGCTTCCGTGGCTGATACCGCTGGCGGTCGGAGCGGAGACCTCCGGATTATTTCTGCACGTCATCGGCAGTCTGCTGTTCGTCATGGGCATTCCGTTTGCCGGAGTGACGCTTTTCCGCAAATTCGTAAAAAATCAGGAACCGTTCATCAGAGCATCGGTCAAATGCGCTTTCTATATCTGGGTGGCGGCGATCTTTCTCATCATTGCCAAAGCTGCGGATTTTCTCTACTCCGGCAGCCGCAGTGCGCGTGAAGTGTGTCTGATCGCCGCAGTTTCCCTGGTGCTCTGTCTGCTGGGATTTATCACCGGCAGGATCATCGGCGGTAAAAGACTTTTTCTTGAAAGCTCCCAGTCGCTCGGTCAGAAGAATACCACACTCACCATTTATCTTGCCCTGACCTACGCCTCGCCTGCCGCCGCCCTGGGACCGGCTTTTTACGTGATATGGCACAACTCCTGGAACGCTTACCAGCTGTGGAAAAGGACCGGACACCTCAACCGTATCAGAGAACGGAGACTGAATAAAAATGTTTGAAATGCTTTATGCCTGGCTGCTGAATTTTCTGGAAATGACCTTTGTGTTCATTGCTTTGCTGGTCTGTTTCCAGCAGCGTCGCGCCATAGGCAGAGGACCGTTTTACATGGCGATCGGTTTTCTGCTGATCCTCGCCTATCTGCTCAATGCGGCGGAGATCAACGGGGTGATAAACAGCAAATTGGATTTCAAGATCGGAGACATGGTATGTTATCTTCCGGTTCTCGGAGCTTATCTGGTGATGTATATCACTCTCGGGACTTTATCTGCGCAGCATCTTATTATCGGAGTCACGGTGCTTTTCGGATTTTACATCTATCTCGGTGAACTCACCAGTCTGCAGTGCAACTGGATAGGTTATTCCATTTCCAGCGGTCTGTCAGGTTCGACTGTCGATTTTCTGCTCAACTCCGTACGGCGTGAAGTAAATCTTGCCACACTGCTGCATCTGGCTGATTTCTTCATAGTTCCTGCGGCGTACACCAGACTGCACAACTGGAAACTGCACCGTTTCTGGGCAGTTTCCGGAGCTCTTTTTGCCGCACAGTTTGCCGCACTTCTGCCGCTGATGATAATGCGTCTGGGGACCGGCATGCAGATAACCGTTTTTGACGGAAATCAGCTCGTCCGTGCGCTGGTCAACCTCTGGCTGAGTGTCCTTATCTGGATCTATATGTCCAAGCTGGATACCGAAGAAGTCTCCGGCGAGACCAGTCCGCTTGATCTGTTTTTTGCCTTTTTCGGAAGCTACGGCAAATCCAAGGAGCTTGAAGAAAATATCCGCGAGTGGGAAAACCGTTACCAGAAAGTGCTGGCAAACGTCACCGAATGCATCGTCATGCTTGACCGGGACGGCAGGATATGTGACCTTAATCTTTCTGCCGCCAATATCCTCGGAAAACCGGGCAAGGACCTGATCGGCTTCAAACTTTTTTCGCGGGTGCGTATCACGGAACCGGAGGATCTGAGCCTTGACACCCTTCCGGATCATCCGATACGTTTCAAATGCGAACTTGATCCTGATTCGGATAATGTAAGACAGATCGACAACTCGCTTACTCCGGTAGAAGTCAACAACAATACTCTCATGGTGCTGGTGGGACACGATATCACCGAAGAACTCAGATCCGCCGCCGAAAAACAGGCACTTACCGAACAGCTTTTCCATGCCCAGCGTCTGGAATCGCTCGGTGTGCTGGCAGGAGGAGTTGCTCACGATTTCAACAACTGTATCCATTCCATCCTCGGTCATATCGATATGGCAATGATAAAGAATGCCGGCAATCAGGATCTGTGCAAACGCCTGGATCGGGTCGGAAAAATCGCGGAACAGGCAGGGCATCTGACCAGTCAGCTGCTGGGATTTGCCAGAAAAGGTAAATATGTGGTCTCCGATCTTGATATACGCAAGCTGTTTGAAGATACTGAAATGCTGCTTGGTCCGCATGCCGGTACCCAGGTGAATATCCACCGGAACATTGCTGAAGGCAGTTGGCATATTCAGGGCGATGCAGTACAGATGAGGCAGGTATTGATAAATTTGTTCATCAACGCGGTGGATGCCACCAGAGAACGGGATGAGCGCAACATATATATATCAGTCGGCAGGGCGGCAGATTCCGGATATCCCTTTGCTCCGCCTGCGGATATTCATGATGCCGATATGGAAAACTATCTGTTTATTGAGATCCGTGACAACGGCAGCGGCATGACCGATGAAGTCAAAGCCAAAGTGTTCGAGCCGTTTTTCACTACCAAGCCGGTCGGAGTCGGAACCGGTATGGGGTTATCCATGGTCTACGGTACAGTCAGTCATCATCACGGCTGGATACATCTGGAATCGGAAGTCGGCAAAGGTACGGCGTTCTGTCTTTATCTCCCCGAATACAAACAATCGATAATGTCCGAAATTTTGTGAAAAATTTATATTTTATCCTTATTCAGATATGTTTTTCTCAATTAAAATATATCACACCGCATGTTTTTTTCAAGCTCAAGACACGGTTCTGTCTGCGATCGGTGGATGCAGCGTGGAGCAATGTCGAGTTTTGCGCCGAGTACGGTTGCGATCGGTGGATGCAGCGTGGAGCAAGGTCGAGTTTTGCGCCGAGTACGGTGTGGAAGTGTACCTTTGTACACGACCAAACCGGCACAGGCGCA